>NZ_JBVVQY010000003.1:0-389627 GCF_055811615.1 Mesorhizobium sp. WSM4807
AAAAGGCAGGCTGGAGCACCGACTACCTCGCCGCAATCCTCGGCGACCTACGCCGTTAACCTGGATTCGGAGCCCTGTGGGCCTTCCCTTCTCCCCTTGTGGGCGAAGGCAGGAGGGGCGTCGCGCTACTCCGCCGTGCCTTCCTCGTATTCCGCCGACATCGACAGCCATTTTTCCTCATGGGCGGAGAGCGTCTGGGCCAGCTGCGAGCGCTCCTTGGCCAGCCGTGTCGCCGTCGACGGGTCCTTTTCATAGACCGCCGGATTGGCGAGCTCGTCCTCGATCAAGTCGATGCGCTTGCGGATGCGGTCCATCAGCGCTTCGGTGGCGCGGATCTCCTTGGCCAGCGGCTCGAAGGTGGCGCGGCGTGCGGCCGCATCGCGGCGGCGGTCGGCCTTCGAGGCTTTTTCGGCCTCGCGCTTGCCGCGGCGGTCGCCTGATACGCCGGTGACCAGCGTCTTGTAGTCATCAAGGTCGCCGTCATAGGGGTTGACCGTGCCGTCCTTGACCAGCCACAGCCGGTCGGCCGTCGCCTCGAGCAGATGGCGGTCGTGCGAGATCAGGATGACGGCGCCGGGAAATTCGTTCAGCGCATGGATCAGCGATTCACGGCTGTCGATATCGAGATGGTTGGTCGGTTCGTCGAGGATGAACAGGTTTGGCCCCTCGAACGCCGACAGGCCCATCAGCAGCCGCGCCTTCTCGCCGCCGGACAGGTCCTTGGCGGCGGTGTTCATCTTCTCGGTGGTCAGGCCGAACTGGGCGACGCGGCCGCGCACCTTCGATTCCAGCGCTTCCGGCATCAGCCGGCGGACATGCTCATAGGCGTTTTCATTCGGTCGGAGATCGTCGAGCTGATGCTGGGCAAAGATCGCCACCTTCAGGCCGGGCGCCACCGTCATGGTGCCGGTCTCCTGCTTCAGGCGGCCGGACAGCAATTTGGCGAAGGTCGACTTGCCGTTGCCGTTGGCACCAAGCAGCGCGATGCGATCGTCGGCATCGACGCGCAGCGTCATCTTCTTCAGGATCGGCTCACCCTGGACATAGCCGACATTGACGCTGTTGAGCGCAATAATCGGCGAGGCCACGGTCTTCACCGGCTCGGGAAAGGAGAACGGCCGCACGTTGTCGTTCACAATTGCGGCGATCGGCTTCATCTTCTCCAGCGCCTTGATGCGCGACTGGGCCTGTCTCGCCTTGGAAGCTTTGGCGCGGAAGCGCTCGACGAAGGACTCCATGTGCTTGCGTGCGGCTTCCTGCTTGACCCTGCCCTTCTCCTGCAATTCGCGCTGCTCGGTGTATTGGCGCTCGAACTGGTCGTAGCCGCCGCGCCAGAAGGTCAGTTTCTTCTGGTCGAGATGGACGATCGAGTTGACGGCGCGGTTGAGCAGGTCGCGGTCGTGCGAGATCAGCAGCACCGTGTGCGGATATTTCGACACGTAGTTTTCCAGCCATAGCGTGCCTTCGAGGTCGAGATAGTTGGTCGGCTCGTCGAGCAGCAGAAGATCGGGCTCGGCAAACAGCACCGCCGCCAGCGCCACCCGCATGCGCCAGCCGCCGGAGAAGGACGAGGCCGGCCGCCGCTGGGCGGCGTCGTCGAAGCCGAGGCCGGCGAGGATGGTGGCAGCGCGCGACTCGGCCGAATGGGCGTCGATATCGGCCAGCCGCATGTGGATATCGGCGATGCGGTGAGGATCGGTCGCCGTCTTTTCCTCCTCGATCAGTGCGGAGCGTTCAAGGTCGGCCTTGAGCACGATCTCGATCAGCGGCTCCTCAGTGCCGGGCGCTTCCTGCGCCACCTGGCCGATGCGCGTGTTCTTCGGCAGGCCGATCGAGCCGCTCTCGGAGGCGAGGTCGCCGGTGATCGCCTTGAACAAAGTCGTTTTGCCGGTGCCGTTGCGACCGACAAGCCCTGCCTTGCTGCCGGCCGGCAAGGTCAGCGAGGCATGGTCAAGAAGCAGGCGTCCGGCCATGCGGAGCGAAAGGTCGTTAATGATCAGCATGGCCGCGCTTTTGCACGGGACGTCAGCGCTTCGCAAGACCTTGAGCGCCGCTTGGCCGGATAAGGTATGAAAATGCCCGGCGCGGCCGGTTGCTTTATGCCGCGGTGGGGAAGACGATTGATCCGATTGCCGGCCTCGCCGGATCAGAGGGCCAGCTTTGAATTGGGCCGGGACCCTGCTGCGACGGCGCGGCGCCTGGCGAGCATCGACTTCTCGCATCTGAAAATTGCAGTTTTGTCACATTTGTCAGTTGATTGCCTGTTCAAGGCGGTGGTCTTCCGCGATCACCCCATGACGCAACGGCAAGACTCAGCTATCTCTAGGTATGCGGCGGACCTGATACCCGCCTGGCCGGCGTCATCGCTCCCCTCCCAAGCGGCGCCGGCCACCTTTCCTACTGCGTTCCATCACTGCGCCGACGGCGCGCCGGGTTGATCATCGCCTGACGTCGAGTTGGGTGCAGGGTCGACCTGCGGGTTTTGATCGGCGCCGGGGGCCTTTGTCGGTGGGATGTTGTTATCGCAAGCCGCGACAGCCAGCGCCGCCGCCAAAGCCAACGAGATTGATAGCTTGTTCATCGCAACCTCCTGTCACCGGGCAAACGAGACGGTGCCGATTTGGTTGCACCCTCAGGCAGAGCTCGGGGCCTTTGGAAAGCGGGGAACAAAACGCGGCCTCTTCGGTTGGTTCATACCAGTGGAGAAAATCATGATCCGTCTGCTCATAACCGGGGCCGCCATCTACGTGGCCTACCGCATAGTCAGGGAAATCATTGACGAAGTGCCCGACGACTTCGATCCGCTGTTGCTGCCGCCTCCCGATGACGACAAGTCGTTGCCGCGGCAGTCGGCGGCGATGGGCGTAGAGCCCCAGCGCTAGGCCCAGTTCATCGGCTGGTGCGCCAGTAGAATCGGACGCATCGGTCGCAACTTTCACGTCGAGAGCGTTGCGAACAAAGCAGAAACGATGCTTGATGGGCAATGAACCTCGCTGCCCGTGATTCGACCTTCCGGCCTGCCTATCTCGCAAAGCTGAATGCCGAGCAGTGCCTTGCCGTCGAGCATGGCGACGGCGCGGTCGCCGGGCCGTTGCTGGTGATCGCCGGCGCCGGCTCCGGCAAGACCAGCACGCTGGCGCATCGCGTCGCGCATCTGATCGTCAGGGGCGCTGACCCCAGGCGCATCCTTTTGATGACGTTTTCGCGTCGTGCCGCATCGGAAATGGCCAAGCGGGTCGAGCGCATCGCCGGCGAGGTGCTCGGCCGGGACGCTTCCATTATCACCGATGCGCTGAGCTGGGCCGGCACATTTCACGGCATTGGCGCCAGGCTGCTGCGCGACTATGCGCTGGAGATCGGCCTCGATCCGGCCTTCACCATCCATGACCGAGAGGATTCGGCCGACCTGATGAACCTCGCCCGGCACGAACTCGGCTTCTCGAAAACCGAAGGCCGTTTTCCGACCAAGGGCACGTGCCTGGCGATCTATTCGCGTGCGGTCAACGCGCAGGCGCCGCTCGGCGAGATTCTCGGTTCGGTGTTTCCCTGGTGCGCGGGTTGGGCAGAACAGCTTAAGGCGCTGTTTGCCCGATATGTCGAGGCCAAGCAGGCGCAGAACGTGCTCGATTACGACGACCTGCTGCTCTACTGGGCGCAGATGGCCGGCGAGCCGGAGATATCAGCGCATCTGGGTGGGCGTTTCGACCATGTGCTGGTCGACGAGTACCAGGACACCAACCGGCTGCAGGCCGCGATCCTCACGGCGCTCAAGCCGGACGGATCCGGGCTGACGGTGGTCGGCGACGACGCGCAGTCGATCTATTCGTTTCGCGCGGCGGAAGTGCGCAACATCCTCGACTTCCCCAAACAATTCGCGCAGCCGGCCGAGATCGTCATGCTGGAGCGCAACTACCGCTCGACCGAGACCATCCTGGCCGCCGCCAATGCGGTGATCGGCGAGGCCTCGGAGCGCTTTGCCAAGAACCTCTGGTCGGAGCGCAGATCGACCGAAAAGCCGAAGCTGGTCAGCGTTCGCGACGAGGCCGAGCAGGTGAGTTACGTCTGCCAGGCGATCCTGACCGAGCGTGAGGCCGGCACGGCGCTGAAGGCGCAGGCCGTGCTGTTTCGCGCCTCGCACCACAGCGGGCCGCTGGAGATCGAGCTGACGCGCCGCAACATCCCGTTCGTCAAGTTCGGCGGGCTGAAGTTCCTCGACGCCGCCCATGTCAAGGACGTGCTGGCGGTGCTGCGCTTCGCCGAAAACCCGCGCGACCGCGTCGCCGGTTTTCGCGTGCTGCAGCTTTTGCCCGGCATCGGCCCTTCGGCGGCTTCGCAGATCGTCGACACCATGGCGACGTCGCTCGACGAAGCGATGGGGCTGGCGCGCTACCGGCCGCCGCAACGCGCCGCCGACGACTGGCCGGGTTTCGTCGCGCTGTTCTCGCAGCTTCGCACCGGGTCGGGAAAATGGCCTGTTGATCTCGAACAGGTCAGGCTCTGGTATGAGCCGCATCTTGACCGCATCCACGAGGACGCAACGACGCGCCGGGCCGATATTCTGCAGCTCGAACAGATCGCCTCGGGCTACGCCTCGCGCGAGCGTTTCCTCACCGAGCTGACGCTCGATCCGCCGGATGCGACCAGCGACGAGGCTGGGCCGCCGCATCGCGACGAGGACTATCTGATCCTGTCGACCATCCATTCTGCCAAGGGCCAGGAATGGAAGAACGTCTTCGTGCTCAACACCGTCGACGGCTGTATCCCTATCGACCTCGCTGTTGGCAGCGAGGCGGACATCGACGAGGAGCGCCGCCTGCTCTACGTGGCGATGACGCGGGCCAAGGACGGCCTGCACCTAGTCATGCCGCAGCGCTTTTTCGTCCACGGCCAGGCGGCGCGTGGCGATCGTCACGTTTACGCCTCGCGCACCCGCTTCATCCCGGCCTCGATCCTCAGTGCCTTCGAACAGACATCGTGGGCGAGCGTCCAGGTCAAGGACGATCCGCGCCGCCAGCCGCAAGTGCGCGTCGACCTTGGCGCCCGCATGCGTGACATGTGGAAATAGGCCGCTTCTTCGGCACGGCCCTCATGCCATGGGACCTGGCGGCTAAAACCAAATTTCGGCAACATGGAACCTGAAGCCGCAATCCGCGTTTCTGGGCGTCCGACCCAGGTCGGAGAGCGGCGTCCGCCGTCACCTCCGCCCAATTCAAGAGGCCAGAATGCACGACACGACATTTTTCACCCCGGTCGCCGTAACCGTCGGCGCCGGCCATAAGCGCATGATCGCTTCGCTCTTCGACATGCATGAGTTCCTGACCGAGTTCCCGCCATCGCGGCGACGCCTGAGCTACGGCGCAGCGGTGAAGGCCTGCGAGGCGGCACGCGCCGGCGAGATCTCGCCCGAAGCGGCACGCGATGCCTTGATCACCTTCGCGGTGACGGCAGGCATTCTCTGGCCTTCCGCCCAGCCGGCGGTCTCGGTCAAGCCGGCCGCCCGGGGCCAGGGCGGGTACGCCGCCTGACTGGCTAGGCCTCTTTTGCGCCTATGGCCCGTCGAGATGCTGTTCATCTTCGACGGGTTTTCCCTTTCAGTTCGATCCGGATAATCCGAAATCAGGCGTAGGCGCGCCCCTCTTCGCTACGCTGGAACAGCGTCAGGTCGAGTGGCACCGAAGGCCGGCCGAGAACGGTCAGGATCGCGTGCGCCTGGCCGCGGTGATGGGTCTGGTGGTTGAAGAAATGATCGAGCGCCGGCGCCAACCGCTGCGAGACGGTGCGCATGTCGGAGACGGTCATGTAGGAGAAGCGGCCGGACAAGGCCCTGTCGCTTAACGCCCCGACCCAGTCGATGATCCTTTTGTCTTCGGCCTCGCGCGCCAGCCGCAAGCCCGGCAAGGCGCGGTGCTGGATCGTATCGAGCCTGGCCGGCGCGTCGCCCTCGCCGGTAAAGCGTCTCATCCAGATGCGATCGGCGGTCAGAAGATGGTTGAGCGTGCCCATTATCGAGCCGAAGAAAACACCGACATTGCGGTGAAATTCCTCCTCGTCGAGATCGGCGGCGGCATCGTAGATGCGGCTATTGGCCCATTGATTGTAGGCCGCAAACATCATGAAGTGCTGTTTCATTTTTTTCTCCCGACCAACGAGACCCCGTTCCGGGTGCCTACCGCATCGGCCCGAAAATCGGTACCGTTTTCGGGCCGATGCTTAGATTCAAAAGTGCCAGAGCGTACTTTCCAAGTGGATGCACATCGCTCTAGTAGACCGCAAGGAAGCTGCCGCCAATGACCATTCTGCTCTATGACCTCGTCGGGCACGATACCGCCCGTCCGTTCAGCCCGCATTGCTGGAAGGCGGCGATGGCGCTTGCCCACAAGGGGCTCGACATCTCCACCGTGCCGACATGTTTTCTCGAAGTGCCGACAGTTGAAGGCGGCGTTTCGAAACTCGTTCCGGTGATCCGCGACGGCGAGAAGGTGGTCGCCGATTCTTTCGCCATCGCGCTCTATCTCGACGAGGCCTATCCCGAGCGGCCGACATTGTTTTCCGGCGACGGCGGCAAGGCGATGGCGCGCTTCATCGAACGCTGGTCGCAACTGACCATCCATCCCTATGTCACCACTGCGGCGATCATGGACCTCCACGCCATGCAGGACGAGGCGAACGCCGCCTATTTCCGCCAAAACCGCGAGCAGCGCTTCGGCAAGAGACTGGAAGAGGTGATGGCGGCGCGCGACGCCGGCCTTGGCGCCTTCCGCGCCTCGCTGGAACCGTTGCGCTCGACGCTCGCCTATCAGCCGTTCATCGGCGGCCAATCACCGCTGTTTGCGGACTACATCGTCTTCGGCGCGCTGCAATGGGCGCGCATCGCCTCCCCCTACCGGTTGCTCGACGACAGCGATGTGGTGGCGCAGTGGTTCGAGCGCTGCCTCGACCTGCATGATGGCCTCGGCCGCATGGGGGCGGCGGCCGCCGCCGCCGCATAGGGGAGTAAGGCAGTAAGGGAGTGCCGTAGTAGTTCTCAAAGGAGAAGGCCGTCAGGATGACGATCGTCGTCATCCACGGTGCATCATCCTTTTTCGGGGAAAGTTCAGGGCGCCGTTCAATGCCACAAAGATATCGATCGGCGCACTTGCCGTGGCAGCTGCCTTCACTGAAATGCCCGCTCTCTCGAGTTTTTCCAGGAAAGCCATCGTCACGAAGCCGCCCTGCGACCACCCGGCTAGGAAAAGTCCGGCGCTCCCGATCTTCAGGGTCCGGAGTGCAGCTGCGGAAGTCAAAATCCTCTGACGGATTGCAAACTTGAAATCGGAATGGCCAAGGCCATTCGATTCGCGTCGGGCATCCAACACTCTGGTCCGCCAGCTTTCCGCCTTCCCTGAAACCGCGCTTGGGGGTATGGGACGCTTTCCACGATTTCGTAGCTAGAAATGCAGATAGATGCTCACTCCTGAGCCATTGTAGTAGTGCGGGTAGTAACCACGGTGGCCGTAATAGGGGCTAAAGCCGTAGTAGGGGCTAAAGCCGTAGTAGGGGCGATAAAAAGGTCTGTAGTAGGGCCTATAATAGCGGCGCGGGTAACACCCATAGTAGCCACACCCCCGCAATGCGTATCGTCGGTTCCAGTGACGACCACCCCGCCAGTGACCATAGTTGTGTCGCCAGTGTCTACGGTGCCTAACCTGTTCGACGGCGCTGTTCTGCACCTGCTCAGATTTCGGAATAGAGAGAGGCGCGGCATTCAAAGGCAAGGCAAAAGCCGTACCGAAAACTGCGGCCACAAGGACAGACAAGAGCTTTTTCATGGCCCTCCTCCTTTGCTGGGCCAATGTTACGCCATGGAACCTGAACCGCCGATGAACGCGGGCGCGCCTGATCCGACTGTGAACCAAAATAGCCCGGCCAGCATCGCCTCGCCCCACCGGTTGCTCGACGACAGCGATGTGGTGGCGCAGTGGTTCGAGCGCTGCCTCGACCTGCATGGCGGCCTCCGCCGCAAGGTGGCGGCGGCTGCCGCCGCATAGGGGGGTAAGGCAGTAAGGTAGTAGGGAAGTCGCGGCGGCGCGCATACCTAGTGCCTTATGCCCTACTGCCCTACTGCCCTACTGTCCTACTCCCCTACTCCCTTTAGCAAAGGCAGCACGACACCATGACGTCAGGCCCGGAATTCCCGGACGATTTTCGCGCCGATCTGGTCAATCTCTTCCTGTGGCGGCGGGACGTCAGGCGATTCAAGCCGACACCGCTTCCGGAAGGCGCGCTGGAGCGGCTGCTTGACGTCGCCAGCATTGCGCCCTCGGTCGGGCTGAGCCAGCCCTGGCGCCGCCGAACGATGCGAGCGCCTCCGCATTGCAGCGCTCAAAGCATGCCCTGACGCCGCCGCGGCACGCCGCACTCTCGACCACGACGAAACGAAACGCGCCGCGCTTTATTCGCGCCTGAAACTTGCCGGCCTGAACGAGGCGCCTTGTCAATTCGCGGTTTTCGCCGACCGCGCGACAGAACAGGGGCATGGGCTCGGCCGCCTGACCATGCCCGCGACCATCGAATATTCGGCGGTGATGGCAATCCACACACCTTTTGGCTGGCGGCGCGTGCGGAAGGAATAGGCATGGGCTGGGTCTCGATCCTCGATCCGGCCGAAATGGCGACGATCCTGGACGCGCCGCCGGAGTGGACGCTGATCGGTTACTTCTACGTCGGCTACCCGAGCGAGAACCACAGCGTGCCGGAACTGGAACGGGAGGGCTGGGAAGTCCGGCGTGCTTCGATGGTGATAAGGCGGTAGCGCAACGGCGACGCTGGCATCCTCTCTTGCAGGGGAAGAATGGCTCCTCCATGCAGGGAAGAATGATATCATGGATGTTTTCGCCAATCGCCGGCGTTGCCAACATGGCACTATGGCGAAGCCACCGGTGACAGCCTTGATCTGAGGAAGGGCACAAAATGTTTCGCTACGACGTGCAGGCCGAGATCTGGGTCTATCCAGGCAAGGGCGGCTGGCATTTCGTGACGCTGCCGCCGGAGCTTGGGGCACGGATCAAGACGGCGACGGCGGGCATGGCACGGCCCTGGGGTTCGCTTGGCGTGGAAGCCGTCATAGGCCAGACCAGATGGCGGACATCGCTGTTTCCCGACAAGAAATCCGGCAGCCTGCTGTTGCCGATCAAGACGGCGGTGCGGGTCCGCGAAGGCCTTCGGGCTGGCGATACGGCCAACCTGACGATCGAGATGCAGTTATGACAACATTGGTCTTGGCTGACGGCGACACGCTATGCGGCGGCTAAAGCGCGTCGGCGACGCGCTTAAGTTCTTGTTTTAATGCATGTCGTTATCGCAAAACCGCTGCGCACTTTTGCGCGACATGCATTAGTGCCAGCCCCTTGGCAAGCCGGCGGGCGGCTTGTATAGAGCCCGCCACCCTGAATTCCACTCTCCATCACAAGGACGACCCATGGCGCTCGAACGCACCTTTTCCATGATCAAGCCGGACGCAACCCGGCGCAATCTCACCGGCGCCATCACCCAGATGCTCGAAGAAGCCGGCCTGCGCGTCATCGCCTCGCGCCGGGTGTGGATGAGCCGCCGCGAGGCGGAAGGTTTTTATGCCGTCCACAAGGATCGTCCGTTCTTCGGCGAGCTGGTCGAGTCCATGTCGGCGGGCCCAACGGTCGTGCAGGTGCTGGAAGGCGAGAACGCCATTGCCAAAAACCGCGACGTGATGGGCGCCACCAACCCGGCCAACGCCGCCGAAGGCACCATCCGCAAGGTACACGCGCTGTCGATCGGCGAGAATTCCGTGCACGGCTCCGATGCGCCGGAGACGGCCGCGCAGGAGATCAAATACTGGTTCTCGGACACCGAGATCGTCGGCTGAGCCGATAAGCCCATCACCACGTCACATGCAAAAAAGGCCGGCGCAATGCTGGCCTTTTTTCGTTGCGGCGATCCTGCACCGGACTCCCGCCCTCCAACCGCGCAAGATGCTCAAAAACCGAAACCGGTTTTGAACGATCAGCTCGCGGCGTTGAAGCGCAGGATGACGCGGCCGTCCTTGTCGGCGATAACAAGCTTGCCGGCGTCGACATGGTATGACGCCGCCTTGGCCAGCGCCTCGAACAGCGCCTTTTCCTCGGCCATGATCTCGGGCGCGCAGGCCTTGAAGGTCGAACCGATGTCATTGATGGCGATCGTCGAATCATCGACTTTGGCGATGGCGAAGTAGACGTTGCAAGGGCCGCTGCCGCCGGCCTTGCCGGCCTCGTCGATCCTGAACGTCGCCTGGGGCTCGGCGATCACACCAATGCCGTCGATATACTCGATCAGCCAGATCTGCCCGAACACCGGGGCCGACGCCGGCTGCTCGCTCGACGTCACCATCTTCAGCATGATGGTCTGCGGCGCGTCGCTCAGCGGATCGACCTGGTGGCGCATATCGGAGATGAACAACAGCCTGTCGTCGACGGTGATGCGCGCCTGCAGCACGTAGGTCATATCAGGCCGGATCACCTGGGGATCGAAGCTGACCTCGAACTTGATCGGCACCTGGCCGGCCGGCGCCATCTTCCGCTCGCCGATGACAGCGGCCGGCGCATCGGCCTGCGAGACATTGGCAAGCTGCACGGAAAGCACGGCGTTGGGCGGCAGCGCGACGCGCTCGCGATACGTCACCTCGCCCTTCAGGGTCTTCTCGGCAGCGACGGACAACTCAGGCATCACCAGTATACCAACGACCAGCGGCACGACACCGAAGATGAAGAACTCGGCGATCCTGTCCAGCATGATCCTGCTCCCCATGGCGCACCCAAACTGGTCGGAAGGTCTCGCAGGATTGCGGTGGTTCCGTGACGCCGACACGGACTATTCGGACGACGGCGCCTTCCAGCGGCTTGCGGCCTTGTCGTCGGCCTCTTTGGTGACCGGCAAAATTTTGCTCAAGCCAGACCCAAGGCGATCACGAAGTCGTGTTCCCAAAAGATGTAACACAGGGAACCTCCGGACCGAACTGACCAATGCGCGCTTGAGGAACCGCGCGCGCAACAACCCAATCGGAGGTGAAATCATGTCAACAAGATCAACCGTGAGCGCGGCCTTTCTGGCCGGCGCCGTTGCCACGGCTCTTGCTTCTTTTGCGACGGCCGCGCCGCTGTCCGAGGCAGAGGCCAAGGCGGCGATGGATGCCGGCAAGGAGAAGTGCTTTGGTGTCGCCCTGAAGGGGCAGAACGACTGCAAGGCAGGACCCGGCACTACCTGCCAAGGCACCTCGACTGTCGATTATCAGGGCAACGCCTGGAAATTTGTCGACGGCGGCACCTGCACTACGATGGACCTGCCCGGCGACCGCAAGGGCTCGCCCACAGAGCTGACCCGCGACATCCCGTCGTAAGCAATGCAACTGCCCGGAAAGCGGAGATGTAGATGAACGGAATGGTCACTCACCCAACATCCCGCGTGTCGAAAACCTCGCGCTTTCCGGCGCACCCGATCGCTGGCCTTGCCGGCACCAGTTTCAAGCACGAGCATCTACCCGCGATCCTCGGCGACGACCCAAAGGACGGCTTCTTCGAGGTCCACGCCGAAAACTACATGGGCGCCGGCGGCCCGCCGCACGATGCGCTGACCAAGATCCGCCGCGACTATCCCGTTTCGCTGCACGGGGTATGCATGTCGATCGGCGGACCGCGGCCGCTCGACAAAGCGCATCTCGGTCGTTTCAAGGCGCTCGTCGACCGCTATGAACCGGCGCTCGTTTCCGAGCATCTCGCCTGGTCGACCCACGACACAACCTATTACAACGACCTGCTTCCCCTACCCTATACGCATGCAACGGTTTCGCGAGTGGCGGATCATATCGATGAGGTGCAGGGGACGATCGGCCGCCCGATACTGCTCGAGAACCCCTCGACCTACGTCCTTTTCCCGGAATCGACTATGAGCGAGACGGATTTCATCCGAGAGCTGGTGCGGCGTACCGGTTGCGGCTTGCTGCTCGACGTCAACAACGTCTTTGTTTCAGCCACCAACCACGGCTTTTCAGCCCTTTCCTATCTCGCGGATTTCCCGCTTCAGCATGTCGGCCAAATCCATCTGGCCGGGCACGCCGAGCAGGAGGATGACGAGGGCGATCTGCTGCTCATCGACAGCCATGACGGCCCGGTCGCCGACGCGGTCTGGAAGCTTTTCGATGTCGTCATCGGCCGATGCGGGCCGCTGCCGACGCTGATCGAATGGGATAGCGACATTCCCGATTGGCCGGTGCTCAAGGCGGAGGCCGCCGCCGCCCAGGCGATCCTCGACCGTCATGCCGACAGCTTGTTCGGAAAAGCCCATGCCGCAGGATGAGCTCCAGTCGCGCGATCTCGGCCGCCGGTTCGACTATGCCGCGGCATTCACCGCCGGTTTGCTCGATCCTGACCGAGCCCCGCCTGAGGTTGTCTCGGGGCCGAACGGGAAGGCTGCGATCAAGCGATATGCCGTCTACCGCAACAACGTCACGGTCAGCCTGATCGATGCGCTGGCCGCCAGCTTTCCAGCGACGCTGCGCATCACTGGCCCGGACTTCTTTCGCGCGATGGCGCGCTTTCATGTCCGCGAAACGCCACCCACCTCGCCGCTCCTGTTCGAATACGGCCGCGACTTTCCCGATTTCATCGAGCGCTACGAATACGCGCAGTCGATGCCGTGGCTGGCCGACGTGGCGCGCATGGAGCGTGCCTGGCTCGACGCCTATCATGCCGCAGACGCGGAACCGTTGGCGTCCCGAGCACTGGCGGCGATCCCGCCCGAACGGCTGGCCGATACCGTGTTCGTGCCGCACCCGGCAACGCGCGCCATACGCTCGCGCTATCCGGTCGTGACGATCTTTGCGGCAAACCGGAGCGACGGTCCTGTCGGGCGGATTGAGGCGGGCGACCCTGAAGATGCGCTGGTCACGCGGCCCGGCATCGAAGTCTTCGTTCACCACCTGCCGCCCGGCGGTGCTGTTTTCCTGGACCGTCTCATGACGGGCGAGCCGCTCGGCGCGGCGGCGGCGGCAGCATTTGCGGAGCGTGCCGAATTCGACCTTGCCGTGAACATTGCCGGCCTGCTGCAAGCAGGCGCCTTCACGGCGGCACACCAGGGAGGATGACCATGACGAACCATGGGCAGAACGCCAGCACCAAGCCGCGAGGGATTGCCGCCCTCGTCGAGAGGGTGAATGCCGCCCTGCGCACGGGTGCCACACCATCGCTGACGCAGCTTGTCCTGCGTTGCGCGCTCGCCGTCCCGTTCTGGCGGTCCGGCATCAACAAATGGGACGGTTTTCTGCAGTTGAACGAGGTCGCCGCGCTGCTTTTCAGCTCGGAGCTCAAGCTGCATCTGCCCGGCGGCCCTTACAATTTTCCCGCACCTGGGCTGGTAGCGTTCATCTCAGGATCGGCGGAAATCCTGCTGCCAATTCTCCTTGTTCTCGGCCTGGCGACACGACTGGCGGCATTCGGGCTGCTCGTGATGACGCTGGTCATACAGCTCACCGTGCCGGACGGCTGGCCGCTGCACATCACCTGGGCGGCGATGGCGCTCGGCATCATGGCGTGGGGACCCGGCCGGATTGCGCTCGATCACTGGATCGGCACTGACAAAGGCTGATCTGGGGTCGATGGGATTCCCACCCGTCCGGCGGTGACGCGAAGCATCAATTTCGTTTCGGCACGGCCTGCTTCCAGCGGCTTGCCGCCTCGTCGTCGGCCTCCTTGGCGTCGACCCAGCCGCCTTGCGAGCCGTCGGTATGGTGTTCCTTCTTCCAGAACGGCGCGCGCGATTTCAGATAGTCCATCAGGAAGCTCGCCGCCTCGAACGCCGCCTGCCGGTGCGTGGAGGCAGCGACCACCAGCACGATGTTCTCACCGGGCGCGATCCTGCCGTGGCGATGGATGGCGGTGAGGCCCTGCAGCGGCCAGCGGCCGACCGCCTCGGCGGCGATGCGGCCGATCTCGGCCTCGGCCATGCCGGGATAATGTTCGAGTTCGAGTGCCGCCAGCCTGCCCGCTTCATCGCGGCAGAGACCCGAGAAAGTCACCACGGCGCCGATGTCGGCGCGGCCTTGCGTCATCTTGGCGATCTCGGCGGCGACATCGAAATCCTCCGCCTGGATGCGCACCGTCGGCACCACCGCGCCGGGCATTTCAGCCACCCGTCATCGGCGGGAACAGCGCGATCTCGCGCGCGCCTGATATCTTCTCGCGGTGCTCGACGTGTTCCTGGTTGATGGCGACGCGGATCACGTCAGGATATTGCAGCGCGTGCTCGTACTCCTCGCCGCGCGATTTCAGCCAGCGCAGCAGGTCGGCCACCGTCTCGATGCCGGCGGGCAAGTCGACGTCCTCTTGCGACTTGCCGATCCGCTCGCGCACCCAGGCGAAATAGATGAGCCTCGTCGACATGCTACTCGTCCATGATGTGCTTGAGGCCGGCGCGGAAATAGTCATAGCCGGTGTAAAGCGTCACAAGCGCGGCGATCCACAACAGCACCAGCCCGGTCTGCGTAGTCAGCGGGAAGATCTTGTCGCCGGCAGGTCCCGCGAGCAGGAAGGCGATGGCGACCATCTGGATGGTGGTCTTCCACTTTGCCAGCTGCGTCACCGGTACCGAGACCTTCAGCGCCGCCAGATATTCGCGCAGGCCCGAGACCAGGATCTCGCGGCACAGGATGATGATCGCCGCCCACAGCGACCAGCCGGCGATGCCGGCATGCCTATCGGTGTCGGCCGCCAGCAGCAGCAGGCAAGTGGCAACCAGCAACTTGTCGGCGATCGGATCGAGCATCTTGCCGATGTTCGAGGTCTGCTGCCAGGCGCGCGCCAGATAGCCGTCGAAATAGTCGGTGATCGAGGCCAGCAGGAAAATGATCAGCGCCGACCAGCGGGCGAAGTCGCTCGATTTCAGATGACCTTCGAGAAAAAAACACAGCACAACCAGCGGCACCGCGAGAATGCGGGCATAGGTGAGCATGTTGGGCAGGTTGAATGCGCGCTGGGCCATATTTTTGGGAACTCTTTCTGCCTGCCTACTCAAATCAGAAGCGAATGTGGGGGGTCAACAGGCGATAGTCGATGGACCAACCGAAAATAGCCGAATCCATCAGCTCTCGTGAAAATGGTTGTAGACCAGCTTCGCCACCTGCTCGGATATGCCGTCGACCTTGACCAAATCCTCGATCGCGGCGCGGCTGACCGCCTTGGCGGTGCCGAAATGCATGAGCAGCGCGCGCTTGCGGCCCGGGCCGATGCCGCTGATCTCGTCGAGCGGGCTCTTGACCATCTCCTTCTTGCGGCGGGCGCGGTGCGAGCCGATGGCGAAGCGGTGGACCTCGTCGCGCAGCCGCTGGACGAAATAGAGCACCGGGTCGCGCACGGGGAGCGAGAACGGTGGCTTTCCCCTCACGAAGAAGCGTTCGCGGCCGGCGTCACGGTCCTGGCCCTTGGCGATGCCGATGGCCTGGACACGATCCTCGATGCCGAGATCGGCGAGGATCTTGCGCACCGCCGTCATCTGGCCCTGGCCGCCGTCGATGAGGATGACGTCTGGCCAGGCCGGGAAGCCGCCTGCATCCTCGATATCGTCGCCCTGTTCGGCCAGGGTGTCGTCCGCCGCCTGTTCGCTCTGCGGCACATCGCCATGTTCCTTCAGCAGCCGGGAAAAACGCCGCTCCATGACCTCGCGCATCATGCCGAAATCGTCTCCCGGCGTGATCTCGGTCGAGCGGATGTTGAATTTCCGGTACTGGTTCTTCACGAAGCCTTCCGGCCCGGCGACAACCATGGCGCCGACGGCGTTGGTGCCCATGATGTGGGAGTTGTCGTAGACCTCGATGCGCACCGGCGGTTTTTTCAGGCCGAAAGTCTCGGCGAAGCCGGTGAGCAGCCGCCCTTGCGTCGAGGTCTCGGCCAGCCGGCGGCCGAGCGCCTCGCGGGCATTCTGCAGCGCGTTGTCGGTCAGGTCTTTCTTCTCGCCGCGCTGCGGCACCAAGATGGCCACCTTGCGGCCCGCGCGGGTGGAGAGCGCCTCGGCCAGCAATTCCTGGTCCTCGACGCCACGCGACAACAGGATGGTGCGCGGCGTCGGCTTGTCGTCATAGAATTGCGCCAGGAACGAGCCCAGCACTTCGGCCGCGTCCAGCGCCGGATCGGCCTTGGGGAAATAGGCGCGGTTGCCCCAGTTCTGGCCGGTGCGGAAGAAGAACACCTGGATGCAGACCTGGCCGCCTTCCTGGTGGATGGCAAAGACATCGGCCTCGTCGACGGTCTGCGGGTTGATACCCTGATGGCTCTGCACATGCGACAGCGCCGCCAGCCGGTCGCGATAGATGGCGGCGCGCTCGAAGTCGAGGTTTTCCGCGGCCTGCTGCATGGCGGCGGAGATATCGGTCTTCACCTTCTGGCTACGGCCGGACAAGAAGTCCTTCGCCTCGGCGACCAGCTTGGCATAGTCACTATGCGAGATTTCGCCGGTGCACGGGCCGGCGCAGCGCTTGATCTGGAACAGCAGGCACGGCCGCGTGCGGTTCTCGTAAAAGGAGTTGGTGCAGCTCCTGAGCAGGAAAGCGCGCTGCAGCGAATTGATGGTGCGGCCGACGGCGCCGGCCGAGGCGAATGGGCCGAAATAGTCGCCCTTGCGCGAGCGCGCGCCGCGATGCTTGTAGATGCCGGGCGAGACATGATCGCCGGTCAACAGGATGTAGGGGAACGACTTGTCGTCCCGCATCAGCACATTGAAGCGCGGCCGCAAGCGCTTGATAAGGTTGGCTTCCAGCAGCAGCGCTTCGATCTCGGTGCGGGTGACGACGAACTCCATCGTCGCCGTCTCGCGCACCATTCGGCCGATGCGGCTGGTGTGGAAACGGCCTTGCGCGTAATTGGTCACCCGCTTCTTCAGGCTGCGCGCCTTGCCGACATAGAGCACGTCGCCTGCGGCATTCATCATGCGGTAGACGCCGGGCGCGTTGGGCAGCCGTTTGACCAGGGTCTGGATGACTTCGGCGCCGACCATGCCGTCGGCATCGCCGGCATGCGGCGTCCAATCGATGGCCGTGAAGGCGACGTCAGGGCCGCCGGAACCGGGAGCTGACGGATCGACGATCTCCTCCGCCGCCTCGTCCTCGAGGTCGACATCGGGGGGCAGGTCGTCGGCGGCGCCGCCTCGTTTGTGTTTCTGGTCCATGGGACTCATTCGATAATGCCTGTCACATCCGGCGTCTGCCATGCAAGGTGCTGGCCGCCGTCGAGCGCGATCATCTGGCCGGTGACCGAGCGCGCGCCCCAGAGATAGCGGATGGTGGCGCCGAATTCAGGCAATTCCGGGCCGCGCTTCAGGATCAAGCCGTCGACCTGCGCGGCAAAATCGCTGTCTTCCTGGCGCGCGCTCTTCAGCGTCGGGCCGGGGCCGATGGCGTTGACGCGAATGCGGGGTGCCAACGCCTGCGCCATCATCTGCGTCTGCGTCCACAATGTGGATTTCGACAGCGCATAGGAGAAATAGCGTGGCGTCGGGCGCCAGACGCGCTGGTCGATCATATTGACGATCAGCCCGTCCTGGCCTTCCGGCAGCGCGCGGGCGAATTCTTGCGCCAAAAGTGCCGGCGCCTTCACATGGATGGCGAAGTGACGGTCCCAGGCAAGCCAGTCGACGTCCTGAACCGTGTCGTCCACGAACAGCGAGGCATTGTTGACCAGCAGTGTAACAGGCCCGAGCGCGGCTGCGGCGCGGCCGATCAGGTCGCCGACCGCGGCCATGTCGGTCAGGTCGGCGGCGACCACAGCGGCGCGGCCATCCTGGCCAAAATGACCGCCGTTGATCCGCGCGGCCAACGCATCCGCCTCGGCTCGCGAGCGGTTGCAATGGATCGCGACAGCAAAACCGTTCGCGGCCAGATCCTCGACGATCGCCTTGCCGATCCGCTTGCCCCCGCCCGTCACCAGCGCCGTTCCAGCGGCCTTGCTCATCCTGTCAATCCTCAATGGGCTTCGATTTCAGCCCGCCGGCGAAATATGGCCGGCCGAGCGTTAAATGCCGTTCGGACCTTGGGCAGCATTGTGGCAAAGCGGCCGGATCGGTCTTTCGACTGTGGCCGGGACTCGGCCGTCAGACCGCAATATAGGGCGCCGGACTCCTTGCTCCAAGCGGTGTTCGGCATCGCACGGCAAAGCCTCCTGACACTATCTGTTGCGCAGATGCAACGTCAAAATTCAGCCTCATTCGTGCCGGGTAATGACCCAAGTTCAGGTTCGCTTCAGCCGCATTTCGACACGACATTCGGAACCGTTGAGCGCCAGACCCGTTTTTCCCCCGGCGGGTTGAGGGCGCTTGTGAAAAGCAAGCCTGTGCCTGTGGCTTAAGGAGTAAAGAACAATGCAAGCCAATCTTAAATTTGCGCGACCGCTGGCGGTGGCGTTTGGGCTCTTCGCCCTCGGCGGAACCGCCTATGCTGCTGACGTCATCTCGGAAGAGCCGCCGGCACCCGCCCCGATCGCCGAACTGCCGGTCGCTTCCTGGGCCGGTCCCTATGCCGGTGTGAGCGTCGGCTACGGCTTCAGCGGTCACGCCGATGCCGATGATTTCGGCACTGACGTCGACACCGATGGTTTTGTCGGCGGCGTCTTTGGCGGCTATCAGTGGCAGGCGGAGAACTTCGTGTACGGTGCTGAAGCCGATATCGGCTATAGCGGCATCGAGGGCGACGATGGTGGCGTCGAGGCCAAGGGCGGCTTCGAAGGCTCGCTGCGCGCCCGCCTCGGCTACGCCGTCACCCCGGAAATCCTGCTCTACGGCACCGCCGGTGGCGCGCTCAAGAACCAGGAGATCGAAGCGGCCGGCGTCAGCGACGAACAAACCATGCTCGGCTGGACGGCCGGCGTCGGTACCGACATCAAGATCACCGACAATGTGTTCGGCCGTGTCGAGTATCGCTACACCGACTTCGGCGACAAGGACTTTGACGGTATCGGCAAGGTCAAGTCGACCGACAACCGCGTCACCTTTGGCGTCGGTATGAAGTTCTAAAATCGTCCAAGCCACGACACGAAAAAGCCGGGCCTCGCGCCCGGCTTTTTTATGACCCGTTCTCTGGCTGCCGCTCACGCCGGGACGCAGGGTTTCAGCTCGGGAAACTTCTCGTCAAATCGCGTTGCCCAGCGGACCAGCCTGCTGCGGCCCTTTTCCCACTTTCCGGCAAAGCGCAGCGAGAGATAGCCAAGGCAGGCGCGCAGCGCCAGCTGGCCGGCGGTGATCTTCTTTGGCAGCTTTGGCGGATTGGCGTTGAGCAGATCGAGCGCGCTGGTGATCTTCGCCCACTGGCGGTCGAGCCACGGCTGGTAGACCATGTCTTCGGGGCGCGTGCGCCGCTCATAGACCATCGACAGCGCGCAGTCGCAGATGCCGTCGGCCAGTGCCTCCAGCACTTCTGCCTCGAGGCGCTTGTCGGGATTGCGCGGGAACAGCGCGTTCTTCGACATGCGGTTGAGATGCTGGTTAATGGCGCGGCTGTCGTGGACCGAGCGGCCGTCGTCGAGCACCAGCACCGGGATCTTGCCGAGCGGATTGGCGTCGATCAGGTAGGCCGGCTTGTCTTCGGTTTTTATCGGCACGAGATCGACTGCGATGCCGGCATAAAGCGCGGCCATGCGCACCTTGGAACTGTAAGGGGACGTGGAGGCGTAGAGCAGTCTGGGCATGATCGGGTTCCTGGTTGCCGAGTACAGAGCGCGTGGACGCGCAAAGAATGCTGTAGCACTTAGAATTTGCGCATGATCCATTTCCGCGACACTGTTGGCCGGGCATGCCGGCATGATCAACAGCCCACAGGCGGAAAAACCGGGCGCCACGGCAAACGACCGTTCCTCTGCGATCTTGAGGCAATGAGCGGTACGGCAGTTGCAGCCCAAGAGAATCTGAACAGGTCAGACAGACCCGAACCTAGCCACCGGTCTTGCACCGAGAATTCCTCTGCGGGCACAGAGAAATGCCCCACCGGACTTCGCCGTGCGGCGAAGTCCTGGGAGCTGCGAAAAGCTGTCTTCCCTCCGCCTCTATTCTTGCCCGAGCACTGACCCTGCGAGCGAGGCGCCTGTCCGGCACCCGCCCTTAACGGTCTTCTCCGCGAGCGAAGAAACGCGATTACTTCTTGGCCTTCGCCTTCGCGGGCGCTGCCTTCGCCTTCGGCTTGGCCGCCAGCGCTGCTTTCTTCACCGCTACCGAAGACTTCGCTGCAGCCGCTTTCTTTGCCGGCGCAGCCTTCTTGGCCGGTGCAGCCTTCTTTATCGTCGCAGTCTTGGCAGGTGCTGCTTTCTTCGTTGCCGGCTTCGCCGCGGCTTTCGCGGCCGGCTTCTTGGCCGGCGCTGCTTTGGCCTTGGCTGGTGCTGCTTTCTTCACTGCCGGTTTTGCCGCGGCCTTCGCGGCTGGCTTCTTGGCCGGCGCTGCTTTTGCCTTGGCCGCGGCGGCCTTCGGCTTGGCAGCAGGTGCTGCTTTCTTCACAGCGGCTGCGGCCTTTGCCGCCACCGCTTTTACTGGTGCTTTCTTTGCCGGTGCCTTCTTTGCCGGTGACTTGGATGCCGGCGCTTTGGATGACTGTTTAGCCATATCATGCCCCTTAGTTGTGCCGACGGCCGTTAATGACCCGGCGCGTAATGCATATCTGACTCGCGCTTGTCTAGCCAGCGAAGCATTAGCATGATTTTTTCAGTTTAAGTTTTGGTTACAGGCGACACACGCTCGTGCTGATTTCGCAAAATGCCGTTGCTGCTCATCGATCTTTGCCGACGGTTTGCTACAGACATTGTGCGCGCTTTGCCGGACCAATCTTGCTACGAAGCGCTGAAGGTTAGCAAGCGTTTTGCTCGTTGATCATCGACCGGCAACACCATGATGCGGCTGCTTCAACGATCTCATCGTCTTGTCAACCGGACGATCTACACAAGCTGCAAAAGCAAAACGCGGCCCGCTCTGCGCCAGGACCTTGCCTGCGTTCGAGAGGGGCAATTTTTTGCTAAGGTTGACAGATTACTCTATTCAGCAGAGTATTCTGCAGTATGCGGGAGAAGCGCATGTCATTCGCACAAGATCAAGCGGCGCTGTCCCAGACCAGTGAGACTGAACGCCGGACACCACAGCAGGCCCGATGATGGCTGCCGACGAAATCATCCACCAGAGCGTGCGGCTCAGGATCATGGCCACGCTGAATTCTCTGGAAAGGCGCAAAGCGCTGGAATTCGCCCGATTGAAGGCCATCGTCAATGCGACCGACGGCAATCTCGGCGCGCATATCGATACGCTTGCCAAAGCGGGATATGTCGATGTCGAAAAGCTGTTTGTCGGACGTCGGCCGCAAACGCGGGTCAAGGCGACGTCAATCGGACGGCGCGCCTTTCGCGGTCACGCCGCCTTCCTTCGCGCCATCCTCGATGAGGCGGAGCAGCCAGGTAAACGCGTTCAGCGCAGGACTCGGCAGCGGCCGTTGTAGACCATCCAGCGGTCGAAGCCCGAGACGCAGAATTCGACATTGTTGCCGATCGAGGCAAAGCCCTGCCCTTCCTCGATCAGATACCAGATGGTACGGGCGTGGCCGTCGGACAGGCTGACGGTGGCGCCGCAATAGCGGCGGCCGATCGGCCAGGTTTCGTTGGCCGGCAGATAGCGGTGCTGATGGATCCGCTGGAAATCGGTGATCTCGACATCGGGCAGATTCGGCACGTGGTGCACCTGGTAGGAGAAGCGGCTGGTGATCTTGTTCAGCACCCAAGCCTCACCGCAAACGCCGCTGTCTTCGTCGACATAGACGGCAAGGTCGGCAGCCTTTGCTGCTTGGGTGACAGCGAGGGACGTGCCGAGCGGCGTGCAAAGGGCGATCAGTGCGGCAAGGGCGGATTGGGCGAAGCGAGTCATGGCAGCCTCTTATGGTCGATTGCGCGCACTGTGCGGATTCGCTTGCGCGCGGTCAAGCGGTTGTAGAGACAATGGTTTCCTAGTTCGAAATCGCCTTCAGCCAGGACAGGCGCGCGAATACCTCTGCCGCCCTACGCCGCCAGCCATTCCAGCGTCCAGTGCGCTGGTTTTTCAACGACAAGCAATGTGTGCAAGGCCGGCAGCAGCGTGCGCAGCTCGCCCTCCAGCGTGAACGGCGGGTTGACCACCACCATGCCGCTGCCGTCGAGGCTGGCCTCGGCCGATGGCGGCCTGATCTCGAAGCCGATGTCGAGCAGCTTCGGGACGCCTGACTGCACCAGCGCCTTCCGGAAGGCGGCGACCGCCTTGCGGTCCTTGACCGGATACCACAAAGCATAGATGCCGCCGGGCCAGCGCTTATGGGCTTTCCGCAGCCCGTCGACGAGGCGATCGAACTCGCCCTCCTCCTCGAACGGCGGATCGACGAGTACGAGGCCGCGCTTTTCCTTCGGCGGCAGATGCGCGCCGAGCGCCAGCCAACCGTCGAGCTCGATCACCCGGGTCTGGAAATCGCCTTGGAATAGCGCCCTCAGTTTCGCGGCATCCTGGCGATGCAATTCGATCGCTGACAGCCGGTCCTGCTTGCGCATGAGATGACGCGCGATCAGCGGCGAGCCGGGATATTTTTTCACGCCGCCTTCGGGATTGAGCGAACTGACAGCTTCCAGATAAGGCGCCAGAAGTGCTGCCGCCGGCGCGTCAAGCGCGGCATCGACCAGTCGGCCGATGCCGCCTTGCCATTCGCCGGTCTTTTGCGCTTCAGTCGACGACAGGTCGTAGCGGCCGATGCCGGCATGGGTGTCGATGACGCGAAAGGCCTTGTCCTTCTGCTTCAGATATTCGACGAGCCGGCTCAGCACGACATGCTTGACAACATCGGCGAAGTTTCCGGCGTGATAGGCGTGGCGGTAATTCACGGTCTAGTTCGAGCCCCTGCCCCAGCGGGGCGGTGGCGGCTGCGAGTTCGGATTTTGCGGCCGGCGGCCGCCGAAACGCAACGCCAACAGCAGCCCGATCAGGCCGGCCGCTATCAGCGAGAAGCCGACCGGCCGCGCCCGGCGATCGATCTCGCCGACACCGGAACGCAGCACGAGGTCCACCACCCGCATCTCGATGCCTTCGGCGTCGCCCGGGCCGAGGGTGAAGAGGTACGGGCCGGGGCTGACCTTCGCGATCAGGCCGGCTTCGTCGCGAAAGATCTTGTCCGGCAGTTGCGGGCTGACCTGGCGCGGATTTTCCGAATGGTTGAATTGCAGCGTCGAGGCGAGCACCGTCCTGCCGCCGGTGGCTGCGGTCAGCGTCAGCACGGTGCGCTGTTGCGAGACGATGCGTTCGGTTCTCGCGGTGAGGTCGACCAGCACCCGCACCGGCGCGTCGCGAGCGGCCAGCGGCACCGTCGCCGGCATGAACCGGCCCTGTTCGTAAACCCGCCAGGTCCCGATCTCATGGCCGGAGAAATTGGTCATCGCCCAGGGATAGACGACGCCGATGCCGATGCCGGCGAGCAGGATCAGAAGAAACAGAAAGCGCATGCGCTCGACTACCTTGCCCAGATATTAGCATTAGCGCCGCGGGCGCGTTCCATCTCGTACCAGAGCCATGTCGAGGCCGAGATCAAATGTCGTATCGAATTCGGCGGTGCCAAGATAGACAATAGCGTCGGACCCAAAGGTGGGAACCGGATTTGGGAGAATCCGAATGATCTGAGCGCCCGATGAGGAGGATCAGCCCTTCCCCTTCTGGAGGCTCGTTTCCAATGCGCGCATTCCCGTCTCGTCGAACAAATGCAGATGTTGCGGCGGGAAAGCCACCGTCACCGTCGGGCCAGCCGTCAGCGCCGCCCTGTCCAGCGTGAAGACGTTGAATGGCAGGCCATGCAGGCCGAGATGCAGGATGATGCCGAAGCCGGTCGGCTCGATCAGGTCGACCGTCGCCCTCAGGCTGCTCTCCGAGCCCGGCGACATCTCGACATGCTCCGGCCGGATGCCGAGCGTCACCGCCGCGCCTTGCTCGAGTTGATAGGCTGACGAAAGCGCAATCAGCGTTCCATCGGGCAATCGTGCGCC
Source organism: Mesorhizobium sp. WSM4807 (assembly GCF_055811615.1). Lineage (NCBI taxonomy): Bacteria > Pseudomonadati > Pseudomonadota > Alphaproteobacteria > Hyphomicrobiales > Phyllobacteriaceae > Mesorhizobium > Mesorhizobium sp. WSM4807. The sequence goes on from NZ_JBVVQY010000003.1 coordinate 24,045, forward strand.
GGCCGTGCCTGCGCCGACCTCATAGCGCGCCGACAGAAAATTCATGGCCGGCGATCCGATGAAGCCGGCCACGAACAGGTTGGCAGGGCGGTCGTAAAGCTGCAGCGGGCTGCCGACCTGCTGCACCACGCCCTCATGCATAGCGACGATCCGGTCGGCCAGTGTCATCGCCTCGATCTGGTCGTGGGTGACATAGATCGAGGTCGCGCCGAGATCGCGGTGCAGCTTCTTGATCTCTGCCCGCATCTGCTCACGCAAGCGCGCATCGAGATTTGACAGCGGCTCGTCGAACAAGAATGCCTTGGGCTGTCGCACGATCGCGCGGCCCATCGCCACGCGCTGGCGCTGACCGCCCGACAGTGCCTTCGGCCGCCGCGCAAGCAGCGGCTGCAGCTCAAGCTTCCTGGCTGCATTGCTGACGGCGGCCGTGATCTTCTCGCGGGCAGCCTTCCGGATGCGCAGGCCATAGCTCATGTTCTCGGCGACATTCATGTGCGGATAGAGCGCGTAGGACTGGAACACCATGGCGATGTCGCGGTCCTTGGGCGCCCGCTCATTGACGCGCATGCCGTCGATCCGGATCTCACCTTCGGTCACCTCCTCGAGCCCGGCGATCATGCGCAGCAGCGTGCTCTTGCCGCAGCCCGACGGCCCCACCAGCACCACGAACTCGCCGTTCTCTATCGACAGGTCGACGCCATGCAGCACGGAGACGATGCCGAAATTCTTGCGGACGTTGCGGATGTCGATCGATGCCATGGAACCTCACTCAGCCCTTGACCGCGCCGGCCGTCAGGCCTTGGACCAGATAGCGCTGGATGAACAGGAAGAAGAGGCAGGCCGGGATCAGCGCCAGCACGCCGGCCGCCATCATCTGCCCGAAATCGACCGAAAACTTCGACACGAAGGTGAGCAGACCGACCGGAAACGTGGCGGCGCTGTTGCCCGAAATCAGCATCAGCGCGAACAGCAGTTCGCTCCATGCGGCGGTGAATACAAAGCCCAGCGTCGCCGCAATGCCGGGCAGCGTCAGCGGCAGGACGATCTGGCGAAACGCCATGAACTGCGTGGCGCCATCGATCTTGGCCGCCTCCTCCAACTCCTTGGGAATGCCGTCGAAAAACGACTGCATCAGGAACGTCGCAAAGGGGATGTTGAAGGCGGTGTAGACGACCACCAGCCCGGTCAGGCTGTTGGTCAGCCCGAGCGGCGAGAGCATCTTGAAGATCGGCGCGACCAGCATCACCAATGGAAACATCTGGGTGAGCAGCATCAGCGCGACCAGCCAGTATTTGCCGCGGAAGGTGAAACGCGACAACGCATAGCCGGAGAGGGACGCGAGCAGCGTCACGATCACGGCCGTTGCGCCGGCAACGATCATGCTGTTCCTGAAGAAGACCGGAAATGCGCTGTGGGCGAGCACGAAACGGAAATGTTCAAAGCTCATCCGCGACGGCCACATCCGCACGCCCTCCGAATAGAGCAGGTCGTTCGGCGTCACCGATACTTTCAACAGCCAGAACAGCGGGAACAGCGCAAAGACCACGTAGCAGAGGATCGCCAGGCGGTGCAGCGCGGTGCCGAAGGTCGAATACCTGTTCATCTGGTCATCCCCCGACCCATCACGACCGATCCATCAGGACTTGCCGCAGCATGACGATCAGCATCGAATAGGCGAGCAGCAGGACGAGCAGCACCAGCGCGATGGCCGAGGCGTAGCCGAAATCAAGGGCTCTGAAGGCCTGCGTGAAGATGTAGCTCGCGACGATCTGCGTGCGGTCGGCCGGCCCGCCGCTGGTCATGACGATGATCAGGTCGGCGAAGTTCGAGATCCAGACAGTGCGCAACAGCACGGTGATCGCAATGGTCGGCGCCAGGAATGGCAACGTGATCGACGTGAACCGCCTGATCGCGCCGGCGCCGTCGATCGCCGCCGCCTCGTAGAGGTCGCGTGGGATAGCCTGAAGCGCGGCCAGCAGCGTGATGGCGAAGAAGGGAATGCCCCACCAGACGTTGGCGATGATCGGTCCCCACATGGCGAGCTGCGGATTGGAAAGGATGTTGGCCGGCTCGCTCATCAGGCCGAGCGCATAAAGCCAATGCGGCAGCGGTCCGATGACGGGATTGAACAGCCACGCCCAATTGAGCCCGGTGAGGAAGGTCGGCACCGCCCAGGGCAGGAACACCAGCGCCTGCGCTATGGCGCGGCCGGCAAACGGCCGGTCGAGCAACAGCGCCAGGACCAGGCCGAACACGAACTGCAGGAGGACGGACGCGCCGGTCCACCACAGCGTGTTGCGCAGCGCCCGATAGAAATTATCGTCGTCATAAAGGGTGCGAAAATGATCGAGCCCGACATACCCGCCAGAGAAGGGATTGAGCAAGTGCACGTCACGGAAGGCGTAGGACAGGCCTAGCACCAGCGGCGCCAGCATGATGGTGACGATCAGAATCAGCGCCGGGGCGGTGTAAAGATATGGCTCGGCGTGGCGCGTGATCCGGTCGACCAGCGACCGGCGGCGCGATTCCGGGAACCCGGCGGTGGCGTCAAAAACCATCAGCTAACGCTTTCGTTCCAATTGGCCATCCTTCCAATCAACCATGGACGAGACCTATCGGAGCCACCCGGCGATGGGCGGCTCCGATGCTCTAGGTCCGCCGTTTATTTCTTGGCCAGGTACTTCTGCTGCGCCTTGGTCAGATAGTCGGCCCACTGGTTGGCCATTTCCTCGGGCGTGATGTCGCCGAGCAATGCCTGTTGACTGGTCTTGATGACCATCGAGTCCTTGAAGAAGGCGAACTCCTCGAGATAGGTCGGCATGACCGTCGGCACCGCATCCTTGTCCTCGAGTTCGGCGAACCAGCCCTTGAACTGCTCGCTTGCGTAGAAGGGATCCTTTTCGGCCGACTTGTGGACCGGCAGCGCACCGGTGCGCTTGTTCCACTCGACATTGCCCTCGGGCCCTTCGAGCGTTTCGATCAGCTTCCAGGAGAGGTCCTTGTTCTGGCTGGCCGCCATCATCGACCAACCGGCATAGCCGATGGTCGGAAACGTCTTGCCGGACGGCCCCTTCGGCATGGTCGTGACGCCGTAGTCTTCCGGCTTCATCCGCTCGGCTATCGCGATCAGCGCGTCTGGATCCTGATCAAGCATTGCGCAGGTGCCGGTGTAGAATCCGGCGACGATTTCGTTAAAACCCCAGTTGACGCTGTCCTTCGGTGCCAATCCCTTCTTGTACAGGTCGACGACCCAGGTCAGTCCCTTGACCCAGCCTTCGCTGTTCATCGTCGAGGTGCCGTCTTCGTTGAAGAACTTGTTGGACCCGGCCATGGTTGCGCCGAACATGATCCAGCCGTTGAGGCCGCCCGGCCCGCCGCGCAGGCAGTAGCCATATTTGCCTGGAAGCTTGGATACTTTTTCCGACGCCGCCACGAACTCGTCCATCGTCTTGGGCGGCTCGGTGACACCAGCCTCCTGGAACAGCTTCTTGTTGTAGAACATCGCCCGGAGATAGAAGCCGTAGGGCAGCATGTAGGCGGTGTTGTTCACGTCGCGGCCGAGTTCGAGCGCGCGATCGGTGAGGCCCGAGGTGTGCTCCCATTTGGCAAGATAGGGTTCGAGGCTCTCGAGAAGACCGTTGTTGGCATAGAGCGACAGCCAGGTGTCCGGCATCTCCATGACGTCGGGGATTTCGCCGGCGGACACCATGGTCGCGAATTTCTGGAACGCCTCGCCCCAGGGCAACGAGATGACCTCGACCTTCGTGCCCGGGTTGGCAGCCTCGAATTTGGAGACGATCGATTTCAGGGTTTCGGTGCGCTCGGGGCTGGTGATCACCTCCACGAGCTTCAGCGTCGTGTCGGCGAGTGCAGCACCCGACATCAGTACGGTGGCGAATGCGGTGATAAGAAGCTTCTTCATTTTCCGTTCCCTTCTTGTCTGGTTGCTTCAGGTCTTTTCTTCGGACGCGGCTGTGATAGCCGCTTCCAGGTCACTCCACAGCGCCTCGGTTCCCTCGAGGCCGACATGGAGACGCACGGACCGCGGATGGACGCCGAACGCCATCGCGGAATTGGGTTGGGCCTTCTGCTGCAGCACGACCTCGCCGGGCACGATGAGGCTTTCGTGGCCGCCCCAGGACACGCCTAGCTTGAACAGCTTGAGGCGGTCGGCAAACGTCCGGATGTCGATGCCGTCGCGGAAGACAAATGAGAACAGGCCCGACGTGCCGGTGAGCCCCGCAGGAAGCAGGTTGGCCAACCCCGGATGGCAGACCTTCTCGACGATCGGATGATCCTGCAGGCGCCGTGCGATTTCGAGGCCGGAGGCCTGATGCGCGCGCATCCGGATCGGCAGTGTGCGCAAGCCACGAATCAAGAGCCAGGCGTCGAATGGCGACAGCTTGCCGCCGAGATATGGATAGGCTTCGCCGCGGATGCGGCCAATCAAGCCCTTCGAGCCCGCGACCACGCCGGCGACGACATCGCTGTGGCCACCCAGATACTTGGACGCGGAGTGGACCACCACATCGACGCCGAGCGACAGCGGCCGCTGGAAGACCGGGCTGGCCCAGCTGTTGTCGATGATGGTCGGGATGCCGCGGGACTTTGCCAGCGCAGCGAGCGCACCGATGTCATGGGTTTCCATGACCCAGCTGGTCGGGCTTTCCATATAGAACAGCTTGGCGCCAGGCAGGGCGCTCGCGACAGCGGCTTCGTCGCGCCCGTCGACATAGGTCACCTCGATGCGCATGCGCGCGAGCAGCGTCCCGAACAGCCGGAACGCGTCCGGGTAGATATGCCTGACCGCGACGATGCGGTCGCCCGGCTCGACGAAGCTCAGCACTGCCGACGAGATGGCGGACATGCCGCTTGCAAAACCGATCGCGTCCTCGGCGCCCTCCAGCTTTGCCAGCATTTCCTCGAACATGCGCACGGTCGGGTTCAGCCCGCGCGTGTAGGTCGGCCGCACCTTTTCGCCGCGGTACGTCTCGAGCATCTCGTCATAGTTCGGGAAGGTGAAGAGCGAAGTCTGCACGATCGGCGGCACGACGGCATCGAAGGCGTTGCCCTCGTCATGCGCGGCGATCAGCGATGCCTGGTCGAAAAAATCGGGACCGTTCATTTCGACATTTCCTCGATATCCTCTTCCACGATCTCGAGGATCTTCAGCGTTTTTCCGCGCGCCAGCTCCGCGTCCCTGGCGACGATGGCATCGAACAGCTCGCGGTGATACGGGAACGATCGCCGCGCGAAATCCTGCCGGTCGAAAGGATGGTCCCAGAAGCGCTCGAACGCTTCGCGCATCTGCCCCAGGAGCTGCCGGAAAAGCGGGTTGTGCGTGGCGTCGTAGACGGCCAGGTGAAAGGCCAGGTCTTCCGGACCCGACGTGCCGGTGGCGAGATGGACGCGCTCCATCTCGATGAGTTTTTCCTCGATCGTCCGCAGATCGTCGACTGTCCGCCGCCGCGCCGCGACCATGCTTGCCTCGGCCTCGATGCCGCGGCGTACCTCGAGGGTGTGCAAGAGACCATCGCGCAGCTCTGCCGTATCGAGCGACAGCGGCAAATGGATCGTGCCGGCGGATATCGGCTTGAGCAGATAGGTGCCGCTGCCTTTGCGGGTCTCGGTGACGCCGAGCGCTTCGAAACGCCCCATCGCCTCGCGTATCGTCGAGCGCCCGACGGAAAGCGCGGCCATCAATTCGCGTTCGGTCGGAAGCTGGTCACCGCTCTTCAACGCAGCGCGCTCGACATAGTCGGCCAGCGCTTCCATAACCTGCTTGCCGCGATCCAATGGCGGGAGCGTGGCGATTGCGACACGCGTGGCAGGTGCCCCGGGCAGTTCGCCGCGCGCTCGCATGGGAACCTACATCCAAAATTGGTCTGATATCTTAGCAGTTTTGCGCGCGGCCGACCTTTCGTCAAGTGCCCTGGGCAGTGTCTCAGTTTGCATTTCGGCTCACGACCCGCTGTGGAACCCTAGACCTTGCCGCAAAGGCTTCTCATGCGACGTTGCAAAAATCAGGTGCAAAAACGTCGTGTAAACGGGGATTTTGCGACAGTCGCTTTGAGCCCAAAGCTACCGTTCAGCCTCATCCTGGAGAGAGGCCATCGAGGAGGAAACCGAGGCCTTTCCGGAAGGTGCCACTCCAATCGGTCTCCATCAGCAGACGAGAGCGTTCGATTGTCGGGTAGCGTTCGCTGAGACGTGTAAGGCGTTGCTGCGCGGCGGCCCTGTCGTCGTCCGAGAGGTCGAAGCTCGCCCGGGTGATGGTGGCGCCCATCACATAGTTCCAGAGCGACCATATCGCGACGTTCACATCTGCGTCCGCAACCCCGGCTCTGGACAAGGTGTTGCTCAGCAGTTCTAGGCGACTGAGTATGTTCGGGCCGAGTGCCCGGCGCGGCAACAGCGATGCCGACCAAGGATGGCGCAGCATGCTGGCGCGCCAGTCTTCGAGCATATGAACGACTTCTCCGCGCCAGTCTCGAGACTCAACCATTTGCGGCGGTCCGCGATATTCGAGCACCGAGTCGAGCGCCAGATCAAAGACATCCTCTTTGTTGTCGACGTGCCAATACAGGCTCATCACGCCCGAACCGAGGCGATCGGCCAGCCGACGCATCGTCAATCCGTCGACTCCCTGGGCGTCCAGCAGTTCTACCGCGGTCGCCACGATGCGTTCCCGAGAGAGCGGCGGTTCACTGCGCGGCTCCTGCACGGGCTGGAGCCGCTCATTTATCCCTCGTTTGCTCCGGGCGCCGCTGCGTTTGGCAGCCATCCGTCTCCCCTCGCTGTTCAGAACGTCGATTTTGACCGGCAACGCGACGAATGTCGATCTTGAACGATTGACTCGTACGGCGTACCATACGACGACTCGTACGTCGCACGAGTGATCGTATGGGCGATACGGTTAAAGTTCAATCATGCCGGCCGCGAGGATACGTTGCTCGCAGAGCCAAGAGAAAATCATGTCACGCACAATCAAGCATCTGCTTATCGGAGGGCTAATTATGATGATCATCGGAGTTCCCGCTGCGACGACAGCGAATGAGAAGGATCTCAAGCTGACCATCGTCAATCCACAAACCCTCTACGACCCGTCGCCGAATGGCTACAGCACGGCGGTGATCACGCCCCGCGATGGCCGGTTGGCCTACATCTCCGGACAGGGCGGCCAAGACAGCACGGGAGCCTTGTCGCCCGACTTCGCTGTCCAGGTCGAGCAGGCCTACGCAAATTTGCGTACCGCCCTCGATGCGCTCGGTGCCAGGCCGGATCAGGTCGCCAAGCTCACGGTCTTCGTGGTCGATCACGATATGTCCAAGCTTGAGGTGTTGACCAAGAACGTCAAGAAAATGTTCGGTGAGGCGCTGCCGGCGCAGACCCTGATTCCCGTTCCCAAGCTTGCAATTGACCCCATGCTCTTCGAGGTGGAGGCCATCGTCATTCTGGAGTAGTGATGCCGGTCGCCCTTCGCACATATTCTGAGCTTCGCGATAGTTTCACCCTGTCCATCCGGTCAATGGTTTGCCTGTCGCAAATTTCCCTCGCAAAAATGGGTGTTTCGCGGACGATTTTTGCGACAGCCGCAAGGGGCGCTCGCCACCCGAATGCGACGGTCATTTAGTGTGGGATCGAGGAGCCGAATGTGATGGCATTGGATGGCGTACGTGCCTTGGTATTCGACGTATTCGGCACTGTCGTCGATTGGCGCAGCGGCGTGGCGCGCGAAGCTGAACCGTTCCTGAAGCGGCATGGAGCAGGATCCGCCATTCTTACCGCTTTCGCGGATGCGTGGCGCAGCCGTTACTCCCCAGCGATGGAGGAGGTGCGCAGCGGCCGGCGGCCTTTTACACGGCTCGACGTGCTGCATCGGGAGAATCTGGAAGCTGTTTTGCCAGAATTCGGGATCGACCCGGCTTCGGTGCCAGCGTCCGAACTGGACGAACTGAACCTGGCATGGCACCGATTAGAGCCATGGCCGGACGCGGTGGCCGGCCTCACACGGCTGAAGGCCCGCTATATCATCGCGCCGCTCTCGAACGGTAACATCGTCCTCATGCTCAACATGGCGAAGCGTAGTCGCATCCCCTGGGATGCGATCCTCGGCGCCGAAGTCGTGCAGGCGTACAAGCCGATGCCGCAAGCCTATCTTCGCACCGCTGACGTCCTGGCAATGAAGCCAGCTGAGATCTGTCTTGTGGCCGCCCACAATGGCGACCTTGCAGCGGCTCGGGCATGCGGATTGCGAACAGCCTTTGTCCCGCGTCCGACCGAGCACGGGTTAGCGCAGACCACAGACTTGCACCCTGATCAGGCCTGGGACCTGGTGGCCAGCGACTTCATTGACTTGGCTGAACGGCTTCAGTTGTAGCGCGTCTCAACGATCAGCAAACCATCCCCTTCAGTGTTCTTCCAGGTTTCGGTCCGATGCTTTCTTCGGCGTCGTGAGCCAATTGCTCCGCGATCTATCCCGGGTTGCGGATAGCCAAGATGGCAGGCTTTATTACGCCTTGCGTTCCCAGCGCCGGTCCCGCCCTTCACCGAGCGACTGCCAGAATCCCGAGCACCGACGCGACGGTGGCGAGCACGATTCGAACGTTGTGGACCATGAGCCAGGTGTCTAGCCGGGCGGGCACCTGATCCAGGGGAATCGACTTGGTGGCGAATTGCGCGTTGGTCGGAAGGAACCAGGCCATAGTGAGAACCAGAACGGCAGCGACACAGGCGATCGCCCCGATCCACAGTGCACGTAGTCCTCCCTCGCTCCAACTGAGCCAGAGCGAACCGATCAGGCCGATGAGGGTCGGAACGACGACAAGGGGGATCGTCCTTATGATGAACCGGTCGTTCTGGCTAAACCAATCGAGGAATTCGGCAGCCGGAAGGCTCTTCCAGTAGCCGCCCAACGTTACTCCGATCGTCAGCATGACGCCGGCGAACATCGCCGAACCAGAGATAGCGAGAATGTTGAATAGGAGTCGCAACGGAATCTCTCCTGCCTTTCTTTTCTTTCGATTTTGATGACTTCGAATTCTTGCTGACGCCACGCCTACGCGAGGCAGACGCCCGCCACGCCGACTTTTTGAAACAGGTGCGGGGAAGCGACCGCCGAAGCCGGATAGACTGAGAGTTTCGCCCTGAACTCCGGATGCATGAACGCAGTCCGGAAGTCTGCTGTCGATCCCCAGACGGCATAGTTCAGATAAGTAGGACTTTCGCCGACCGCGCGGTGAAGCTGGGTCGAGATGAAACCCGGCTGCTGTTTCATGAACAGCGCATCGTCGTGCCAGGGTCGGAGAAAGGTCTGTTCGTCGCCTTGTCGAGCGTGAATACGTTCACGAGCACGACGGAAGCAGCATCGATTGCGATCTGACGTTCGATCGGGAATGCAGGGTCCAGTGGGCGCATAAGAGACATGATAGGTTCCTTTCCAATTTGGTTATACCATGTCGATCTGGTGTGATGCACACGTACCTAATTGACATTATAATGTCAATATCATCCTATGGTGACAAATGAACGAAACAACGAAGACCCTAAACCGAACCCCGGCGGGTGAAGCCTTGACCGATCTCATTCTCGGCCTGTTCAGGGTCAATAACCTGACTTTGACGTGGGGCGATCGGCTCGTGGCTCCGCTTGGGCTGACCAGCGCCCGTTGGCAGATCCTCGGCGCCATTGTCGCAGCCGAACGCCCTCAGCCGGTCGCGTGGCTCGCACGCGATCTCGGTGCCAACCGCCAGAACGTGCAGCGCATCGTCAACGATTTGGCGAAGGAAGGGCTCGTCAGGTTCGAACCCAATCCGCATCACCGCCGCGCGCACCTTGTCGTGCTAACCGATAAGGGACAGCAGACCTATGACGCCGCGATCAGATTGTACAACCCACGGGTCAACACGCTCGCGGAGGGTCTTCCCATCGAAGACCTCGAAACGGCCGGCCGTGTCATGAAGGCGCTGCGGAAGAAATTCGAAGAAGAAGAAGATGCTGAAGAGTAGAGCTGATCGCTACGGCACGATAGCGGTCTCAATTCACTGGCTGAGCCCCTTCTGATTCTGGCCCTGCTGGGCTCCGGCTTTCAGGCAGCGAAGGCCATGGATGCGGCCACCACTGCGGGTTTCCTCCGTGTCACATTCCGGTAGCGATCATAGTCCTGCTTCTCTCACGGCCTTCCGTATCGTCTGGTGGCGGCGGTTCGATCGGAAGCCGTTTCCTCTGGAGGGATCGCCTCGCTCGCAGGAGCGTGTCGCGTGCTGGGTTCACGTCGCCTTCTACGTTGTCATTCTGCATATGGCTGCCAGCGGCATCGGGATAGCCAACGCGGCAGCTTTACGCCTTGCGTTCCCAGCGCCGGTCTGAAGTCTGCTGCCAGTAGGTGACCGCGTGGCCGGCTTCCTTCATCGTCTTCCAGTGCGTGCGCGCCGCCTCGACCTGGGCCGCATCGTGGCCGTCGAACAGGACCACGGCGCGTTCATAGCCGAGAAGCTCCGGCGGCACCGCGCCGTCGACCAGGAAGCGTATCTGCGCTTCGTTCGGATTGTCCTGGCCGGTTGTCAAAAGGATCGGCTGCTCGGCCAGATGGGATTCGCGGTCGGTCGCATGCGCCAGGAAGGAATCGTCTCTGAAAATCCAAAGATGCTGGTCCAGCGCGTCGCGCCGCTCCTCGGTGCCGGTCTGCACCACGGCGCGCCAACCGCGATCGACGCTGCGCTCGAGCAGGCCGGGCAGTGCATCCTCCAGAGTCGATTCGGTCAGGTGGTAGAACAGGACGTCGGCCATGATTGCGCCTTGAAAGGCCTCACCCCTCGTAGTTGTCGCGCACCAGCCGGTCGAGCAGTCTGACGCCGAAGCCGGAGGCCCATGACTGGTTGATCTCGCTGGACGGCGCGCCCATCGCGGTGCCGGCGATGTCGAGATGCGCCCAGGGCGTATCCTTGACGAAGCGCTGCAGGAACTGCGCCGCGATGATGGCGCCGCCATAGCGGCCGCCGATGTTCTTCATGTCGGCATTTTTCGAATCAATCAACTTGTCGTATTCGGTGCCGAGCGGCATCCGCCACACTCGTTCCTGCGTCGCCTGCCCGGCGCTCGTCAGCCTGTTCGCCAATTCGTCATTGTTGGAGAAAAGGCCGGCATAATGCTGGCCGAGGGCGACCATGGTGGCGCCGGTCAGCGTCGCCAGATTGACCATGAATTTCGGCTGGAAGCGATCGTTGCAGTACCACAGCGCATCGGCCAGAACGAGGCGGCCTTCGGCGTCGGTGTTGAGCACCTCGATGGTCTGGCCCGACATCGAAGTGACGATGTCGCCCGGGCGTTGCGCATGGCCGTCGACGGCATTTTCCACAAGCCCGATGACGCCGACCACATTGGTCTTGGCCTTGCGGGCGGCCAGCGCGTGCACCAGCCCGGTCACGGCCGCCGCGCCGCCCATATCGCCCTTCATGTCCTCCATGCCGGAGGCCGTCTTTATCGAATTGCCGCCGGTGTCGAAAGTGACGCCTTTGCCGACGAAGGCAATCGGGCTGTCCTTAGCCTTGCCGCCGTTCCATCGCATGACGGCCAGACGGGCGCCACGCGGCGAGCCTTGCGCGACGCCGAGCAGCGCGCCCATGCCGAGCTTCTTCATCTCCTTCTCGACCAGGATCTCGACCGTGACGCCGAGCGCTTCCAGTTCGTTGACGCGGGCGGCGAATTCCACCGGCCCCAGCATATTGGCCGGTTCGTTGACCAGATCGCGCGCCAGAAGCACCCCGTCGATCACCGCCGCCTCGTCGGCGAAGGCCTTTTTCGCCGCCGCCGGATCGGTGGTGTGGATGGTCACCTTGACCGGCTTTTTGGGCTCGGCCTTGTTGCCGTCGCGCTGGCCGTCGCCATTGTCCTTTTTCGTCTTGTACTTGTCGAAGGCATAGCTGCGCAGAAGAATGCCGGCGGCAAGCTGTGCCGCTTGCCTGCCGCCAACGTCAGCACCCGGCAGATCGAGCACGACGGCCACCTCTGTCGCCTTGCGCAGGGACGCAGCGATGGTGCCGCCAAGCTTGAGCCAGGCATGATCGTCGAGCCCCGAGACCTTGCCGGCGCCGACCGCCACCAGCCGGTCGAGCAATGTGCCCTCCGGCGCTAGCACTTCGACCAGGCCGGCGAATTTGCCGGAAAAGTCGGCCACCGGAAACGCCCGCTCCAGGGTCTTTGCCGGATCGCAAGCCTTTGCCGCGTCGCCGAGGCCGCCATCGTTGGCCGCCAGCACGAAGACACTGCCCTTCTTGGGCGCTGCGAATTTGGCGAAGGCGATCGAAGGTCTCGAAGTCATCATGTCCTGCTTTCGGGAACGGCGTTGGATTTTGGGAGAGTGCCTTGGCGAAACTAGATATTTGGCTGTTTCCGACCGGAAGCACCACCCCACTTTTCAATCATCGCCCCTTCCTGACGATCTCCTGCGCGATTGCGTTGGCCTGCATTCGTGCGTTTGGCGAAGCAACCGCGAATGCTTGGCCGCATGCCGGTAAACCACAGGCCGGGCAATTTCGGGTTCGTCTCGCCGCCGTCGCAGCTACGGCGGCCAGGACCGTGATCGGCGCGACATTTGGTCGTTTTCCGGCATTTGGCAAGACTTTGCCGGAGTCCGATCCCATATGGCGGATGGAATCGATGGCGATTCGTCGCGGCACGGCCCCGCTTTCCTGCCGCAACGTGTTGTTAACCATTGATGTTCGCCCTTTCTTATCCATTGCCGCCGACACTCCGGCCCACCGGAAATATCGATCTGGGACGGGAACCAGATCGAACCGCCAACGGACCGGTTGTACAGTCGTCGCCGGGCGACTACCTTGTCTGGAGGCATGATGCCGTTCGGCAAAATCGAGAAAAGCCTTCATGAAGGTCGTTGAACGCTACATCATGCGTCGTGCGTTGGCGGTCTTCCTGGCAGCGCTCATCTGGACGCTGGCGATCGTGTGGACGACGCAGGTGCTCGCCCGCATCGACCTCGTCACCGACAGCGGGCAGTCGGCGCTGACCTTCTTCGAGGTCGCTGCGCTGATCATTCCGTCGATCGTCCCGATCGTCGTGCCTTTCGCCTTGGTGGTCGCGGTCGCCCAGACACTGAGCGCGATGAATTCCGATTCTGAGCTTGCCGTCTTGAACGCCGCGGGCGCTTCGCGCTGGACCATCGTCAGGCCGATCATGCTCCTGGCGCTGGCGGCCAGCGTCTTTTCGTTTGCCGTCGACAACGGCGTCGATCCCTATGCACGACAGAAAAACCGCGAACTGGTGGCGTCGTCGCGTGCCGATCTGTTGTCGCTGATCATCCAGGAAGGCACCTTCCGCAAGATCGACGACGGCCTGTTCCTGCAGATTGGCGAGCGGCTTCCGGACAACCGCCTTGGCGGCATCTTCGTCGCCGATTCGCGCGAAGAAGGCGCCAACCTCGTCTACTACGCCAAGACCGGGGCCATCATCGAAAACGGCGACGAGAATGTGCTGATGATGAACGACGGCGTCATCCATCGCGAAACGCTGGCCGGCGATCTTTCGGTCATCCGATTCACCTCCTATGCCTTCGACCTGTCCGCCTTCATGTCGGCCTCATCGGACGTATTGCTTTTGCCGAAGGACCGGACGACCCAGTACCTGCTCAATCCCAGTCCGAACGACAAGATGTTCCAGAAAAGGCCGAACAAGTACCTGGCCGAGCTCCACCAGCGTTTTTCCGAGTGGTCCTATTCACTCGTTTTCGCGCTGATCGCGCTTGCGGTGGCGGGAGACGCGCGCTCCCATCGCGAGGCGCGCATTCATCCGCTGATCACGGCCATCGCGATTGCGCTTTTCGTGCGCTGGCTTGGTTTCTTTGCCGCCGGCAAGGCCGACAACGTTCCGCAATACACCTATATGGTCTACGGCGTTCCTATCGTGGCGTCCGCAGTCGCGACATGGTTCATCGTCTCCAACCGGACCATGGAGCTGCCGGTCGCCTGGGCCGACTGGATGACGAATTTCGCCGGCCGCTTCGGTGACGGCTGGAGCGCCCTGAAGCTCCGCTTCGCCAAGCGCGGCGCTTCTGGCCAAGGGGCCGGCTGATGGGCTGGATACGCTAATGGGCTGGACTCTGGGCAGATACTTCTTCTTCCGCTATGTGACGATCACCATCTGGTTCTTCATCGGCCTCCTGGCGCTTGTGTTCCTGATCGACTTCACCGAGCTTTCCGGCCGCACGACCGGCTTGCCGGGTTTTACCTACGGCACGGCGTTCGCCATTTCAGGGTTGCGGATGCCGATGATCATGCTGCAGACGGTGCCCTTCGTCGGCCTGTTCTCGGCGATGGCAACGCTGGTCTCGCTCAACCGCAGATATGAACTGGTCATCGCGCGTTCGGCCGGTGTGTCCGCATGGCAATTCCTGCTGCCGTGCTGCATCGGGGCGCTGCTGTTCGGGGTGTTGTCGGTCGGTGTCATCAATCCGATCGCCGCGCATGCGTTTTCCTGGTCCGAAAAAATCGAAACCCAGCTCCGCTCCGGCAAGTCGAACACCGTCTCGGCTGACGCCGAGCCCTGGATCCGGCAGAAAACCAGTTCCGGCGACACCATCATCGGCGCGCGCGCCATTCTCAATCAGGGCCTGGAGATGTCCGACGCCGTCTTCTTCGTCCTCAACCCGCAAGGCGACATCGTCGAACGCAAGGACGCGGCACACGCCTTTTTGCGGGATGGCTACTGGGAACTGCAGGACGTCAAGGTTTTCCGGGACGGCAACATCCAATCGTTGGCAAGCGACCGGGTGCCGACAAATCTCAAGCCCGAATTCGTGCAAGAGCGGCTGGCGCGCCCGGAAACCATTCCTTTCTATGATCTGCCCGGCAAGATCGAGGTTGCCCGATCCTTCGGCCTCAAGGCAAATGCCTTTGCCATGCAGTTCGATTCGCTCGTGGCGCTGCCGTTCCTCCTCGTCGCGATGACGCTGATTGCCGCAACGGTGTCGATGCGATTTGCGAGGATGGGACAATCCGCGACGATGATTCTGGGTGGCGTCCTGGCTGGGTTTCTGCTTTATGTCGTGACAGTGCTGGTCAAGGCATTCGGCGTGGCGGGATTCGTACCCACAGTCGTGGCTGCATGGGTTCCGGTTGTCGTGGCTATGTTCTTCGGGGTGACTTTCTTGCTGTACAAGGAAGACGGCTAGTGAGGGGGGCGGTTTTACGCATCCATAGGCAGGCCGGTTTGACGCGCCTCTATGGGGCGAGCGCCTTGGCATGCCTGCTCGCTTGCGTCGTCCCGAATATCCCGGCTTTTGCCCAGGATATCAGCGACATGGCAGCCGACGTTCCCGCCGGCTCGCAAATGCTGCTGGCGGCGGATACGCTGGTCTATGACAACGACAACCAGACAGTGACGGCCGTCGGCGGCGTGCAGATCGATTACGGCGGCAACCGCCTCGTCGCCCAGCGGGTCGAATACAATCGCAACACCAAACGCCTCGTCGCCAGCGGCAATGTCGAGGTCATCAACAGCGACGGCACCAAGATCTATTCGCAGCACGTCGACATCACCGACGATTTCGCCGACGGCTTCGTCAACGCGCTGCGTGTCGAAACCGTCGACAAGGCTTATTTCGCCGCCGAAAGCGCGGAGCGCATGGGCGGCGTGTTGACGACGTTCCACAACGGCGTCTACACGGCGTGCGAGCCGTGCGAGGACAAACCGGACAAAGCGCCTACCTGGCGCATCAAGGCCAGAAAGATCATCTGGAACGGCGAAAAGAAGACGGTTCGCTTCGAGAATTCGAATTTCGAGTTCTTCGGCTTTCCGCTCGCCTATCTGCCGGCCTTCGAGATTGCCGACCCGACCGTCAAGCGCAAGAGCGGCTTCCTGATTCCAGGCATCGCCTACGAGAGCGATCTCGGCATCGGCGTCAAAGTTCCCTATTATTTCGCGCTCTCACCAACTTACGATCTCACCGTCACCGGCAGCGGCTATACCAAGCAGGGTTTCCTCGGCGAAGCCGAGTGGCGCCAGCGCTTCAACAACGGCCAGTACAGCCTGAAGATCGCCGGCATCCGGCAAGAGGATCCCGACGAGTTCATCGACAGCGACGGGCACAATGTCGATTCGGGTGCGCCCGGCGACCCGAACAAGTTTCGCGGCATGATGGGCACCAAGGGCCAGTTCGCTATCAATCCGCGCTGGGACTTCGGCTGGGATGTGCTGTTGCAGACCGACAAGAACTTCTCGCGCACCTACGCCATCGAGGACTTCAACGACAGCGTGCATCGCTCCTCGATCTACCTGACCGGCCTCAACGGCCGCAACTATTTCGACGTGCGCGCCATGCGCTTCGAGGTCCAGGAAGAGACACTCCCTGACGATCCGACCGCAGTCGCCGGCAAGCAGCCCTGGGTGCTGCCCTCGCTCGACTACGCCTACATCCCCGACATGGCGGTGGGCGGCGGGCAACTGTCGTTCAATGTCAACGCGCAGGCTATCAGCCGCGACGGGCTGGATACGGTCCTTGCCGATCCGAATAACGCTGCGTCCGTCAACCGTGTCCGCGGCATCGACGGCCAGTCGGGCCGTCTCACCGCTGAAGCGGAATGGGAGCGCACCTTCACCACCGATGGCGGACTGCTGCTGACGCCGCTGCTGGCGCTGCGCGGCGACGCCGGCTATGTCAATGCCTCTTCGGGATCACTCGATGCCATCAATCAGATGGCGTCTAACCTTGGCGTCGACGACGATATGCGATCGTCGCTCGCCCGGTTCATGGCGACCGCCGGGCTGGAAATGCGTTGGCCGGTGCTGTTCTCGTCGACCAGTTCCAGCCACGTCTTCGAGCCGATGGCGCAGGTGTTCGTGCGTCCGAACGAGCAATATGTCGGCGGCCTCGCTGTTCCCAATGAGGACGCGCAGAGCTTCGTCTTTGACGCCACGACATTGTTCGAGCGCGACAAGTTCTCCGGTTACGACCGCTTGGAAGGCGGCACGCGCGCCAATGTCGGGCTGCGCTATTCCGGCGCCTATGACAATGGCTGGAGCACCAACGCGCTGTTCGGCCAATCCTACCAGCTTGACGGCCAAAACTCCTTCGCCGCGCCGGACCTGGTCAACGTCGGCGAAGATTCGGGCCTTGAGACCGCGACCTCCGATTATGTCGGCCTTGTCGGCTTCAACAGCCCCAGCGGGCTTTCCGGCTCGGTCAGCGGCCGCTTCGACGAGCAGAGCTTCGAGATTCGCCGCGCCGAGGTGAAGGCAGCCTATTCCGGTCTGCCGATTTCGTTCAGCGCCAAATACGCCTTCATCCAGGCGCAGCCACTCTATGGCTTCACGACCGACCGCCACGAGGTCACGCTCGGCGCCTCGACGCAACTTGCCGAGAACTGGCGTGTCTTCGGTACCGGCACCTACGATCTGGAGCAAAGTGTCCTGGTCAAGGACGGGGTCGGCTTTGCCTATAGCGATTCATGTTTCACCTACTTGATGACATTCTCGGAATCCCGCGACCTGAGCACCAAGGAAGTGTCGCAGAACATCGGTTTCAACCTGTCGTTCCGCACGCTCGGCGATTTCGGCTCGACACAAAGTTCCTTCAACACTGTGCAGTAGCAGGCGCCTGGCCATAGCAGGCGACTGGCCAACAACGGACGGGCGAAACGGGCGGCCGGCCAACGCATCGGCCCGAAAATCGGAATTGATTTTCGGAAAGCACGATGCGTAGATTCAAAGTGTTAGAGCGTATCTTGTGCGTCCAAGTGGACGCACATCGCTTCTGACGACATCGTTTCGCCGCATAGGGCAGGCACGGATTCCAGCTCCCTCAAAATGGGATAGAATTGGGCCGGAACCGAGATAGAATTGGGATGCTTTCGATGAGGAAATACCTCTTTTCGGCAGGGTTCGCGCTGCTGGTGGCGGCGACCTCGGCCTCGATCACCATGATGACGCCGCCGGCTTTCGCCAGCCAGATCAAATACGTCGTCAACAACGTACCGATCACCACCGGCGACATCCAGCATCGGGCAGCCTTCCTGCGCCTGCAGCGCAAGAAAGGCGACGCCGCCGAGGAGATGATCGAGCAGACGCTGCGCGTCGCCGAAGCCAAGCGTCTCGGCATCCGCATCAGCGACGCCCAGGTCGACGCCGCCTATCAGCGCTTTGCGACGACCAACAAGATGCAGCTCAAGCAACTCGATGGCGTCATGGCGCAGTCCGGCGTCGGGAAGGAGCATTTCAAGGAGTTCATCCGCTCCCAGATGGCCTGGAACCAGGCGTTGACCGCGCGCCATCGCTCCGACAGCGGCGGCGCCATGAGCGAGCAGGACGTGGTCCGGCGTATGCTCGACAATGGTGGCACCAAGCCGACCGCCATGGAGTACATGCTGCAGCAGGTCATCTTCGTCGTGCCGGCGGCCGAGCGCAGCGCGACGCTGGCCAAGCGCAAACGCGAGGCCGACGCCATGCGCGCCCGCTTCAACGGCTGCAACACCTCGCGCGAATTTGCCAAGGGCCTGATCGACGTCACAGTTCGCGATCTCGGCCGGATACTGGCGCCGCAATTGCCGCCGGACTGGGCCGACCAGATCAAGGCCACCAAGGTCGGCGGCGCCACCGCCACGCGCGAAACAGACCGCGGCGTCGAGTTCATCGGCATCTGCTCGTCGCGCGAAGTGTCCGACGACAAGGCCGCCCAGATGGTGTTCCAGAGCGAAGGCTCGAGCGGCAAGGATGCCGACGAGCTCACCAAGAAGTATGTCGAGGAGTTGCGGAAGAAAGCCCGCATCGTCGAGCGCTGAAGTCGCCAGAGGCAGAGCTTCCGCTGGCGCTAAGCGCCGGCGATCCATCGGGCGTCGGGCCGGAAATCGCCATTGCCACCTGGCAGGCGCGCGACAGCGCCGGTGTGCCGCCCTTCTATCTTATCGCCGATCCGGCGTTGATCGCCGCACGGGCGCGCCTGCTCGGCGCCGATGTGCCAATCACAGAGACAATGCCAGCCGAAGCGGCGCGCGTCTTTACACGCGCGCTGCCCATCATGCCGCTGGTCGCCCGCTTCGTCGACAGCCCCGGCCGGCCGGACCCAGCTAACGCCGCCGGCATCATCGAGGCGATCGACCGCGCTGTTGACGACTGCCTTGGCGGCCGCGCAGCAGCAGTCGTCACGTGCCCGATCGCCAAGAAGCCGCTCTACGATGCCGGCTTCCGTTTCCCTGGCCACACCGAATATCTGGCGCATCTGGCGACGCTCCACACCAGCGCAGAAGTGATGCCGGTGATGATGCTTGCCGGTCCCGAGTTGCGCACGGTTCCGGTCACCATCCACATTGCGCTGCGCGAGGTGCCGAAAGCGCTGACGACGGAGTTGATCGTCGCGACCGCCCGAATCACCGCCGCCGACCTCGAACACCGCTTCGGCATCGCCAAGCCGCGGCTTGCCATTGCCGGCCTCAATCCGCATGCCGGCGAAGGCGGCGCGATGGGCGCCGAGGACGAGCGCATCATCCGCCCGGCGGTCGACAGGCTGAGGGCGGAGGGCATCGACGCCTTCGGGCCGCTGCCGGCCGACACGCTGTTCCATGCCCGCGCCCGAGCCGGCTACGATGTGGCGCTGTGCATGTATCACGACCAGGCGCTGATCCCGGCCAAGGCGCTGGCCTTCGACGAGGCGGTCAACGTCACGCTCGGCCTACCCTTCATCCGCACTTCACCGGATCACGGCACCGCCTTCGATATCGCCGGCAAGGGCATAGCCCGGGCCGACAGCCTGATCGCTGCGCTAAGGCTCGCCCGCAGGCTTGCCGACACCGGGACGAGGGCTGCCGCCGCATGAGCATCGACGGGCTGCCGCCGTTGCGCGCGGTGATCGAACGCCATGGGCTGCAGGCGAAAAAGGCGCTCGGCCAGAATTTTCTGCTCGACCTCAACCTGACCGGCAAGATCGCGCGCGCCGCCGGCGATCTGACGGACGCCACGGTGATCGAGGTCGGTCCGGGTCCCGGCGGCCTGACCCGGGCGCTGCTTTCCCACGGCGCTGGCCGGGTCATCGCCATCGAGCGCGACGAGCGCTGCCTGGCAGCGCTCGCGGAGGTGTCGGACCACTATCCGGGCCGGCTCGAGACCATTGCCGGCGATGCGCTAAAGACGGATTTTGCAGCGCTTGCCAAAGGGGCGCATGGGGGCAATGGATCTGTGAGGATCGTCGCCAACCTGCCCTACAATATCGGCACCGAACTTTTGATACGCTGGCTGACCGTCGCCGAGTGGCCGCCCTTCTACACATCGATGACGCTGATGTTCCAGCGCGAGGTGGCCGAGCGCATCGTCGCCCGCCCCGGCAGCGATGCCTATGGCCGGCTTGGCGTGCTGGCAGGCTGGCGGACGGAGGCAAAAATCGCTTTCGACGTGCCGCCGCAAGCGTTCACGCCGCCGCCCAAGGTGGTGTCGTCGGTGGTGCATCTGGTGCCGCGGGCAAGTCCCCTGCCCACCGAGGTCAAGAAACTCAGCCGCGTCACCGAAGCGGCCTTCGGCCAGCGCCGTAAAATGCTGCGGCAGAGCGTCAAGAGCCTCGGCGGCGAAGCCCTGCTCAGCCGCGCCGGCATCGACCCGACGCGGCGGGCGGAAACCTTGAGCGTCGAGGAATTCGTGCGACTGACCAACGCGGTGTGATTGCGCCGGCCCCTAGTCCGTCTTCTCGTCGAGCAACCCCGAGACGAAATCGAACAGGCCGGGCCGGCGATCGCGTCTGAGCCGCTCGGCGGTGACGATGCCGCGCACTTCGGCGAAGGCACGGTCGAGATCGTCGTTGATGATGACGAAATCATATTCCTTCCAGTGCTCGATCTCGTTGCGGGCGTTCTTCAGACGCGTCTCGATCACCGATTCCTGGTCCTCGGCGCGGCGCTTCAGCCGCGCCTTCAATTCTTTCATCGAGGGCGGCAGGATGAAAATCGAGACGATGTCGGCGCGCATTTTCTCCTTGAGCTGCTGGGCGCCCTGCCAGTCGATGTCGAACAGCATGTCGCGGCCCTGTGCCAGCGCCAGTTCGGCCGGTTCACGCGGCGTCGCATAGCAATTGCCATGCACTTCGGCCCATTCGAGCAGTTCGTCGGAATCGCGCAGCCGCTCGAACTCACGCATGGTGCGGAAATGATAGTGGACGCCTTCGATCTCGCTGCCGCGGCGCGGCCGCGTGGTGACGGAGACCGACAGTTCGAGACTGGAATCGCTCTCCAGAAGATTGCGCGCGATCGTCGACTTGCCGGCGCCGGACGGCGACGACAGCACGAGCATCAAACCCCGGCGGCGAATGCGGGAACCCAAATCCCTGGCAACCATAGGCTCCTTGGCGACCATCAGGGTTACTCCAGATTCTGGACCTGTTCGCGAAACTGGTCGACGACCGCCTTCAGTTCCAGCCCTATGGCGGTGACCGCAGCGGCATTCGACTTCGAACACAGCGTATTCGATTCGCGGTTGAATTCCTGCGCCAGAAAATCGAGCTTGCGGCCGATGGCGCCGCCGCCTGCCAGCAGCACCCGGCCGGACGCCACATGCGTCTTCAGCCGATCGATCTCCTCGCGGATGTCGGCCTTGGTGGCCAGGAACGCCGCTTCCATATGCAACCGGCTGGCGTCGAGATTGGCGGAGGCATCCATCAGCAGCCGAACCTGCTCGGCAATCCGTTCGCGGATCACCGCCGGCTCGCGCGACGGATCGGCCTCGGCGCGCAGCGTCAGCGCCTCGATAGCGTCGATATGGCCGGACAGTAGCGAGCGCAGGGCGGCGCCCTCGCCCTGGCGTGCCTGCTCCAGCCCGCCCAGCGCCACTTCGAGCGCCGAGAGAATCGCGCTGTCGAGCGCCGCCCGCGCCTCTTCGGTTTCGGTGGTTTCGGGGATGTCGAGCACGCCGCGTAGCGAAAGCAGCCCGTCGGCTGTCGCAGGCGTTGCGCCGAACTGCTCCTGCAGCCGCTTGGCCAGCCCGGCCAGATCCCTCAGGAAGGCCTCGTTGACCACGGGCTGCGCCTGCTGGCCGGCGGCGCGGCCGACGGTCAGCGTTGACTGGAAATTGCCGCGCGCAAAGCGCTTTTGCACCGTCTGCCTGACGGCCGGCTCCAGCCGCTCGAGGCCCTGCGGCAGCCGCAGCCTGACCTCGACGCTCTTGCCGTTGACCGACTTGACCTCCCAGGCGATCGACGTGCCGTCATGTTCGGCGACGGCCCGCGCAAAACCTGTCATGCTCTGCAAATTCATGATGCCCTTGCTTCCCCCTGGCGCATGATCCCGGAAGCGGTTCCGGGCCAGATCATGCGCGGCTTCAAAATGCCGGAGTGCCTCTTCGCGCCGGATCGGACGCAGACGCTCCTGATCACAAAATCAGCACGTCTGCTGCCGTCAACGAATCGGAGGGACGATCCCAGAACCGTCCGGCGCTACTGCGCCGCCGCTCCCGCATCGCCATCGCCGCCGTCAACCGGCGCATCGGTCTGACCTTCCACCTTGGCGGCGTCGGCCTTGGCAGCACCGGCCTTGGCGGATTCGTCGGCCAGCTTCTTCTGCAGCGCCCGGTAACGGGCGACGTTCTCATTGTGCTCGGCGAGCGTCGCGGCAAAGACGTGACCGCCGGTGCCGTCGGCGACGAAATAGAGGTCGTCGGTCTTCGACGGGTTAGCTACCGCCTCCAGCGCCGCACGGCCGGGATTGGCGATCGGCGTCGGCGGCAGGCCATTAATCAGATAGGTGTTGTAGGGCGTCGGCTTCTTGATGTCCGACTGGTAGATCGGGCGGTCGGCGGGTTTGCCCTTGCCGCCGAACAGACCGTAGATAATGGTCGGATCGGACTGCAGCCGCATGCCCTTGGCCAGCCGGTTGAGGAAGACGGCGGCGACCCGTGAGCGTTCGTCGCCCTTGCCCGTCTCCTTCTCGACTATCGAAGCCAGGATGACGAAGTCGTCGACATTGGCCAGAGGCAGATCGGGGGCGCGCCGCTGCCAGACATCCTCGACCAGCTTCTTCTGATCCGCCAAAAGCTTCTCGACCATCTGCTGGCGTGTCGCGCCGCGGGTGAAACGCAGCGTGTCGGTGGCAAGGCTGCCCTCGGGTGGAATGGTCGCCGGCATATCGCCGTCGAGCGCTGCCTGCTCGGCGATGCGCTGCAGCGCCTGCTCGACCGTCAGTCCCTCGGGGACGGTCAGCGAATACATCACCGACTTGCCGCTCTTCAGCAACTCCATGATGTCGCGCATGGAGGCCTGCGGCTTGATCTCGTATTCGCCGGCCTTCAGTTCCGAATCATTGCCAAAGGCACGCACGCCAAGGCGGAAGATGCGCGCGTCGCTGATCAGTCCGCGCCGCTCGAGCTGCTCTGCAATTTCCTGGACGCCGGTGTTCGGCTTGACCAGGAAGGTGTCGGCATTGGCCGACGGGCCGGGCTCGTTGAATTCCTGCTTGCCGAAATACAATGCAAAACCGGCCGTGAGAACCAACAGCATCACCAAGGAGATGACGAAGTTCATAAACACGACGAACTGGCTGCGCGAGGCGCGCGAGCGCTTGGGCGGCGGCGTGCCGGCTTCAGGCCGCAATGCTTCGCTGGCCGTCTTCGGCATGATCGGACCCGACGGTGCGGACCGTTGCCCGAGTTCCCCATTGTCCGCCGAATTTGTGCTCATGGCGCCCTACCGTTTGATCGTGCAACGAATCCCCTTGGGCACAGTAGGGGCGAATATGGCAAAATTGACGGCACGCATAGACCGTGCCGGTCGGCGGACCGGTCAGCCATTGTAGCGCTGGAAGACCAGCGAGGCGTTGGTGCCGCCGAAGCCGAAGGAATTGGACAGCGCCACGTCGACCTGGCGGGCGCGCGGCTTGTGCGGCACCAGGTCGATCGCCGTTTCGCGCTCCGGGTGGTCGAGATTGATGGTGGCCGGCGCGATGTTGTCGCGAATGGCGAGGATCGAAAAGATCGCCTCGGCGGCGCCCGCCGCACCCAGGAGATGGCCTATCGACGACTTGGTCGACGACATCGATATTTTCGACGCGGCATTGCCTACCAGCCGCTCGACGGCGCCGAGCTCGATCGTGTCGGCCATGGTCGAGGTGCCGTGCGCGTTGATGTAGTCGACGTCTGCGGGCGTCAGCTTGGCCCGGTTCAGCGCCGCAACCATGCAGCGGAAGGCGCCGTCGCCATCTTCGGCCGGCGCGGTGATGTGATAGGCATCGCCGGTCAGGCCGTAACCGGTGACCTCGGCATAGATCTTGGCGCCGCGTGCCTTGGCGTGTTCCAGTTCCTCCAAAATGACGACGCCGGCGCCCTCGCCCATGACGAAGCCGTCGCGGTCGCGGTCATAGGGACGCGAGGCCGTTTCCGGAGCGTCGTTGCGGTCGGTGGACAGCGCACGGCAGGCTGCGAAACCGGCGATCGACAGCCGCGTCACCGGCGCCTCGGTGCCGCCCGCGACCATCACGTCGGCATCGCCCCACATGATCAGCCGAGCGGCGTCGCCGATGGCATGCGCGCCGGTGGAGCAAGCGGTGACGACGGCGTGGTTGGGGCCTTTCAGCCCATGCCGGATCGAAACCTGGCCGGAGACGAGATTGATGATCTGGCCGGGGATGAAGAACGGGCTGATGCGGCGCGGTCCGCGCTCCTTCAGGATCAACGCGTTCTCGGCGATGCCTTCGATGCCGCCGATGCCGGAGCCGATCAGCACGCCGGTGGCGCACTGTTCCTCATGCGTCTTCGGTGCCCACCCCGAATCCTTCAGCGCCTCGTCGGCGGCCGCGAGCCCGTAGAGAATGAAGTCGCCGATCTTGCGCAGTTCCTTCGGCTCGAGAACGGCCTCGGGATTGAAGGTAGCGTCCTCACCATTACCGCGCGGAATGACGTGGGCGACCTTACAGGCAAGATCCTCCACCTCGAACTCGGTGATGCGCTTGGCTGCGCTGCGGCCGGTAAGAAGCTCCTTCCAGCCATGCTCGAAGCCTACGCCGAAGGGCGAAAGCAGCCCAAGGCCCGTGACGACGACACGCCTCATCGCAGGTCCTCCTCGGTGATGACTGCAAATAGCGTCAGGCAGAAGCCTTATCGATGTACTTCACCGCATCGCCAACAGTCAGGATGGTTTCGGCCGCATCGTCCGGGATCTCGACGCCGAATTCTTCTTCGAACGCCATGACGAGTTCGACCGTGTCGAGACTGTCCGCGCCCAGATCATCGATGAAGCTCGCCTGCTCCGTCACCTTGTCGGCATCGACGCCAAGGTGCTCGATAACGATCTTCTTGACGCGCTCTGCGGTGTCACTCATTTGGGCATCCTCGTCTTTTGTTTGTCTGTCTTCGTTAGCGGGCAGAATGCCGCTAATCAAGCTGAAAGATGGTCCGGCCGGAAACGCAACAGCACCGGGTCGGTTTTTGCCCGAACCGCCGGGTTGCGGGCCGCATTACACGAAAATCGGCCTGGGTCCAAGGCGAAAAGGGGTGTTTTCCCGCAACTGTCAAATCATCGCCATGCCGCCATTCATGTGAATGGTCTGGCCGGTGACATAGGCAGCTTCGTTGGAAGCGAGGTAGGCGACGGCGGAAGCGACTTCGGCGCTGGTGCCCATGCGCCGTGTCGGGATCGCTGCCATGATCGCCTCTTTCTGCTTGTCGTTGAGCTTGTCGGTCATCGCCGATTCGATGAAGCCCGGAGCGACGCAGTTGACGGTGATGTTGCGGGTGGCGATCTCCTGCGCCAGCGACTTGGAAAAGCCGATCATGCCGGCCTTGGAGGCGCAGTAATTGGTCTGGCCGGGATTGCCGGTGACGCCAACCACAGAGGTGATGTTGATGATGCGGCCATGCCGGCGCCGCATCATCGGATGGGTCAGTTCGCGGGTCAGCCGGAACACGGCGGTCAGATTGACTTCGAGCACCGTATCCCAGTCGGCGTCCGCCATGCGTACGAACAGACCGTCCTTGGTGATGCCGGCATTGTTGACGAGAATGTCGACACCTTCGAGATCGGCCTCGACCTTCTGGCCGAGCGCCTTGACCTCGTCGCGATTGGCAAGGTTCGCCGGGAACAGCTTGACCCGCTCGCCGAGCTCGGCCGCCAGCGTCTCCAGCTTTTCGACGCGGGTGCCGTGCAGGCCGACAACGGCGCCTTGCGCATGCAGCACCCTGGCGATAGCCTCGCCGATGCCTCCCGATGCGCCTGTGACGAGCGCCTTGCGGCCGGTCAATTCGAACATGTCTTGTCTCCTGATCTAAGAGAACACCCTACACGGGTGGGGTCAAATCTCGGCGGTTATGCGAGCGCCGCCAGCGCCGCCTCGACATCCGCCGCCGTGCCGACAGCGCCGGTGGCGATATCGCGGTTGATGCGCCGCGCCAGTCCCGACAGCACCTTGCCGGCGCCCACCTCGTAAAGTGTCGCAATGCCATTTGCGCCGAACCACTCCACCGTTTCGCGCCAGCGCACGCGGCCGGTCACCTGTTCGACCAGGCGGCGGGCGATTGCGTCCGGATCGCTGGACGGGGTGACCGACACGTTAGAGACTACGGGCACCAACGGCGCGTTCTTCGTAACCTCGGCCAGCGCATTGCGCATGACCTCGGCCGCCGGTGCCATAAGCGCCGAATGGAAAGGTGCCGAGACCTGCAGCATCAGCGCCCGCTTGGCGCCTTTATCCGTGCACAGCCTCGCCGCCAGTTCGACCGCCGCCCTGGCGCCGGAGATCACCAGTTGGCCACCGCCATTGTCGTTGGCGATCTGGCAAACTGAATCTTTGGCTGAACCTTTGGCCGCTTCAGCGCAGGCGTCTTCGACATCGGCCTGTTCCAGCCCGATGATCGCCGCCATGGCGCCCTCGCCGGCCGGCACTGCCGCCTGCATGGCATTGCCGCGGATACGCAAGAGCCGGGCGGCATCGGCGACCGAAACGAAACCGGCGGCGGCAAGCGCCGAATATTCGCCGAGCGAATGGCCGGCGACATAGGCGACCTTGTCCTTCAGCGAGAAGCCGCGCGATTCCAGCGCCCGGATCGCGGCAAGTGACACAGCCATCAGCGCCGGCTGGGCATTGGCGGTCAGCGTCAGCGTCTCTTCCGGCCCTTCCCAGATCAGCTTCGACAGGTTTTCGCCGAGCGCGTCGTCGACCTCTTCGAAGATCTTCCGCGATTCCGGAAAGGCGTCGGCGAGGTCCTTGCCCATGCCGACAGCTTGGCTGCCCTGTCCCGGAAAGGTGAATGCAACGGCCATGTGTGGCTCCCAAGCGGCTGATTTTTCCTGGCTGTGACGCAAGGCGGGCGGGCAAGTCAAGTCCGCTATCGGCCCGACCCGGGCCACTCCGGCTCGGTATTGCTGGCCGAGTACCTGTTCCAAAAGGCTTTTTATCGATCACTCATGATGAAAATCGCTCACGATTCGTTTGCTGGCTCTTCTTATTTCAGCCACAGGCGCTAGCTTTTCGTGACATATCGATGACAGCTCAATGACGCTTTTGTGTATGGTCGGGGGAATTGTAAGGTGGCAAGGACTAGGAAGGGCGCTGGCAAAGCCGCGCCACAGTTTCTGGAAGGCGATCCGGCCACCGGCTATCTGCCGGGCCGGAAATGGCCGTTTATCCGTTATGGCCTCGTCAGCCTTCTCGCCGCCACCATCCTGGTTTTTGCGATCGAACTGATCGTGCGCGGCGACTTTGCCGGTACCGTCGCATTCTTCCTGCAGCCCTTCAAGCCGGGCTGGACCACCATCATCATCTTCGCGCTGATTCTGATCGGCCTCGACGCAGTGCTCGGCCGCAGCCACCAGAGCCTGATTATCGTCGCGCCGCTGACCCTGGCGCTGGCCTTCGTCGGCCATCAGAAATCGCTTTATCTCGGCGATCCGCTCTATCCGACCGATTTCCTCTATTCACGCCAGATCGTAGCGCTGATGCCGCTTCTGGTGCGCGAACGTCCGGGAACCGCCATCGCTCTGGCGGTCGGCATCGTTGGCAGCCTCTCGCTGCTCGTTTATGGCTGGCGGCTGTGGCGCCGCCGGGTACCGGCGCTCGGTCGCAAGGGGCGGCTGGCCAGGCTGACGCTGACCGTGCCGCTGCTCGCCTTCTTCGTGTCGATCATGGATTACGCGACGTTCTCGTGGACCCGCGACCGGCTGCAAATCATCCCGATCATGTGGGACCAGAAGGAAAATTACGCCTCCAACGGCTTCGCACTGGCCTTCGCGCTCAACGTGCCGATGGCCCATGTCCCCGCGCCTGCCGGCTACTCCGACAAAGCGATCGCGGCGATCGAAAGGCCTGATGTGAAGGCATCGGTACCGACCGAGAAGCCAGATATCATCATCGTCATGAGCGAATCCTTCTGGGATCCGACCGAACTGCCCGGCGTCACCATCACGCCCGATCCGATTCCCAACGTGCGGGCGCTGCGCTCTGGCCACGTATTCTCGCCCGAATTCGGCGGCATGACCGCCAATGTCGAGTTCGAGGCGCTGACCGGCCTTTCCAACGCCTTCCTGCCGGCCGGCAGCATCCCCTACCAGCAATATGTCCGCGCGCCGGTGCCGTCGATGGCGACGTTCCTGAAGAGCCAGGGCTATGAGACGCGCGCCATCCATCCGGGCACAAGCTGGTTCTGGAACCGAACGCCGGTCTATGCGGAGTTCGGCTTCGATGACTTCAAGTCCGAAGAAAACATGCCATATCTCGAAAAGCGCGGGCCGCTAGCGTCGGACGCGGCAATGACCGACGAGATCATCCGCGAAGCCGACGCCACGGACGATCCGTTCTTCTACTTCGCCGTCAGCCTGCAAAACCACGGACCCTACGAACCGAATCGCTATTACAATCCGACCCATAAGGTGCAGGCTCCGACCAGCCAGTGGGCAAAGGATTCGCTGCTGAGCTTCACGGAAGGCGCATCCGACGCCGACAAGAGCCTCGAGCGCCTCATCGAATGGGCGAAGAACCGGCGGCGACCGACGGTCATCGCCTTCTTCGGCGACCATCTGCCGCCGCTCGGTCCTGTCTATGTCGAGACCGGCTTCCTCAAGGATAACGTCGCGCCACGCAAGGAGCCGCCCGACCAGATGCTGCTGCATCACCGAACACCGCTGATCGTATGGTCCAACCGCACCGGTCCGGTCGCGGACATGGGCACTGTCAGTCCAGTCTTTCTGCCCTACCATGTCCTGACCACGGCCGGGATCAGCCACCCCTATTACACCGGCTTCCTCGGCCAGATGCGCGAGCGCTACAGCGTCGTCGACCGCAATTTGTTGATGACGCCGGCGGGCGAGGCCACGCCGGACTGGGCGCGCAAGAAGAAAATCGACCCGGCCATTCGCGATTTCCGTTTGCTGCAATACGACATGATGTTCGGCAAGCGCCGCGCAGCGCCCGATTTCTTCCCGGAAACGGTGAAGAAGCTCGTTCCGCATACAAGCTGAAGATGCCGCGACATGTCGCCCTCGCGGCGGCGGATTTTCGGCTCGCCCTTGTCTTGCGGCCAAATTCCTGTATAGACGCCCGCAATCTGCCGGTCCTTGCTGGGGGCTGAACGGAGGGCCGGAGGTTTTTTCGAAACCTTCGTGTGGAGCCAGAAGCGCTTCCGCCTCCCGTGTCTCCGCTCTCGACCGTCTCGTCATGCTCCTTTCTTCCCCGCCCCCTAGGGATCGGCGGGTCAGAGAAGTTGCAGAGGCTTTTGCCGCCGGGAACCGGGAGAGAAACGAAGAAAGGCAATAGAACAATATGGCTCTTTACGAACATGTGTTTCTTGCCCGGCAGGACCTCTCGCAGCAGCAGGTCGATGCGCTTGTCGAACAGTACAAGGGCGTCATCTCCGCGAATGGCGGGTCCGTCGGCCGGGTCGAGAACTGGGGACTGAAGTCCCTCACCTACCGGGTCAACAAGAACCGGAAGGCATACTACACGCTGATGGACATCACCTGCCCGCCGGCCGCACTCAACGAGATGGAGCGTCAGATGGGCCTGTCCGAGGATGTGCTGCGCTTCCTCACCATCAAGGTCGATGCGCATGAGGAAGGCCCGTCGGCGATGATGCAGAAGCGCGAGGAGCGCTCGGAACGCGGCGGCTTCGGCGACCGTGACCGCGGCCCGCGCTCGTTCGGCGACCGCGATCGCGGCGACCGTGGCGATCGCCCGCCGCGCAGCTTCGGTGGCGACGCCGGTGCAGAACGTGGTCCGCGCCGTCCGCGCGAAGGTGTTGAAGGGGGTGCAGAATAATGGTCGACATCAACCAGATCCCGACCCGGCGCCCGTTCCACCGCCGCCGCAAGACCTGCCCGTTCTCCGGCGCCAACGCGCCCAAGATCGACTACAAGGACGTACGTCTGCTGCAGCGCTACATTTCCGAGCGCGGCAAGATCGTGCCGTCGCGCATCACCGCCGTCAGCCAGAAGAAGCAGCGCGAGCTCGCCAAGGCGATCAAACGCGCCCGCTTCCTCGGCCTGCTGCCCTACGTGGTTCGCTAGCACTCTTTCAGCGGGCGGTTCGCCGCCCGCTTTTCCCACGGCGACGGGCGCCGCGGGGTTGCCATCAAATCCCGGGTTGAGGTGAAGACCTCTAACTGCCGCGACAGGCAGGACAGCGACACAGGCGGCGACGCCCTCAGCTTCCTGACCTGTTCCAAACAATTCGGCGTCGATGCCAGCGATTTGGCGCCTAAACGAAGGAACAAAACCATGGACGTCATTCTTCTCGAGCGCGTTTCCCGCCTCGGTCAGATGGGCGATACCGTCAAGGTCAAGGATGGCTTCGCCCGCAACTTCCTGCTGCCGCAAGGCAAGGCGCTGCGCGCCAACGAAGCCAACAAGAAGAAATTCGAAGGCCAGCGCGCCCAGCTCGAAGCCCGCAACCTCGAGCGCAAGTCCGAAGCCATGCAGATTTCGGAAAAGCTCGACGGCAAGAGCTTCATCGCGGTGCGTTCGGCCGGCGAAACCGGCCAGCTTTACGGCTCGGTGTCGACCCGCGACATCGCCGAGTTGCTGACGGCGGAAGGTTTCTCGGTCAACCGCAACCAGATCCTGCTCAACCAGCCGATCAAGACCATCGGCCTTACCAATGTGGCGATCGCGCTGCATCCGGAAGTCGAGGTCACCATCACGCTGAACATCGCCCGCACGGCCGACGAAGCCGAGCGCCAAGCCAAGGGCGAGACGCTGACCACCGCCGAAGCCATCTATGGCGAAGACATCAACGACAATGCCCGCCCGGACAACTTCTTCGACCCCAATGCCGAGTTCGAAGGCGGCGAAGACAACGGCTGATTGCACGTCACAAGCGTCAGAGCGGCGCTTTAAAACGTTTCGTCGGCTTCCAGTCATTTCTGGACCAATGCCCGGGCCCCTCGCCTGGGCATTTTTGTGCCAAAAGGAACTTTTCGAACCCCTATATGTTGAGGCAGACTACAGCGCCGCGCGTCCTTTGGACGCGGAAAGGATGCTGTAGAACTTTGGTTTGGCGCATGATCCTTTCCGAAAATCGATTTCGATTTTCGGGGTCATGCGCCAAGACAGCGTGTCTGACCGAGAGGGGACATTGGTCATGAATATTCTGCTGAAACGCATTTTCGACCGCCTGGTGCGCACCGGCAACCTCAAAGTCACCGGACCGAAAGGCCTCTCGGTGATCTTCGGCGACGGCAGCGGCGATCTGGTGCACATGCACATCAAGACCGCGCATGCCGAGCGCGCCATCACCTTCGATCCGATGCTGGCGGTGCCGGAAGCCTATATGGACGGTGAACTCGACATACTCGAGGGCGGCGTGCTGGGGGTGATGCGCATCGCCTTCCAGAACATGGGTAGCGGCGGCATCGACGCCACCTGGTCGAAGGCGATCGAGGGCCTGCGCCACGCCTTCCGCCGCCTGCAGCAGATCAATACGGCGGCGCGCGCGCGCCGTAACGTGCAGCGCCACTATGATTTGTCGGGCGACCTCTACCGGCTCTTCCTCGACGAGGACATGCAGTATTCCTGCGCCTATTTCGAGCAACCGGACATGACGCTCGATGAGGCCCAGGCCGCCAAGAAGCGCCACATCGCCGCCAAGCTCAGGCTGAAGGCCGGCCAGACGGTGCTCGACATCGGCTCCGGCTGGGGCGGGCTCGGCCTCTATCTCGCCAAGTCCTTCGACGTCGACGTGCAAGGTGTGACGTTGTCGACCGAACAGCATGGCGTCGCCACCGACCGCGCCCATGCGCAGGGCATGGAAAACCGCGTGCATTTCGAAGTGAGGGATTACCGCGAGCTCAACGAGCGCTTCGACGGCATCGTCTCGGTCGGCATGTTCGAGCATGTCGGCGTCAACCACTACCGCACCTTCTTCGACAAATCGGCGACGCTTTTGAAGCCGGACGGCGTCATGCTGCTGCACACGATCGGCCGCTCCGGCGCGCCGTGGGCAACCAGCGCCTTCATCCGCAAATACATCTTTCCCGGCGGCTACATACCCTCGCTCTCTGAAGTAATGCCTGCGATCGAAAAGTCGGGCCTCATCGTCACCGACATCGAAATCCTGCGGCTACATTATGCCGAGACGCTGAGGCATTGGAGCGAGCGCTTCGCCGCCAATCGCGACAGGGCCAAGGCGATCTATGACGAGCGTTTCTGCCGCATGTGGGAGTTCTATCTAGCAGCCTCGGAAGCAGCCTTCCGCTGGCAGGATCTGGTGATCTTCCAGATCCAGATCGCTAAGAAGAACGACACGCTGCCGATGTCTCGCGACTATATGGCCAAATGCGAGAAGGCGCTGGAGATGCGCGACATGGGGCATCGCCCAAAAGCCCCTGCCGCCAAGCCCGCGCGACGCCGCAAGGTGGCAGACACGGAATAGACTGTCGGCGATCACGCCATTGCCGCTTGCCATTGCCGGCCCGCACGCTGAAAAAGGTCTCGTCGCCGCCGCGAGACCTTTTTTCATGACCTATCTCATCTACATCGTTGCTGCCCTTGCCGAGATCGCCGGCTGCTTTTCGATCTGGGCGTGGTGGCGGCTGGAAAAGTCACCGTTGTGGCTGGCGCCGGGCCTGGTCTCGCTCGCTTTGTTCGGCTTCCTGCTGGCGCTGGTAGACATCAGCGCGGCGGGCCGCGCCTATGCTGCCTATGGCGGCATTTACATCGCCGCCTCGCTCGGATGGCTGTGGCTGGTGGAAGGCGTACGCCCCGACCGTTGGGACCTCGCCGGTTCCGCGCTCTGCATCGTTGGCGCCTCGGTCATCCTGCTCGTACCTCGGGGTGCCTGAGCTATGGAACTGCCTATCCCGCTTCGACAGGGCGTCGAGCGCCTCCTCGAAAAAGTGCCGCTGCCGACGCTGAAGCAAGCGGCAAAAACGCTGTCGGACCGCTACCGCGCCGAACTGCGCGACGGGCGCCTGCACATGGCCGAGGAGTTGGCGGTTAGGGCCTATCTGGCGACGCGGCTGCCGGCGACCTATGCCGCCGTCCGTGCCAGCCTCGATGCGGTCAGCGAGGCAAGGCCCGATTATGCGCCCAAAACCCTGCTCGATGTCGGCGCCGGCCCTGGTACCGTGCTTTGGGCTGCGCTCGATCTCTGGCCCGACCTCGAGCAGGCGGTGCTGATCGAGGCGAGCGCCGCGGTGCGCCGGGCCGGCGAGGCGCTTGCCACTGAGGCGATGACGGCCAGGATCGCCTGGCTGGCCGGCGATGTCACCATCGACCTTGCCGATCTCAAGCCGGCCGAGGTGGTCACCTGCGCCTATGTGCTGGACGAGATCGGACCGGCGTCGCTGCCAAAACTCATCGACCGGCTCTGGCACCTGACCGACGACACGCTGCTGGTCATCGAGCCGGGCACGCCGGCCGGATGGCAGCGCATTCTTGCCGTGCGCCGGCAGCTGATCGAAGCGGGCGCGCATGTGCTTGCGCCTTGCCCGCATGAGGCGTCCTGCCCGCTCGTGCCGCCCGACTGGTGCCATTTTTCGCAGCGCGTCGCGCGTTCGCGCCTACACCGGCTGGCCAAAGACGCCGACGTGCCATGGGAGGACGAGAAATTCATCTACGTCGCCGCCTCCCGCCAAGTTGTTGCCCCACCGCAGGCACGTGTGATCGCAGCGCCGAAATCGGGCTCCGGCAAGGTCCTGCTGAAACTTTGCGAAAAGGACGGCCGTGCCGACGAGAAACTGTTCACCAAGCGCGACGGCGATGTGTTCAAGGCCGCGCGGCGGCTCGACTGGGGCGACGCACTGCCGGAGTGATTGGCAGCTATTTTCCTGTTTTGTTCTCGCCCGAGAACGGCTACGCTCGCCATCCTGATTCGAGTCAATCAAGATTCTTTCCACCGAAAAATCTTGGCTGTGAATCGCGGGCACCAAAGCTGATTGGATGGGCACTGATGCAGATAAGTCATCACCGATTTATCCCGTTCTGATATCGAGAGACCGGGATCGAAATCGGGGACATCATGGCAGAGGCAGCACGAAAATTCGGCGTGGCGGAAACACCGCTCTATCGCGAGGCACCGAACAACATCGAAGCCGAGCAGGCCCTGCTCGGCGCCATCCTCGTCAACAACGACGCCTTCTACCGCGTCTCGGATTTCCTGAAATCCGGCCATTTTTACGAGCCGCTGCACAGAAAAATCTTCGAAGTAGCCGCCGAGCTCATCCGTATGGGCAAGATAGCGACGCCGATCACGCTGAAGACCTTCCTGCCTGCCGACGAGAAGGTCGGCGACATGACGGTCGCGCAATATGTCGTGCGGCTGGCCGTTGAGGCGGTCACCGTCGTCAACGCCGCCGACTACGGCCGCGCCATCTATGATCTGGCCACACGACGCGCGCTGATCACCGTCGGCGAAGACATGGTCAATATCGCCTATGATGCGCCGGTCGACATGTCGCCGTCCGAGCAGATCGAGGATGCTGAGCGGCGCCTGTTCGAACTGGCCGAAACCGGCCGCTATGATGGGGGTTTCGAGAGCTTCACCGACGCGGTTAAAACCGCCGTCGACATGGCCAACGCCGCCTATATGCGCGACGGGCACCTGTCGGGCGTCGCCACGGGCCTGCGCGATCTCGACCGCCGCATGGGCGGCCTGCAGCCGTCCGATCTGATCATCATCGCCGGCCGCCCCGGCATGGGCAAGACCTCGCTTGCCACCAACATGGCCTTCAACATCGCCGAAGCCTATGTGCCGGCGCAACAGGCCGACGGCTCGTTCAAGGCGGCCAATGGCGGCGTCGTCGGCTTCTTCTCGCTCGAAATGTCATCGGAACAGCTCGCCACCCGCATCATTTCCGAACAGACCGAAATCCCGTCGTCGAAAATCCGCCGCGGCGAGATCAGCGAGATGGACTTCGAAAAGCTGGTCGCCTGTTCGCAGACCATGCAGAAGATCCCACTGTTCATCGACCAGACCGGCGGCATTTCTATTGCTCAGTTGTCTGCCCGCGCGCGTCGTTTAAAGCGCCAGCGCGGCCTCGACGTCATCGTCATCGACTATATCCAGCTGATGCAAGGGTCGAGCGCCAAATCCTCGCAGAACCGCGTGCAGGAGATCACCGAAATCACCACCGGCCTGAAGGCGCTGGCCAAGGAGCTTGCCGTGCCGATCATCGCGCTGTCGCAGCTGTCGCGCCAGGTCGAAAGCCGTGACGACAAACGCCCGCAGCTTTCCGATCTGCGTGAATCGGGCTCGATCGAGCAGGACGCCGACGTAGTGATGTTCGTCTACCGCGAGGAATACTACCTGAAGAACCGCGAGCCGAAGCCGGGCACCGACGAATACATCAAATGGGAACACGAGATGAACGAGATGCGCGGCAAGGCCGAGGTCATCGTCGCCAAGCAGCGCCATGGACCGACCGGCTCGGTCAGCCTCGCCTTCCAGGGCGAGTTCACCCGCTTCTCCGACCTCGCCGAAGAGCATCATATTGCGGAGAGGTTTGAGTAGCCTCTTGTCCGCCGTCGCACCCAAGATGCGGGATAGCAGCGCTCTACGGCGCCCCCCTCTGTCCGGCAGGACAGAGGGGAGCGCGAAGGATCACGACGCTTGCCAGAGAGCCGGAAGGTAAGACTTTGGCTAAATCCCGCATCCAGTTCATCTGCCAGAATTGCGGTTCGGTGCATCAGCGCTGGGCCGGCAAATGCGATGCCTGCGGCGAGTGGAACACGCTGGTCGAAGAAGGCACGTCCGGCGGCATCGGCTCGGGTCCGGCCAACACCCGCAATGCCCGCAAGGGCCGCGCCGTGGTGCTCACGACTTTGTCCGGCGACATCGAGGACGCGCCGCGCATCGTCTCCGGCATCGGCGAACTCGACCGCGCCACCGGCGGCGGTTTCGTGCGCGGCTCGGCCCTGCTGGTCGGCGGCGATCCCGGCATCGGCAAGTCGACGCTGTTGACCCAGGCTGCCGCAGCACTGGCGTCCAAGGGCCACCGCATCGTCTACGTCTCGGGCGAAGAGGCGGTTGCCCAGATCAGGCTGCGTGCGCAGCGGCTCGGCGTCGCCGATACTCCGGTGGAGCTTGCCGCCGAAACCAATGTCGAGGACATCCTCGCCACCATCGCCGACGGCAAGCGGCCGGACCTGGTGATCCTGGATTCGATCCAGACCTTGTGGACCGACATGGCCGATTCGGCGCCCGGCACAGTCACCCAGGTGCGTGCCGCCGCCCAGGCGATGATCCGCTATGCGAAATCCACAGGGGCGGCGATCGTGCTCGTCGGTCACGTCACCAAGGAAGGCCAGATCGCCGGGCCGCGCGTCGTCGAGCATATGGTCGACGCGGTGCTCTATTTCGAGGGCGAAGGCGGCCACCATTACCGCATCCTGCGCACGGTCAAGAACCGCTTCGGACCGACCGACGAGATCGGCGTGTTCGAAATGTCTGATATGGGCTTGCGCGAGGTCGCCAATCCGTCCGAGCTTTTTCTCGGCGAACGTCATGCGAAAGCGCCGGGCGCCGCGGTTTTCGCCGGCATGGAAGGCACCCGCCCGGTGCTGGTCGAGATCCAGGCGCTGGTGGCGCCGTCGTCGCTGGGCACGCCGCGCCGCGCCGTCGTCGGCTGGGACGGTGCCCGGCTGTCGATGATCCTCGCCGTTCTCGAAGCCCATTGCGGCGTCCGCTTCGGCACCCATGACGTCTATCTCAATGTTGCCGGCGGCTACCGTATCTCGGAGCCGGCTGCCGATCTGGCGGTAGCGGCCGCACTGGTTTCCTCGCTCACCGGTCTTGCCCTTCCCGCCGATTGCGTCTATTTCGGCGAAATCAGCCTTTCGGGCGCCGTGAGGCCGGTTGCGCATGCGCAGCAGCGCCTGAAGGAAGCCGAAAAGCTGGGTTTTGGAAGCGCGGTTCTGCCCTTGGGCAGCGAGGAACTTGCCGGCGGGATAGGGGCCGGCGCTTTCCAGCCCACCGAGCTTGCCGATCTCGTGGCGCGCATAGCCGGCTCACGGCGCAGCCGCGCCGACGAGCAA
Source organism: Mesorhizobium sp. WSM4807 (assembly GCF_055811615.1). Taxonomy (NCBI): domain Bacteria; kingdom Pseudomonadati; phylum Pseudomonadota; class Alphaproteobacteria; order Hyphomicrobiales; family Phyllobacteriaceae; genus Mesorhizobium; species Mesorhizobium sp. WSM4807. Next base: position 61,474 of record NZ_JBVVQY010000003.1, read on the forward strand.
GAGTGACGCGGCTCATGAAGTGGGGCAAAAGACATGCCGATTACGCTGCTTGACGGAATTCTCGTCGGCTTCACCTTGGTCTCGGCGATGCTCGCCATGGTTCGTGGCTTTTCACGCGAGATCCTCTCCGTCGTCTCCTGGATAGCGGCAGCGGCTGCGGCGTTCTTCTTCTACCAACCGGTCCTGCCTTACGTTCAGCCCTATGTCGACAATGAGAAGATTGCCATGGTGGTGGCCGCCGGCATCGTCTTCATCGTCGCGCTGATCGTCGTCTCCGTCATCACCATGAGACTCGCCGACTGGATCATCGATTCCAGGGTCGGCGCGCTCGACCGCACGCTCGGTTTCCTCTATGGCGCGGCGCGCGGCGTCCTGGTCGTCGCGGTGGCCCTGCTGTTCTTCAACTGGCTGGCCGGCCCGAAGGCTCCGGGCTGGGTCGCCAACGCCAAGTCGCGGCCGCTGCTCGAATCGATCGGCGCCAAGCTCGAAAGCCTGCTGCCCGAGGATCCGGAAAACGCGATCCTCAACAGGCTCAATCCGAATCAGCCGGCACCCGAGACCGGAGCCGAGACGCCTCCGGCGGCGGACGCGCCAGCGGCGGACGCACCGGCAACCGGCGACGATGCTCCAGCGCTCGACGGCAGCGAGAGCAACGCGCCACCGGCCGACAATGCACCGGCCAATCCGGCGCCGGCAAACTGACGATCATGTGAAAGCCGCAAACTCTACGTTGCTCTCGAGCAGTCATCACACTATATAGCGACTTTAGCGGAGCTGAAGATGGCAGACGCAGACGACTTGCTTTCCGCCGAAGCTGACGATCATTTCCATGACGAATGCGGTGTGTTCGGTATTTTTGGCCGGCAGGACGCCGCGGCTATCGTCACGCTCGGCCTGCATGCATTGCAGCATCGCGGCCAGGAAGCAGCGGGTATCGTTTCCTATGACGGCACCCAGTTCCATGTCGAACATCACGTCGGCCTGATCGGCGATACGTTCACCAAGCAGCGCGTCATCGACAGCCTGCAAGGCAACCGCGCCATCGGCCACACGCGCTACGCCACCACAGGCGGCGCCGGCCAGCGCAACATCCAGCCGTTTTTCGCCGAGCTCGCCGATGGCGGCTTCGCCGTCGCCCACAACGGCAACCTCACCAACGCCATGACCGTGCAGCGCGCGCTGCAGAAACAGGGTGCGATCTTCTCATCGACCTCCGACACCGAGACGCTGCTGCATCTGGTTGCTACCAGCAGGGAACGCGATCTCAACTCGCGCTTCATCGATGCGGTGCGCCAGGTCGAAGGCGCCTTCTCGCTGGTGGCGATGACTTCAAAGAAGATGATCGGCTGCCGCGATCCGCTCGGCATCCGGCCGCTGGTGCTCGGCGATCTCGACGGCGCCTGGATCCTGGCTTCCGAAACCTGCGCGCTCGACATCATCGGCGCGCGTTTCGTGCGCGACCTGAAGCCGGGCGAGATGGTCGTCGTCACCGCCAAGGGTATCGAGAGCCTGTTTCCGTTCGAGCCGCAGAAGACCCGCTTCTGCATCTTCGAATATGTTTATTTCGCGCGTCCGGATTCGTCGGTCGAAGGCCGCAACGTCTACGAAGTTCGCAAGCGCATCGGCGCCGAGCTGGCGCTCGAAAGCCCGGTCGAGGCCGACATCGTCGTGCCGGTGCCGGACAGCGGCACTCCGGCGGCGATCGGCTTTTCGCAAGCCGCGGGCATCCCGTTCGAGCTCGGCATCATCCGCAATCACTATGTCGGCCGTACCTTCATCCAGCCTGGCGATTCGATCCGCCACATGGGTGTCAAGCTCAAGCACAATGCCAACCGCCGCATGATCGAAGGCAAGCGCGTGGTGCTGGTCGACGATTCGATCGTGCGCGGCACCACCAGCCAGAAGATCGTGCAGATGGTGCGCGATGCCGGCGCCAAGGAAGTGCACATGCGCATCGCCTCGCCGCCGACCCGCGCTTCCTGCTTCTACGGCGTCGACACGCCGGAGAAGTCGAAGCTGCTCGCTTCGCGCATGTCGGTGGAAGAGATGGCCGAGTTCATCCGCGTCGATTCGCTCGGTTTCCTGTCGATCGACGGGCTCTACCGCGCCGTCGGCGAGGCCGGCCGCGATAATGAGCAGCCGCAATTCTGCGACGCCTGCTTCACCGGGCAATATCCGACCCGGCTTGCCGACTTCGAAGGTTCGGACAATGTGCGTACGCTGTCGCTGCTGGCGGCAGGAGGTTCGTAGGTCTTGCTACGACCCGCGAATTTCGCCGGTTTGCAAATTTCGTCGCGATTGCTGTGTCGCGCCCCCTCTGTCCTGCCTGACATCATAGAGCGCTAACCTTCGGAGCTGCCCGGTGATCCCTGCCCTCGACCTTTCCGGCCGCGTCGCGGTCGTCACCGGTGCCTCACGCGGCATCGGCTACTTCATCACCTTGGAACTTGCCGCCGCCGGCGCACATGTCATCGCCGTCGCCCGCACCGTCGGTGGGCTGGAGGAACTTGATGATCAGATCAAGGCGGCGGGCGGACATGCCACACTTGTGCCGCTCGACCTTGCCGACATGGCCGGCATCGACCGGCTGGGCGGCGCCATCCACGAACGCTGGGGCAAGCTCGACATCCTGGTCGCCAATGCGGCGGTGCTCGGCGTCATCTCGCCGATCGGCCATGTCGAGGCCAAGACCTTCGAGAAGGTGATGACCATCAACGTCACCTCGACATGGCGGCTGATCCGCTCGGTCGATCCGTTGCTCAGGCTCTCCGATGCCGGCCGCGCCATCGTGCTTTCCTCCAACGCCGCCCATTCGGCGCGGGCCTTCTGGGCGCCCTATGCGGCGTCGAAGGCGGCGGTTGAGACGATGATGCGTTCCTGGGCGCATGAGACGGAAAACTTGGCCCTCAGGGTCAATGCCGCCGACCCCGGCGCCACCCGCACCGCCATGCGGGCGCAGGCGGTGCCCGGCGAGGATCCGGAGACGCTGCCGCATCCTTCAGAGATCGCCAAACGCATCGTACCGCTGGCCAGCCCTGCGCTTAGGGAAACCGGGCTGATCTTCCAAGCCAAGCACAACCGCTTTGTTGCCTACCGGCAGCCGGAGTAGACGCATCGCGCATTTTGACGGAAGAATTGCGCCGCCACCGACGTTGTTGGAATGCCAGATTTTCCCAAACGGAGGACCACCATGCGCAGACTGCTTCTCGTCACCGCCGCTGCATCGCTGGCAGCCGTCGGCGTCGCATCCTCGCAGGATGCGACGATGAGCTTCTTCGTCACCAGCGTCGGCTCGGGCAAGGGCGCCGATCTCGGCGGCCTCGCGGGCGCCGATGCGCATTGCGCCTCGCTGGCCGAAGCCGCCGGCGTCACGGGCAAAACATGGCGCGCCTATCTCTCGACCAGCGACACCGATGCGCGCGATCGCATCGGCAAGGGACCGTGGTTCAACGCCAAGGGCGTCAAGATCGCAGACGATGCCGCTTCGCTGCATAGCGATGCCAACGCCATCACCAAGCAGACGGCGCTCGACGAAAAGGGCGAAGTGGTCAACGGCCGCGGCGACAAGCCCAACCGCCACGACGTGCTGACCGGCTCCAAGCCCGACGGCACAAAAATCGCCGACCAGACCTGCGGCGACTGGACGCTCAGCGGAGCAGAAGGTGCTGCAATGACAGGCCATCACGACCGCACCGGTCTCGACGATTCGGCCGCCGCCAAATCGTGGAATTCCTCGCACGCTTCACGCGGCGGCTGTAGCCAGGAGGCGCTGAGGAGCACCGGCGGCGACGGCCTGTTCTACTGCTTTGCCGTAAACTGAGCCGTTCCAACAGACGTAGGACATTCACCCGGCTGTGATGCCGTGGCGAACCACCGCGCCCGGCCGCGCTTTCGTCGATTGCCCAGAGTTGATAGGATCGCCCGACTCCCACAACAAACGAGGAAATCCCATGGCGGCTCCGAGCGTAGCGTTGGTCTGGTATCTGGTGATTGCCGGCCCGCAAGGCGGCATGGTGGTGCTGCCCAGCACGTTCGACACCCGCGAACAGTGCACCTCCGCCGTCACCGAATATCAGAAGCAGCCAGCGCCGGCCGGCTGGTCGGTGCAGTGCGTGCCGAGCGCCTCGCCCTTCGCCGACGAGGGCGAAAGTGAGTAGCCGGCGCGCGTTCAGCGCTGAGCGCCGACCGTCAGTTCCGGCCTGGTATTGATGGTCTGAAACACCACGCAATACCGTTCAGTCAGTTTGAGCAGCGCGTCGATGCGCTCCTGTGGCTCGTCGCTGTCAAGGTTGAAATTCAACCGGATGGCGCGGAAGCCGACCGGGGCATCTTTTGCCACACCCAAGGTGCCGCGAAAATCGAGATCGCCTTCGGCCTCCACCGTGGCGGCGCCGAGCTTGAACTCCAGCGCCGTCGCCACCGCCTTCAGCGTCACGCCGGCGCAAGCGACCAGCGCCTCCAGCAGCATGTCGCCCGAGCACAGTTCGAGCCCGGAACCGCCGGTTGCCGGATGCAGCCCGGCAACGGCGAGCGCCCTGCCGGTCTCGACCTTGCAGGCAATCGACTGGTCGTCGATCGAGCCCTTGGCCCGAAGCGTGATCAGCGCGCGCGACGCGTCATCGCGATAGGCCTCCTTGAGCGGCGCCTGCATGGCCTTTAGTCCGGTCGCGTCCATCTCCAACCCTTTCGGCAGTAATTTTCATCGCTCGTCATGATACTCGAATGGATCCGGTATGGCCTAAACCTCGATTTCACGACATTTGGATCAGACTGACAAGCTGTCCAGACATTGCCACGTCGTTAGACCTGGTGCCCTTTCATGCGACCCGGGGCCGCCACGCGATGACGCCATCCGTCCGCGCCCGCACCTCGGGTGAGGCCAGGCAGGTGGCGACGGCCTCGTAGCCGGGAGTGCCGGGGTACCGGGCGACGTACGTTGGCGGGCTGTGATTGGCGGGGCAGAGGATGATCGCTTCGTCGGTGCCGACAGCCGCCAGGTCCAGTATCGCGCAGGAGCGCGTGAGCAGAAAGCGGTCGACCACCGCCGCCAGCCCTGCCCCAACGCGGGCTCGCCGCTGGCGCGGCGCCGCGCAGGGTTCTGCCCGTGTAGCGTACGCCCTCACCCTGCTGATCATCGGCAACGAACATTTCCGCAGAAGGCTGTAGGCAAACCCCTGCTGACAGTATGGTGTCAGGACAAGGCAGCATAGTCTGGTGACATGACGGGATCCCTAACCATGCCTGACACCGCCGCCGAGCGCACCCTTGGCATCATCCTGGTTTCGGCGTCGGCGGCGGTGTTCGGCCTCACCGGCGTATTGACCAAGTCGATCCATGCCGACCCGCTCACCATCACCTGCTGGCGCGGCTTCGTCGGCTCGATCCTGATCACTCTCTATGTGCTTTGGCGCCGCCGCCGCTCCGGCAGGCGTGAAAGCCTGCGTCTCGGCTGGCGCGGCTGGCTGCTGGCGATCGAGGGCGCGCTGGCCAGCATCGCCTTCATCTCAGCGTTCAAATTCACCTTCGTCGCCAATGTCGCGATCATCTACGCCACCGCGCCCTTCGTCACCGCGCTGCTTGCCTTCGTGCTGGTTCGTGAACGCTTCCGCCTGCAGACGCTTGCCGCCGCCGCCGTGTCGCTCAGCGGCGTGGCGATCATGGTCTGGTCTGGCTTCGGTACCGGCCATCTGTTTGGCGACGGGCTGGCGCTGCTGATGACAATCGGCAGCGCGCTCTACATGATCATGGTGCGCTCTTTCCGCGATACGCCTGTGGTGTGGGCCGGAGCGGTATCGGCGTTTCTTTTGTTCGTGCTCGGCTGGTTCGTCACCGATCCATTGGCGGTCTCGGCCAGAGACGCAGTGCTGCTCGCCGCGTTCGGCATGTCGTTCGCGCTGGCCTCGATCCTGTGGACGGAGGGCGCGCGGCTCATCCCGGCAGCCGAATCCGGCCGGCTAGGCTCGGCTGAAGTACCGTTCGCGATCCTGTTCGCCTTCCTGTTCCTGGCCGAAGTCCCGCCGGCCGCCAGCATGATAGGCGGCGCCATCGTGCTCTGCGCTGTGTTCGCCCATGCCGGGCGCGACTGGCACGTGGCGAGGCAGCGCTCTGCCTGAGAAAAACTGCCGCTGAAATAAATTTGTAAAGTCATGGAACCATCATCGGGTTCAAGCATTGTTGGGTTCGACGGGTCACCCCAAGTCCCCCCAAACCCCTCGGCCCGTCTAACCTAGAGCCGACCGCAAGGTCGGCTTTTTCTTTTTGCGAAATCAGCTTGGTGCGCCTGCCAAGGCAAGGTTGCCGCTGAACAGTGCAGCCAGATGCTGTGCCGGGGGCTCGGCATCCTGGCGCAGCCGGATGGCGAACTCGGCGATGGGAACCGGCGGCAGGCCCAGGTCGCGCGGTGCCTCGACGATGCCGGAATGGGCAAAGCGCGCCGTCCGGAGCGTCAGAGCAATGCCGGCATTCACCGCTGTGCGCAGTCCTGCCAGGCTGGCACTGCCGGCGGCGATGCGGTAGCGGCGGCCGGTCGTGTCGAGTGCCGCGATCGCTGCTTCACGAAAGCCGCAATGCGGATCGAGCAGCGCCAGCGGCAGCTCGTCCTGGCGCGAGACCAGCCCCTTTTGCGAACAGAGCCAGACCATCGGCTCGCGGAGCACGCCGACTTCGTCCGGCGCCGGCGCCTGGCGCATGGCGATCGCCAGATCGAGGGTGCCGGATTGCAGCGCCTGCGCCAATTCGGCGGAGCGGCCGACGCGCAATTCGATCCTGACGCGTGGATGACTCACGGCGAAGGCCCTGAGCAAATCCGGCAGGCCGCTGTCGGCGAAATCTTGTGTCGTGCCGATGGCCACGCGCCCATCGGCCCGCACGCCCTTGAGGGCCAGCCACGCCTCGCGATGCACTGCCAGGATACGCCGTGCGTGGCCGACCAGATCCTCCCCGGCCGGCGTCAGCACGCGGCCCCGCCCCTGCGGCACCAGAAGCGGTTCGCCGACAATATCCTCAAGCCGCTGCATCTGCGTGGTCACCGCCGACGCCGAGCGGCCGACAATTGACGCCGCCTGCGCCAGCGAGCCGCCATCGACGAAGGCGAGAAAGGTTTTGAGGAGATCGGGGTCGAGCATTTGCATAATTCGATAATATCTAAGTGTCTGCCAAAAACAATTTGATTTTCATAGTGAAAGAGCGATGGCAAAGATTTCTGCGAAGAGATGCCGCGTAACCCGAGGAGAAAAATTATGCCGATCATCAATGTCAGCGTCACCGGCAGGCCCGATGCCGCTCTGTCCGCCAGCATCGCCAGGGAAGTGACCGAACTGACCGCAATGCATCTGCGCAAGGATCCGACCATCACCGCGGTCGCCATATCCTATCTCGACCCGCAGCATTGGTTCGCCGGCGGCAAGTCGCTGGCCGAGCACGGCGCCAAGACCTTCTGGCTCGACATCAAGGTGGTCGACGGCACCAACACCAAGCTCGAACTGGAAGCCTATCTCAAGGCGATCTTCGCCGCCTTTGGCCGCATGCTGGGTGAGATGCACGAAGAAAGCTACGCCTTCGTGCACGAAGTGCCGGCCGCCGCCTATGGCTATGGCGGCAAGACACAGGAATTCCGTTTCATCAGCGGGAGGTTGAAAGCGGCTTGAAGGGCGCCGTTCAGTTCCACGCTCATCCTGCAAGTCATATTAGCGACGGTGAAGCGTAACAGGCCTGCAGCCAGCCCTGGTCGAGCAGCATTGACGTTGAGCCCACTTCGTCTAGGTTCTCATTGAAGCGGCCAGGAAAGAGCCGCGACGTGAGAATCCGTTGGGAGAGACGCGGCATGACCCTGACACTGGCGCTGCTTGCGGGCCTCGTCGCGGCCTGGCTGCTGATCGCCGTGGTGGAAAAATTCCGCCTCGGCCTGCGCTTCACCCAGGCGCTGCTCTACGTGCCTTTCAAGCTCGCCTACCGGGTCGCCGATGATCGTATCAAGATCGCCCGCAGAACAGCCGCCCCGGTCATTTACGTCATTTCGCACCAGTCGCGTCTCGAACCGGCGCTGATGCTGTCACTACTGCCGGAAGACACGCTGCACATCCTCGACGAAGTCTCGGCGCGATCGCCCTGGCTCGAACCATGGCGCGAGCTTGGCCGCACCATCGCTTTCAACGCCGAGCATGTCTTCGTCAGCCGCCGGCTGGTGCGGGTGCTGAAGGGCAAGGGCCGCCTCGCCGTCTATCTGCCGGATGCGGTCGAGCCTGATATCAAGACATTTCGCCTGTTTCGCGCCGTCACCCGCATCGCCATGCAGGCCGACGCCCGCATCGTGCCGATCTTCGTCGCCGGCGCGCGCACCCTGCCGGTATCGCTGACGCCGGCGGACAAGGCGCCGCGGCGCTGGTTTCCCCGCCTGTCGATCAGCGTGCTGGAGCCAATGACCATCGCCGAGCTGGTGGCACGAAATCCTGATCAATCCTCGAACACCAATGCGCTGTTCGACCGTGTCGCCGAAGCCCGGCTTTTCGGCAGCGATCTTAACCGCGGCCTGTTCCTCGCCATACGCGACGCCGCCGACCGTGTCGGAGCCTCGCATCCTATCGTCGAAGACGTGGTCAGCGGCACGTTGAACTACAGAAAGCTGTTCATCGGCGCGCGGGTGCTGGGCCGCCGCTTCGAGGCGGTGACGGCGCCGGGCGAAGCGGTTGGACTGCTGCTGCCCAACGCCAATGGCGTCGTGCTGTCGCTCATTGGCCTGTTGTCGGCGAGCCGGGTGGCGGCGATGATCAACTACACCGCAGGCCCGGCCAGCGTGACCGCCGCCGTGCGCACGGCGGAGATCCGCACCGTGGTCTCGTCGCGCGCCTTTGTCGACAAGGCCAGCCTCGCTGACATCGTCGCGGCGGTAGAAGAAGGCGGCGCCAAGCTGTTGTGGCTGGAGGATGTGCGGGCCAGCGTAACCGTACTGGACAAGCTCGCTGCCGCCTTGCTGTGGCGCTGGCCGCTGCAGCCGCAGAATGCCGCCCAGCCAGCGGTGATCCTGTTCACTTCAGGCTCGGAAGGCACGCCCAAGGCGGTGGTGCTGTCGCACAGGAACCTTCTCGTCAACGCCATGCAGGCCGAAGCCCGCATCACCATCTCACCGGCCGATATCCTGCTCAACGTGCTGCCGGTGTTCCACTCGTTCGGACTCACCGGCGGCACCATCCTGCCGCTGGTCACCGGAGTGAAACTATTTCTCTATCCCTCGCCGCTCCACTACAAGCTGATCCCCGAGGTCGCACGCAAGGCAAGGCCGACCGTCATGTTCGGCACCGACACGTTCCTCGCCAACTATGCGCGCACCGCCAAGGACGGCGATTTTTCCAGCCTGCGCTTCATCGTCGCCGGCGCCGAGGCGGTGAAACCGGAGACACGCCGCGTCTACCGAGAGCGTTTTCAGGCCGAGATCATTGAGGGTTTCGGCCTGACCGAGGCGTCACCAGTCGTTGCCGTCAATACCGCCATCCACGGCCGCGACGGCACGGTCGGGCGGCTGTTGCCGGCCATGCGCATGAAGCTCGAGCCGGTCGAGGGCATTAGCGGCGCCGGACGGTTGTGGCTCGACGGGCCGAATTTGATGATGGGCTACATGACATCAGATAGGCCCGGCGAATTGCAACCGCTCGACGGCTGGCACGATAGCGGCGACATCGTTTCGGTCGACCGCGAAGGCTTCATCACCATTCGCGGCCGGGCCAAGCGCTTCGCCAAGATCGCCGGCGAGATGGTGTCGCTGGGCGCAGTCGAGATGCTGGTGCAGTCGCTATGGCCGGAAGAGCACCACGCTGTGGTGGCGGTGCCGGACAGGCGCCGCGGCGAGCGCATCGTGCTGGTCACCACCGCTGATAACGCCGACCCCGATGAATTGCGCAAATTCGGCAGACAAGCCGGTGCCGCCGATTTGATGGTGCCGAACGACATCGTCAAGGTGGAGGAAATCCCGGTGCTGGGTTCAGGCAAGACCGACTATGTCTCGACCCGCAAGCTGGCGATTGACCGGCTGGGGCTCAGCGCGGCAGCTTAGCGCTTAGAGGACCACCACTGACAACAGCAGGATGAACCCGACCGCCATCATCAGTAGGCCCGGCCAGTTCTGCGACAGGCCAAGGAAACCGAGTCCGCGCCGCCGCGGCTCAAGTGTCGGGCCCGGCGTTGCGAGACTTGGCGTCGAGCGATCCGGCGCCGCGCGAACAGGTGCCGGATCGCTGAGCCGCCCGCGCCATAGGACTGCGCCAGCCATGTACACAACGCCAGCGACAATGAGCAACGCACCAATGAGGACGACAGCCATTTCTCCTCACTCTTCTTCAACTCCTGCGCCTGGCACAGCAGCTTGAGAGGTTGTAGCAAGGCGCTTCGCGAGGTTGCTCGCCTCGCCCGCTGAGACAAAACGGTCAAGATGCCCGGCAGGTTCCCGCTAGAGCGGGATGCTCCGAATTGAACTGGGCATCCCGCTCTATCTATTTGTTTTAGCCGCATTTCTGCGACGCCAAGTGATTCCACTTGGCTGCAAATGCTCGAGGTGACCGTCGGAGCGAATTGGCGACAGGCCTGTCAGCCGATGTCTGAAGGCGGCACCTTCTCGCCCTCGCGCTTGGCGCGCCTGGAATAGGCGCGCACGCTGAACGGCAGGAACAGCAGATAGCCGGCGACCGACGCTGTCAGCGTACACCAGGGGTAGGTCATCAAAAGCAGGATATAGAGGACGACTCCGAGGATGATCGGCAGCACCTTGTCGCCCGGGACTTTCAGGCTCTTGCCGGAATAGACCGGCAGCCGGCTGACCAGCAGGAAGGCGACCAGAACGGTGAAGCCGGCGGCGGCGAAGGCGGCAGGGCGGGACGGCTCCACGCCAAGCCGCAGGAAATACAGATAAAGCGGCAGCATCACCAGCACTGCACCCGCCGGCGCCGGCACGCCGACGAAATACTCGGTTTGCCACTGCGGGCGATCTGTTTCTTCGTCGAGCACGTTGAAGCGAGCGAGTCTCAGTCCGCAGGCGATGGTGAACAGGAGCGCGGCAATCCAGCCAGGCGAGCCGGCCTGGTCGAGCAGGAAGGCATAGAGTACCAGCGCGGGTGCTACGCCGAAATTGACGATGTCGGCCAGCGAATCCATCTGCGCGCCGAATTTGGACGTCGCCTTCAGCATCCGCGCCAGGCGGCCATCGATGCCGTCGAGGAAGGCGGCGAGCAGCACCATCACCACTGCCGGCTCGAAACGGCCTTCGAAGCCGAAGCGGATGCCGGACAGGCCGGCGCAGATGGCGAGCACGGTGACGAGATTGGGCAGCACCATGCGCATCGGGATTTCATGGATGCGCGGACCGCCGCTGCCATGCGCCTCGAATTTCTTGAACGGCGCGCCCACGGCTCAGGACACCCGCACGAGCGGCGTTGCGGCAATGCCGCCGAATTCGGCCAGTATGGTTTCACCACCGACCGCGGTCTGGCCGACGGCGACACGCGGCGTTGCGGCCGGCGGCAGGAATACGTCGACGCGCGAGCCGAAGCGGATCAGCCCAAAGCGTTCGCCGATGCCGATCGCGCCGCCGGTCTCGGCCCAGCAGACGATGCGCCGCGCCACCAGGCCGGCGATCTGCACCGCGGCCACCGTGCCGTTGGGGCTGTCGATGACCAGCCCGTTGCGCTCGTTGTCGGCGCTCGCTTTGTCGAGTGCGGCGTTGAGGAACTGGCCCGGCCGATGCTCGATCCTTGTGATGCGGCCGCGCACCGGCGCCCGGTTCACGTGGCAGGAAAAGACGTCCATGAACACCGAGATGCGGGTCATCTCGCCGCCGCCGAGGCCAAGTTCGCGCGGCGGCACGGCCGGACCGACCGCCGTGATGATGCCGTCGGCTGGGCTCACCACCAGCCGGTCGTCGACAGGCGTGACGCGCTCGGGATCGCGGAAGAAATAGACGCACCAGGCGGTCAGGATGAGGCAGACCCAAAACAGGATCGAAGAGAAATAGCCGAGGAAAAGCGTCACCGCTGCGAAGGCGGCGATAAACGGATAGCCCTCGCGATGGATCGGAACGAACGTTTTCTTGATCGTGTCGACGAGGTCCATGGAATGGAAACAGCCTAGTTTCAGGTCCGGCCTCAATAGCGGAAACACCCTGTGGCCGCAACAATGAGCGAAAGCCGGTTCGGCGGCGGTTGCGTTGGGCACGTACCGGTTCACGCATATTGGAACCGATCCGGCCTTTGCGAAAAAACCGTCGCAGTTGTCGGCGCGCGGCATCCACGCCCGTCCTTGGTGAGAGGCGCTTTATATCGGCCGAGTGGGGCGCCTACGGCACGAAACCTGGGAGCCCGCAATGCTGTCGCAGAAATTAGCAGCCAAAGAAGCAAATGTCGTGATGAACGGCCTGGCGTTCGGCGAGTCGCCGCGCTGGCATGATGGCAGGCTTTGGTTCTGCAACTGGGGAACCGGCCAGATCATCGCCGTCGATGCCGACGGCAACAGTGAGGTCATGCTCACCGTGCCGGCCACCCTGCCCTATTCGATCGACTGGCTGCCGGACGGTCGCCTGGTCGCCGTCTGCGGACGTGAGGGGCTGGTGCTGCGGCAAGAAGCAGACGGTACGCTGGACACCCACGCCGATCTGCGGGGTTTTTCAACGAGCCCTTGGAATGAGATCGTCGTCGACGGGCGCGGCAACATCTACGTCAATGGCGGTGGGCCGGCGCCGGCTCCCGGCCAGCATTTCGGCCCCGGCACCATCGTGCTGATTGCGCCGGACGGGTCGGTGCGGCAGGTAGCGGACAAGATCGCCTTCGCTAACGGGATGGCGGTGACGCCTGACAACAAAACGTTGATCGTCGCTGAATCTCACGCCAACAGGCTGACCGCCTTCGACATCGCCGCCGATGGCAGCCTCGCCAACCGGCGGCGATGGGCCGACCTCGGCAACGGCTTTCCCGACGGCATCTGTCTCGATGCCGAAGGCGCGATCTGGTATGCCGACGTGCCCAACCGGCACTGCGTGCGCGTGCGCGAAGGCGGCGCAATGCTCGAGAGTGTCGATGCCGATCGCGGCTGCTTTGCCTGCATGCTCGGCGGCGCCGACGGCAAGACACTGTTCATCGTCGCCGCCGAATGGCGCGGCTTCGAATACATGATCAGCGAGGCCCGCACCGGCCAGGTGCTCAGCATCGAGGCTCCGGCACCGGGTGCCGGCTGGCCGTAGAGAGCCTACACGCCGGGAATCCGGTGATAGTTGGCGATGTCGGCCTTGACGCCGAGCCGGGCGATCGTCTCTTTTGGATTGAAGGCAATGCGCTCATGCGCGGCCATAACGATCGGTACAACCTTGTCGACGGCCGCCTGGCTTTGCCATTCGACAATCGTCACAAGGTTGAACTCGCCTGGCCCCGAGAATTGCTCGAGCAGGAAATCCTGGACGAACCCTTGCTGCTGGCGCAACAGCTCATGCGTCATCCGGACCTTGGCAAGGATCTCCTCGCGGGCGTTGGCCGGAACGACAAACTTGTCCACCCTGAACACACTGCTGCCATTAACTGCCTGATTTATCTTACTCATATCGATTGACTCCGTTTTTGAACGACGCATCTCGCCGCGATCCAAAACGGTCTACGATCTCAACTTAAGTTGAGGTCAAGCACGAATTTTCAGCTCACTTCCGAGGGGCGGCGGCGGACGACGACGCCGAACTCGTCGCGCTCGCGAGCAATGCGCAGCCGCTCCTCGGCCTCGGTTGCCTCACGCTGGCGGTCCCACATCGACGCGTACAGACCGGCCTTGCGCATCAAGGCGGCATGCGTGCCACGCTCGGCGATCTGGCCGTCCTGCAGCACGATGATCTCGTCGGCCGAAATCACCGTCGACAGCCGGTGGGCGATGACGATGGTCGTGCGGCCCTTACTGACGAGGTCGAGCGCCGCCTGGATCTCCTGTTCGGTATGGCTGTCGAGAGCCGAGGTCGCCTCGTCGAGCATCAGGATCGGCGGCGCCTTCAAAATGGTGCGGGCGATCGCCACGCGCTGCTTCTCACCGCCCGACAGTTTCAGCCCGCGCTCTCCGACCATCGAACGGTAGCCGTCGGGCAGCCGCTCGATGAATGGCCCGATCTGAGCGAGCTCTGCCGCCTTGTGCACATCCTCCTCGCTGGCATCGACGCGGCCGTAGCGGATGTTGTAGGCGATGGTGTCGTTGAACAGCACGGTGTCCTGCGGCACCATGCCGATCGCCGCGCGCAGGCTCTCCTGCGTCACGTCGCGAATGTCCTGGCCGTCGATCAGTATCTTGCCGCCCTGGATGTCGTAAAAGCGGAACAGGAGCCGCGAAATGGTCGACTTGCCGGCCCCCGACGGCCCGACAATGGCCACCGTCTTGCCGGCCGGCACTTCGAAGCTGATGCCTTTCAGGATCTTGCGGTTGGGATCGTAGGAAAACTGCACGTCGCGGAACTCGACCTTGCCGGCGCCGACGACCAGCGGCCTGGCACCCGGCCTGTCGACGATCTCCTGCGGCACATCGAGCAGATCGAACATCTGCTCGATGTCGGTCAGGCCCTGGCGGATTTCGCGATAGATGAAGCCGATGAAGTTGAGTGGCACCGAAAGCTGGATTAGCATGGCGTTGATGAAGACGAAGTCGCCAACCGTCTGCGTACCAGCCTGCACCTCCAGCGCCGAAAGGCACATCACGATAACCGTGCCGAGACCGAAGATGACGCCCTGGCCGAAGTTCAGCCAGCCGAGCGAGGTCCATATCCTGGTGGCGGCGGTCTCGTAGCGCGCCATCGAACGGTCGAAGCGCTCGGCTTCCATGCTCTCGTTGTTGAAATATTTGACCGTCTCGAAATTGAGCAGCGAATCGATCGCCTTGGTGCTGGCGTCGGTGTCGCTGTCGTTCATGTCGCGGCGAATGACGATGCGCCAGTCGCTCGCCCTGATGGTGAACCAGATGTAGAGCCAGACCGTCACCGCCACCACAGCCACGTATTTCCAGCCATAGGTGACGGCGAAGATGGCGGCCGTCAGCGCGAATTCGAGAATGGTCGGCAAGGTGTTGAGCACGGTGAAGCGGACGATCGTCTCGATGCCCTTGGTGCCGCGCTCGATGATGCGCGACAGGCCGCCGGTGCGGCGCTCGAGATGGAAGCGCAGCGACAGTTGATGCATGTGGATGAAAGTGCGGAAGGCGAGCTGGCGCACCGCATATTGTCCGACGCGGGCAAACAGCGCGTCGCGCAGCTGGTTGAAACCGAGCTGCACCAGCCGCACGACATTGTATGCGATGACCAGCATGACCGGCGGCAGCAGGAAGGCCGGCAGCGGCGGCACCGACTTGGCATCCCCGGCTAACGCATCGGTCGCCCATTTGAAGAAATAGGGGCCGGCAACCAGTGTCAGCTTGGCGACCACCAGAAGCACGGTCGCCCACACCACCCGCGCCCGGAGGTCGGCCCGGTCGGCCGGCCACATGTAGGGCCAAAGATTGCGCAATGTCTTGACGGTCGAACCGGACTCAGCGGAAACGGTTTTTTCGGCCATTTTTATCGCCTTTTTGTTATATCTTACTACTTGACCGTCATCTTTTCCGAAAACCGGCTTCCACTTTTCGCTGACGCGGTCCTTCGATTCGGGATCATGACCTAGCGGCCGGAGCAGCACGAATTAACGAGCGCGGCCAGCGATGCGGAAACATCGGCGAGCGCATCGCTGTCGACTTCATAGCGCGAGCGTTGCCGGTCCGGCTCGTAGCGGACCAGCCCGGCGTCGACCAATATCTTCAGGTGCTGCGAAACGGTGGACTGCGCCAGGTCGAGATGGTCGACGACCTCGCGGCAGCAGCAGGAGCGGCTGGCCGACAGATGCCGGAGGATCTCGATCCGGGCCGGATGCGAAAGCGCGGCGAGCTTCGCGGCGACGGACTGGCTGTCGGCGAAGCCACAGGTCTTCTCGGTCAAGGGAGCGTTCATCGTCTATCGGCGATAGACGATGAACGAACTTTCCGCAAGAGAGCCTAACGAAGAAAAAAGATTTCTGCTGGACCTCTAGTTGGACTTGGCAGGGGCGGTCGTCATCTGGTCGCCCATCGCCTTGAGGTTGGCGGCTTCGCCTTCCTGCGATTTTTCCGGGACCTTGAACACCTGTCCCGGCCAGATGCGGTCTGGATTCCTGATCTGATCCTGATTGGCGAGGTAGATGGTCGAGTAGCGCACGCCTTGGCCATAGACGCGCCGCGAGATCTGCCACAGCGTGTCGTGGCGGCGGATGATGACGGCGCCGTCGGCGTGTTCGAGCTTCAGTGCCGCGGTCTCGGGAATTTCAGCCGATGTGGCAGGTGGAGCAGGCGCGGTCGTGTCCGCGGCGGCGGGCGGCGTGGCAGGCTTCTGCTCGGCGGGCGCCACGGCGGCGACCGACTCGCCCGGCTCGCGCTCGAACGGCACGGCGGCACGGGCCACCACCTTGACCCCGTCGGCATCGAGTGCGTCGACATGGATGGTGTAGGTGCCGACCGGAATGTTGCGCGTCGCCTCGACCAGGAAGTGGCCGTCGGGCGAAGTTTTAGCGTCGCCGAGCAAGATGTCGTTGGCATAGGCGCGCACCTTGCGGCCTGGATCGGCGAGCCCGGCGACGAAGATCTTGTTGCCGTCGATCTCGATCGCTTCGACGATGATCTTTGGCCCTGTAGCTGGTGTTGCCGGTGCGACCGGCACGTCCGGAGCCGGCGCGGGGACGGCTTCGACAGTGGCCGGCGCCGTAGCAGCCGGTGCGCCTGGGGCTGGTGCTGCGGCAGCGGGGTCCCCAGCAGCCGGAGCGGCCGCCTTGTCGCCGGCAGGGCCTTCAGGCTTCTTCCCGGGTGTAGGAACGGTGAGCAATTCGGAGGGCTTGCCCGGCTCCTCGATCATCGCCAGCACCTGGCCAGCAGGACTCTGGGGAATCGAGACGACGGCTGTCTGCGCAGAGGGGGTCACGACATTGCCGGTCATCGACCGCAGCGCGATCGTGTAATCGCCGGGTTTCAGCGGATCGTCGAGAACGATGGCAAAAGCGCCATCGGCACCGGCGACCGTCGAGCCGAGAACCGTCGAACCGTTGAGAATCTCGACCTTGGCGTTGGGTGCGGCATTGCCGGCGACGACGATAGAGCCCTTGATTTCGACCCGAACGATATCGAAGGTCGGCGCGATCGCATCGGCCGCGGCCGGCGCTGCCGGTGCCATCGCATCTGAGGCCGGCGCGGGCGGAGGTGGTCCATCGGTCCCCGGCTCGGCCGGCTTCTTCACCGGCGGCGTCAGTGATGCCACTTCCGCCGGTGGCGCGCGATTGAGATACGGGTCGAGCGCGCCCGATACATAGGCGGTCCCCGCCGCGGCGACGGAGCCGCCGACGGCGAACAAAAGCGCCTTCAATGGATTAATCGTCATATTTCCCTGCCCTTAGCCACCTAATGCCGGTCTAGCCTGTTTTGCCCAAACCGACAAGAAAAAGGGGACTGACAAGAAAAAGGGGCCAGCAAGAAAAAGCCCGCCCGGGCTTGACCGCGAATAAAGACCCAATCACCAATCATCTCATGAACACGATTCGATCTATCTGCGTCTATTGCGGCTCGTCTCCAGGCCGCGATGAAACCTATGCCAAGGCCGGACACCTGCTTGGGCGTTCGATCGCCAAGTCCGGCCTGCGTCTGATCTATGGCGGCGGCACCAGGGGCATCATGGGAGCCGTTGCCGAAGGCGCGTTGCGGGCTGGCGGCAAGGTGACGGGCATCATTCCGCGCTTCCTGATCAACAGGGAGGCTACCGAAACCGCGCTTAACCGGCTCGACGAGCTCGTGATCACCGACAACATGCACGAGCGCAAGCATACGATGTTCGAGAAATCCGACGCCTTTGTGGCGCTGCCGGGCGGCATCGGCACGGTCGAGGAAATCATCGAGATCATGACTTGGGGCCAGCTCGGCCATCATCGCAAGCCGATCGTCTTCGGCAACGTTGGGAGATTCTGGGATCCGATGCTGGCGCTGCTCGACCATATGATGGCCGAAGGCTTCATCCATACCGCGCAGCGGGTCAGGCCGCTGGTGGTCGACGATCCGGAAGCGATCGTCGCCGCCATCATGGTCGCCGGATCATCGGTCGACGCACCGACCGAAGGTGTGCAGTCGGTAATCGACAAGCTTTAGGGGAGTCGGGCAGTATGTAGTGCATGCCGCGCTCATGAGGCGCTATCCTACTGCCCTACTGCCCTACTGCCCTACTGCCCTACTGCCCTACTGCCCTACTGCCCTACTGCCCTACTGACCCGCCAGATGACATTGCCGACGTCGTCGGCGACGAGCAGTGCGCCGGTCTGATCGACAGCAACGCCGACCGGACGGCCCATCGCCTTGCCATCACGCCCAATGAAGCCAGCGAGCACATCCTTCGGGGGACCGCTCGGTTTACCAGCGCGGAACGGCACGAAGATCACCTTGTAGCCGCTCAGCACGCTCCTGTTCCACGAGCCGTGCTGGCCGACGAAGGCGCCGTAGCGGTAGGCCGGACCGAGCGACGCGCCTTTGGAGAAGGTCAGTCCCAGCGAGGCGGTATGGGAACCCAGCGCATAATCGGGCTTGACCGCCCTCGCCACGAGATCGGGGCGCTGCGGCTTGACGCGTTCGTCGACGTTCTGTCCGAAGTAGCTGTAGGGCCAGCCGTAAAAAGCGCCGTCACGAACCGAGGTCATATAGTCCGGCACGAGATCGTCGCCGATCTCGTCACGCTCGTTCACGGCGACCCAAAGCGCACCAGTTTCAGGGTTCCAGGAGAGCCCGTTCGGGTTGCGCAGCCCTGACGCGAAGACCCGGGTACGGCGGGTCGACCGGTCCACTTCAAGGACGGCGGCGCGGTTCTTCTCCGCGGCCATGCCGTTTTCTCCAACGTTACTATTTGAGCCGACGGTGACATAGAGCTTGCGTCCATCCGGACTTGCGATCACATCCTTGGTCCAATGATGGTTGAGATCTCCGGCCGGTAAGTCGACGATCTTTTCCGGCGGCGTTGTGGCTCGGGTCTGGCCATTGGAGTAGGGGAAAGCGACGAGCGCGTCGGTATTCGCCACATAGAGCCTGCCTTTGGACAGCGTCATACCGAACGGTGAATTGAGGCCTTCTGCGAACGTCCTGCGCAAATCCGCAATGCCGTCGCCATTGGTGTCGCGCAGGAGCGTGATGCGGTTGGCGCTTTTGGTCGCGGCCCCGGCGCGCTTCATGGCCAGGTCCATGAAGACCTTTCTAAGGCTGAAGCCTTCGTCATGCTTGGCAGGGGCATTGGTTTCGGCAACCAGCACGTCGCCGTTCGGAAGCACGTGCAGCCAGCGCGGATGGTCGAGGCCGGTGGCAAAGGCGTTCACCGTCAGCCCGTTCGCTGGGGTCGGCATACCACCATTCTGCCAGCCTTTCGCCTCGGCGATGTTGACGGTCGGGATCAGCGTCGGTCTTGGTTTCGGCAAAGTGGGGTTTGGGCCATAGCCGGTTATTGCCCCCGTTTTCTGCGCCGAAAAGCCAGCGCAGCTCGCCATGACGGCTCCCAATACCGCTATGAGTAGGCCTCGTGGGAAGCCGGCATGCATTGGACGTCCTCCGCATGGATTGCGTCGTGCTCTTTACGCAAACGCGAGTCGACGACGTATTATTCCAAACTGGCTCCAAATAACGGCGTTGGTCCGCCGCCTCGGATGACCGTCAAAACCGTCACACCAAACCGGTTCGCCCGTGCTAGTAATCACAGCCTAGTCGCCGCCGCGCGGCGGCATATTCGAGAGACTGGCGACGCGACCATGACCATCACTCTCAACCCGGAAGGCGGCGATCTGTCGCCTTATCTGCCAGACGAGCACGGGCTGTTCTTCGTCTATCACTTCACCGCCGAAGGCGCGAGAACCAAAGACGCGGCCGCCACACACTGGATCTGGCGCAGCTACCAGCTTTCCGACATGCGCGCCCGCCACGAGATCGCCACCGAGCCGGCTTTGCCGCCGCCGGTGCGCGATGCCTTCCTGACGGCCGGCCATGGCTGCCACATCGACCTCGAGAGCGACTGGCTCTACGGCGATCTGCCGGACCTGCGTCACGACTATTCGGCGGAGGCGCGCGGGCTCGGTCATTTCCGCTTCGCCTTCAACGACACGATGCTGATCGGCGGCCGCAAGCAACCGCTCCGGTCGGTCGACAATGTCCGCAAGGCGATCGACAACGGGTCGCGCAAATTCCGCTCTCCGGCCGAACTGATCGAGGCTGTCATGGGCCAGTCGCTCGACGGCATGGCGACAGAACTCGGTGGCCTTGGCGACACGCTCGACGGCATCGAGGACCGCATCGTCTGCGACGGATGGCACAATGAGCGGCAGGCGCTGGTCGACGCGCGCCGGCAATTGGTGGTGATCCACCGGCAGATGGCGGCGTTAACCACTTTGTTCCGCCATCTCGACCATTCGCATCGCAACGACTTGCCTGATCCGATCAACGCCATGGCGGCGCGGCTTTCGCACCGCGCCCATACATTGCATCACGACGGCGAGCAATTGCAGGCGCGCGCCCGGCTCTTGCAGGACGAGCTGATCGCCAAGCTGACGACGCAGTCGAACCAGTTGCTCTACATGCTGTCGGTTATGACGGCGGTGCTGTTGCCGATGACGATCATCTCAGGCCTGTTCGGCATGAATGTCGGCGGGCTGCCGCTGGTCGACACGCCAATCGGCTTCTGGGTGGCGTCGGCGATATCGTTGGTTGTCGCGGCGGTCGTATGCCTGTTCGTCAGGCGGCTGGGGCGCGGGATGTAGCGGCAACCGTTACAAGGTTGCGCGAAGATCCTCGATGACAGTGCCGGCGGCGCGCACCTCCGCTTCGTGGTCCGGCTCGCGCCACGTTTCGGCAAGGGCTGCCGCGTACCATTCGCGCATCGCCGGCAGAGCCAGCAATCGCGCCGGATAGGCGGCAGCTGCGCCCTCGAAAGACAGTCCGTAGGACTGAACCCTAAACGCCACCGGGGCAAAGAAGGCGTCAACGGCGGTGAAGCGATCGCCAGCCAGGAACGGTCCGCCGAAGCGGAGCAGCCCATCGCCCCAGAGATCGCCGAGACGGAAGAGG
Source organism: Mesorhizobium sp. WSM4807 (assembly GCF_055811615.1). Classification (NCBI taxonomy): domain Bacteria; kingdom Pseudomonadati; phylum Pseudomonadota; class Alphaproteobacteria; order Hyphomicrobiales; family Phyllobacteriaceae; genus Mesorhizobium; species Mesorhizobium sp. WSM4807. Next base: position 82,600 of record NZ_JBVVQY010000003.1, read on the forward strand.
TCGTGCTTCAGCGCATCGGACATCGGCACCGGCGCGACGCGGACACCGCAATTCATCGGACAGGAGCCGCGCAAAGCGGTGAAGCTCGAATGCATTTCGGCCGCAGCCGACCGCGCCCACGCTCGCGCCTTCGCGTCGGCAGGCCAGACGCCGGCGTGGCGCTCGGCCAGATATTCGGCAATGGCGAGCGAATCCCAAACCGCCCAGCCGTCGTCGATCAGGCAAGGTACGCGGCCGCTGGGCGAGAACGGCCGGTAGAGGCTCCAGCTCGATCCGGTCGGAAACGGTGTCAGCCGCTCCTCGAATGGGACGTCCAATGTCCGCATCAGCACCCAGGGCCGCAGCGACCACGAGGAATAATTCTTGTTTGCTATGTGTAGCACGTACATCGAAAATCCCTCGTCCTAACGCACTGCCGGCCGGATCTCGCGGCCGCGGAACATCGACCAGGAGTAGATCGCCAGCGCCGTCCAGATCAGGCCGAAGGCGATGGCCTGGATGCTGCCGAAGGGTTCGCCGAAAATCAGCACGGCGATCAGGAACACAATGGTCGGCGCGATATACTGCATGATGCCGATGGTGGAGAGACGCAACAGCTTGGCCCCGAAGCCAAACAGCAGCAGCGGTATGGCGGTGATCGGGCCGCAGCCGATCAGCAATGCGGTATCGTTCAGGGAACTGGAGACGAAATGGTCCTGCCCGGTGACGATGAGGAAGATGATGTAGCCGAGCGCCGGCACCGACAGCAAAAGCACTTCGAGCAGAAAGCCCTGGCTCGGACCGATCGGCAGCGTCTTGCGGAAGAAGGCGTAGGCGGCAAAGGAAAACGCCAGCACCAGCGACACCCAGGGCAGCTTGCCGGCATCGATCGTCAGCACCGCGACCGCGATGGCCGCCAGCACCACCGCCGCGATCTGCAGCCGGTCGAGCCGTTCGCCGAGCAGCAGCGCGCCGACAACGACGCTGACAAGCGGGTTGATGTAGTAGCCAAGCGCGGTCTCGATGGTACGGTCGACCGCGATCGCCCAGACATAGATGCCCCAGTTGACTGAGATCAGCGCCGCCGTCAGCGCCGCCATCGAAATGATGCGCGGCGAACGCAATGCCGCTTTGAAATCCGCCGTGCGGCCGGCCCAGATCAAAACCACCGCCGCAATCGGCACCGACCAGACGATGCGGTGCGCGATGACTTCGATCAGCGGCAGATGTGCGACCGCCTTCATGTAGAAGGGCAGCAGCCCCCACAGGAGATAGGCGCCCAGCGCCAGCAGAAAGCCACGTCGGGCCTTTGAGTCTGCTTCGAGCTGAATTGCTTGCGTAGCCATGGCCCAACGCTATGCGCCAGCCGCCGTGCCAAGACCATCGCAAAGTTCTGATGGATCAATGGACTTTCGCTGATGGTTCAATCCTACTCTGCCGCGACCAGCCCAGCCAACTCGCGGTTCTTCATCAGCTTGTAGACGATCGAATCCATCAGCGCCTGGAACGAAGCGTCGATGATATTTTCGGAAACGCCGACCGTCCACCAGCGGGCGCCGGTGCCGTCATGCGATTCGATCAGCACGCGAGTGATCGCCTCGGTGCCGCCGTTGAGAATACGCACCTTGAAGTCGGCAAGCTCGAGGTCGGCGATCTCGTTCTGGAACTTTCCGAGATCCTTGCGCAGCGCGATGTCGAGCGCATTGACCGGGCCGTGCCCTTCCGCCACCGACATTTTCTCCTCGCCGTCGACCAGCACCTTGACAATCGCCTCGGAGACCGTCTTCAGCTGGCCGTTGGCGTCGAAGCGGCGCTCGACCATGCAGCGGAACGAGGTGACGCTGAAGAATTCCGGCAGACCGTGCAGCATCTTGCGCGCCAGCAGTTCGAAGCTGGCATCGGCGCCTTCATAGGCATAGCCCTCGGCCTCGCGCTCCTTGACCACTGATATCAGCGCATCGAGCCGGTGGTCGTCCTTTGGCATTTCGATGCCGCGCCGTTTCAACTCGGCGAGGAAATTGGCCTTGCCGCCCTGGTCCGAGACCATGACGCGGCGGCGGTTGCCGACCGCTTCCGGCGGCACATGCTCGTAGGTGGCCGGCTCCTTGGCCAGCGCCGAGGCATGGATGCCGGCCTTGGTGGCGAAGGCGGAAGCGCCGACATAGGGCGCCTGCGCTTCCGGCGCACGGTTCAGCAATTCGTCGAAGGCGCGGGAAAGGCGCGATATGCCGGCCAAAGCTTCGGCCGAGATGCCAGTCATAAAACGCTTGGAAAAGGCCGGCTTCAGCGCCAGGGTCGGCACGATCGAGATCAGATTGGCGTTGCCGCAGCGCTCGCCGATGCCGTTCAGCGTGCCCTGGATCTGGCGCACGCCGGCCTCGACGGCGGCCAGCGAATTCGCCACGGCCTGGCCGGTGTCGTCATGGGCATGGATGCCGAGATGGTCTCCGGGAATGCCTGAGGCGATGACCTTCTCGACGATGGCACGCACTTCCGACGGCTGCGTGCCGCCATTGGTGTCGCACAGCACCACCCAGCGCGCGCCGGCGTCGTAGGCGGTCCTGGCGCAGGCGAGCGCATAATCGGGATTGGCCTTGAAACCGTCGAAGAAATGCTCGCAGTCGACCAGCGCTTCCTTGGCCGAGGCAATCGCCGCTTCGACTGACGCCTTGATCGCCTCGAGGTTTTCTTCGTTGGTGCAGCCCAGCGCGACGCGGACATGGTAGTCCCAGCTCTTGGCGACAAAGCAGATGGCGTCCGACTTCGACTGGACCAGTGCGGCAAGGCCTGGATCGTTCGAGGTCGACACCCCTGCCCGCTTGGTCATGCCGAAGGCGACGAATTTGGCACTGGCCGTGCGGTGCTCGGCGAAGAAAGCAGTGTCGGTCGGATTGGCGCCGGGATAGCCGCCTTCGACATAGTCGACGCCGAACCCGTCGAGCAGCCCGGCGATGGCAATCTTGTCCTCGACCGAAAAGTCGATGCCCGGCGTCTGCTGGCCATCGCGCAGTGTGGTGTCGAAGAGATAGAGGCGCTCGCGGCCCATGATCATTTCCCCGCAAACCGATCCGTCGACCGGATCAGCCGGTCGAGGATGCCCGGCTCCGAATAGGCATGGCCGGCGCCCTCGATCAGGTGGAAATCCGCCTTCGGCCACGCCTTGTGCAGCGCCCAGGCATAGCGCGCCGGGCACGGCATGTCGTAGCGGCCATGAACGATGGTGCCGGGGATATCCTTCAACTTGAAGGCATCACGCAGCAATTGCCCTTCCTCCAGCCAGCCGGCATGGACGAAATAATGGTTCTCGATGCGGGCGAAGGCGACGGCGTAGTCGTCTTCGCCAAACCGGCTGCTGGTTTCCGGATCGGGCAACAGCGTGATCGTCTCGCCCTCCCACAGGCTCCAGGCGCGGGCGGCCTCGACCTGCGCCTTGCGGTCGCTGCCGACCAGCCGCTTGCGATAGGCGGCCATCATGTCGCCGCGCTCGGCCTGGGGGATCGGCGCCAGGAAGCGCTCCCATTTGTCGGGGAACATTTCCGAGACGCCGAACTGGTAATACCATTCGAGCTCCGCGCGCGTCAGCGTGTAGATTCCACGCACGACCAGTTCGCTGACCCGCTCGGGGTACGTCTCGGCATAGGCCAGCGCCAGTGTCGAGCCCCACGAGCCGCCGAACACCAGCCATTTGTCGAAGCCGCACATGTCGCGCAGGCGCTCGATATCGGCGACCAGATGCCAGGTGGTGTTGGCCTCGAGCGAGGCGTTGGGCGTCGACTTCCCGCAGCCGCGCTGGTCGAACAGGATGACATCGTAAAGCTTCGGATCGAACAGCCGCCGGTGCTTCGGGGAAATTGTGCCGCCCGGTCCGCCATGCAGGAATACGGCCGGCTTGGCACCCCTGGTGCCGGAACGCTCCCAGTAGACCTGATGGCCGTCGCCGACATCCAGCATACCGGACTCGTAGGCCTCTATCTCCGGATAGAGGGTGCGCAGTTCACTGCTCATAATTTCAGGCCCTGCTGCGGCCAGTTGGCCGTCTCGTGATCCGGATGCTGGAAGGAGATGATCGATTCCTGCCGGGTGTAGTAGTCGGGATCGTCATGGACCGGCGCATCGAAGATCTTCTCCACCCAGGGCAGCCGGGCGGCGTAGTTGACCTGGATCTGCGGTGCGAGGTCGGAGCGATCGTCAAAAGCGCCGATGGCGATCTCAAGCCCGCCGGGCTGCCTGTAGGTCAACGGCGTGCCGCAGCGGGCGCAGAAGCCGCGATCGATGTTGACCGACGACTGGAAATAGCTCGGCTCCTCGCGCACCCATTCGACGCCGTCCTTCGGCACCGTCACCAGCGCGCCGAAGAAGGAGCCGAACTGTTTCTGGCACATACGGCAATGGCAGATGGACGGGCGCCCAAGCGCCCCACGAATGCGGAAACGCACGGCGCCGCACTGGCAGCCGCCGGTTCGAACGGTTTCGGTCATGATCTTTCCTCCGGCGGCCATTGTTCGGTGTCGTGGTCGGGGTGCTGGTAAGAGACGAGGTCGGCGAGATAGGAGGACGACGAAATATCGGCCATCGTGTCCTCGCCGGGCAATTCGTGGATGTGATCGACATAGGGGAGTTTTGCTTCGATGCCCCACTGGATGGTCGGCGCGATGTCCTCCGGATCGTCGAAGGCGGCGATGGCGAGTGCGATGCCGTCGGGCGCCTCGAAGGTCAGCGGCGTGCCGCAATCGGCGCAAAAACCACGCCATGCAGCGTTGGACGAGCGGAAGCGTTTGGGCTCGCCGCGTGTCCAATCGAGTTTTGCGCCACGCACGGACACCAGCGGCAGGTAGAAATTGCCGGTTGCCTTCTGGCACATGCGGCAATGGCAGACGGAGGCGTCACCCAGCGCGCCTTCGACACGGAAGCGCACGGCGCCGCACTGGCAACCGCCTGTATAGACCGGTCTGTTGTCTAGGCTCATTGCTTCACTCCGCGGCATGGCAGACGGCTTCGACATTGTTGCCGTCGGGATCGAAGACAAAGGCGCCATAGTAGTTCGCATGATAGTGCGGACGCAGGCCCGGCCCGCCATTGTCCTTGCCGCCGGCCGCGATGCCGGCGGCGTGGAAGGCATCGACCTCGGCGCGACTGCGCGCGGTGAAGGCGACGTGCTGGCGGTCCTTCGGCTTGTCCTTGCCTTGATGCAGCCAAAACACCGGCCGGTCACGGCCATAGCCGCCGACCTTCGCACCGCCGGTATATTCCTGCGGCACCATGTAGAGCAGCGAGGCACCGAGCGGCGCCATCGCCTTATCATAGAACGCCTTCGACGCGTCGAAATCGGAAACGGTGATGCCAAGATGATCGATCATCTTTTTACCTCCCAGGTGGTGATGCGGGCGCTGGTGACGGGATCTTTGCCGTCCTTCAACTGGATACCTTGCGCCAGCAATTCGGCACGGATGCGGTCGGCCTCGGCCCAATTTCCAGCAGCGATGAGGGTCAGGCGTTTGGCGATCGCCCTGCCGATGGCGTCTTCATCGACTTTGGCCGGCGTAACGTCGAAGCCAAGGAACAGCAACGCCGCCTTCAGCGAAGCGGCAGCATCGTTGCCCGCTGCGGCAGCGTTACCGCCACCGGCAGCATTGAAATCCACAGCCTCGCCGACCAACTGCGTCAGCACCTGGAACGCAGAATAGGTTGCGAGATCGTCCGACAGGGCTTCCACCACTTCTATCGGCAATTGCTTTGCGGCTGGCGCAAGGTCCGCCGCCCGCTTCCATTTGCGCAGCGTATTTTCCGCCTCTTCCAGCTTGCGCACGGAAAAGTCGATCGGCTCGCGATAATGCGTCATCAGCATCGCCAGCCGCAGCACCTCGCCCGGCCATTTGCGGCCACCAAAGGTCTCGGTCTCCAGCAACTCGTTGATCGAATAGAAGTTGCCCAGGCTCTTGGACATCTTCTGCCCCTCGACCTGCAGGAAGCCGTTGTGCATCCACACTTTTGCCATCACATCGGTGCCGTGGGCGCAGCGCGACTGGGCGATCTCGTTCTCGTGGTGCGGGAAGATCAGGTCGAGCCCGCCGCCATGGATGTCGAAGACCTCGCCGAGATAGGCGGCCGACATCGCCGAGCACTCGATGTGCCAGCCCGGCCGGCCCCTGCCCCACGGGCTGTCCCAACCCGGCTCTTCCGGCGAGGACAGCTTCCACAGCACGAAATCGCCAGGGTTCTTCTTGTGTGGATCGACGGCGACGCGAGCGCCGGCCTGCTGTTCGTCGAGATTGCGCTTCGACAATTGGCCGTAGTCCGGCATCGAGCCCGTGTCGAACAGAACTTCGCCTGCCGCAACATAGGCATGGCCGCGTTCGATCAACCGTTGAATCAAGGAGATCATGTCGACTTTGCCATCGGCGCGCGGCTCGACGAATTCGGTGGCGCGCGGCTCGACCGTCGGTTCCAGGCAGCCGAGCGATGCCACATCCTTGTGGAACTGGTCGGCGGTTTTTTCGGTGACCCGCCGGATCGCCTCGTTCAGCGACAGCTTTCCCGAGGCAATCTCGCGGCCGAAATCGCGCAGTGCGCGGTCATTGATCTTGTCGTCGACATCCGTGATGTTGCGTACATAGGTGACGTGCGCTTGCCCGTAGAGATGGCGCAGCAGACGGAACAGCACGTCGAAGACGATCACCGGCCGCGCGTTGCCGATATGGGCAAAGTCGTAGACCGTCGGGCCGCAGACATACATGCGCACATTGCGCGGATCGATCGGGAAGAAATCCTCCTTGGTCCGCGTCAGCGTGTTGTAAAGGCGCAGGCCCTGCGATGCGTCAGACATTCGTGCCTTCCCGGTGCGTTACTTTTTGGCCGGGCCCACTTGCGCCGAGACGCAAATCAGGCACCAGCCTGCTGGCCGGGGCGTTTGTCCACTCTAGAAGGAAGATAGGCGAAAACGTCCGGACCAGCGCGAAGCTAGCCAATAATGCAAATGCCACAAATGGCGAAAGACGTTCTCATGAGCGGCTTTATCGCCTCACCCAGTGTTGCCGTCAAGTCGCAACTTTCGGCAAAAGAGTCGCTGGATCACAGGTAATGACGCGGTGAAACATTTTATTAAACATCTCGGCACAGTCATGAAACATTCACCGGCTAGATCACCAGATGTCACGATTTGGTCGGATTCGACCAGCAAACGCGGACACGAAGACGTTACCAGGGAAGAGAAAAATGCCCCGAACCAAGCAGGACTCCAGCAGCGCCAAGCAACCTGCGCTCGCCAGCCAATACCGGGCGATCGGTCCGGCCGCGATCGTCGCCGCCCTTCTCCACACAGCGAAGAAGAAGAAGCCGGTGCAGAAGATCATATCGCCGCGCGCTGCCTGATGTGACGTGCGGCCGGCCGGACGCCAGTAAATGGGGCGCCGGCAATGAAGGCGCTGAAAGCGCCTCAGGAAATAGCAGCTGCTGCTAAAACAAGGCCATCTGACTGTCGTCCGCGCCGGGCTTCTGGCGCCTGGCCTTCCCGGGCTCCGGGCTCACGACGCCCCTTTCCTGAATCTCCGGCCCGGTGTTGGCGACCTTGTTGACAAGGTCGGAAACCGGAACAGCCTCGAAGAAATCGAGCTGTGCCGGTCTGAGCAGGTCGGCCACGTCGCGCGGCTCCAGCGTGCGGCAATCCAGCCAGCGGACGAAATCCTGCGGATCCATCACCACCGGCATCCGGTCATGGATATGGGCGATGTCGGCATTGGCGTTAACGGTCAGGATGGCGCCGGTGTCCATCTCCGAACCGCCCGGCTCGGCATAGGTCTCGATCAGCCCGGCGAAGGCGACAAGCCCGCCATGCTTCGGCCGCACCCAATAGGGCTGCCCCCTCTTGCCGCCTGATTGACGCCATTCGTAGAAGCCGGAAGCCGGGACCAAAGCGCGGCGATGGCGCATGGCGGTGCGAAACGAGGCCTTTTCCGTTGCTCCCTCCGAGCGGGCGTTGAACAGCAGCGGAAACTCACGCGTGTCCTTCACCCAGGCAGGAATCAGTCCCCAGCGCACCAGCATCGGCTGCCGGTCAGGCAGATTCGAGCCCGGCGCCTGCGGCAAGCCTGCAATCGCCATCAGGACCGGCTGCGTCGGCGCGATGTTGTAGCGGGCCGGAAAATCCTCCAGCTCCGTCAGACCGAGAAAGGCGGCAGTCTGGTCCGGCGTGGCGGTCAAGGCGAAGCGTCCGCACATAAGCTAAAAACTCGTTGAATTGGTCGGATGCGAAGGTGGCAATGGAACCGGCGTTGCGCAATCGCTAATGCTTCTTAAAGCCGACCGGTCCACAACGGGCTGCAGCAAATGACGATCGGAGGTCCATGGACGAGATGCGCAAGATACTCCCGGCTGTCTCGGTCGCCATTGTCCGCGGCGACACGGTGCTGCTGGTCAAGCGGGCGCGGCAGCCTTCGCAAGGATTTTACGCGTTTCCAGGCGGCAAGGTCGAGGCCGGCGAAACGCTGCAACAAGCCGCGCAGCGCGAATTGCTGGAAGAAACCGGGTTGCAGGCTCACAACTACCGCCCACTTCGGGAAATCCACATCGACGGCGGCAGCGACGGGCACCCGGTCGACTATCTGCTGACGGTGTTCGGCGCCACCTATGTCGGCGGCGAGCCCGTAGCCAGCGACGACGCCGAGACCGCCGCCTTCTATACGCTCGGCGAAATGACGGCGCTGCCGCTTGCCGCCTCGGTGTTTGCCGTTGCCGAAGAATTGCTCAGGAATGCAGGGGCGTAACCTCCAAAATCGCCTTGCAGCCGACAAATTGTTTGGCCACATAGACTTATGATCCGCGCATCGATTTTCCTTGCAGCTTGCCTCGCCGCCAGTACGGCAATCGGCGTGCGGCCGGCGCTGGCCGCCGAGTCGCCGTTCGAGCCGGGGCTGATGCGGCTGGCGGAGGTGCTTGGGTCGCTGCATTTCCTGCGTAATCTGTGCGGCGAGAAGGGCGACCGCTGGCGGGTCGAGATGGAGAAGCTGATCGCTTCGGAAAATCCGGACCCGAAGCGGCGCGCCCGCTTCATCGCCAGCTTCAATCGCGGCTACCGCTCCTTCGGCGGCACCTACACGAAGTGTACCGCCTCGGCGACCGAAGCCATCAGCCGCTACATGAAGGAAGGCGAGACGCTGTCGCGCGACATCGCCTCGCGCTACGGCAACTGACCTTGGCACCCCCTGCTTGTGTCCGGTGGCGGCTTAGTGCAATCCTTGTGTTGCACTTCTGCAACGGCATTAACGAAACGTTACCGCGCGGATGTGGAATTAACTCAAACTGAAGGTTTTCATCCCGCTCGCCGGCCTAATCGGCTAAGTTTGAATCGGATCGAACGCAGGTTTGCAAAACGTGACGAGCCCTTGTCGAAACGACCCTAGAAATGTCGTATTTACAAGTACTTACTTAACCTGCGTGTAAAAGGGACAGCCCAAGCCTGATCCGCATCTGCCGGATCGCCGCTTGAAAAGGGTGGACATCGCAATGGAACATGGCGTCAACGACATCGACGCGCTGGTCAGGGAAGAAAAGCGCCTGACTGCCGTGGAAAGCCACAGCGAGGCCTGGGCGGAAGGGCTTTCGGCCGGAATCGAGCCGGAAATCATCGCCGAGGCGGCCCTTGAAACCGCGTTCGGCGAAATGCTGCGCGCCAATGGCGAGACCTCGGCCCTTGCCCTGCTCGACCGCATGCGTGAAAAGGTGATAGCCGGGGCCTTCGAACCAGGACGGCTGCGGCACTGAACCGGCATCAGGCTCTTTGACCACGGCGTGCCGCTTGGGCGGTCATGCCCCGGGCACCTGTAAGGGCCTGGGCATCTGTAAGGGCCTGGGCATCTGGACGGAATCATGGAGAGGCAGGCGGTGAACTTTTCGACGTCAGGCCAGCCGCGTGGCTTGGCCCTCAGCATCCGGCTCGCCGCTTTTTGCGCCGCGGTTCCGCTCGCGCTTTGCCTCGCAAGCAGCCCCGCTTACGCACTGAGCGAAATCAAGCGCGAGGACCTTCCTTCGCCGGTCGCGCCGCCCGCCGACGACGACATGTCGCCGCCGGGAACTGCGGTGCCGATGCCCGACCCGCTCGCCACGACGCCGCCTGCGGCTAGCCAGCCGACGCCCCCCGACGAGCGGGAACAGATCGAACCGGAGAGGCCAACAGACGATGGTGGCATAGCCAATCCGCAAGTCGACCCGGATGAACCCTTGCCCGAGGTCGTCTACGATCTCAGCAAGCTGCCGGAGCCGGTCAGGCGCATGCACGATCTGATTATCGGGGCCTGCAAGAGCGGCGACATCGAAAAGCTCCGGCCGCTGATCGGCCAGGGCGATACGATGACCCAATTGTCGCTGAGCGAGATCGAAGGCGACCCGATCACCTTCCTGAAAGGTCTTTCGGGCGACACGGAAGGCCAGGAAATCCTCGCCATCCTGGAAGAGGTACTCAGTGCCGGCTATGTCCATGTCGATGTCGGCACGCCGCAGGAGCTCTATGTCTGGCCATATTTCTTCGCGCTGCCGCTGGACAAGCTCGACGCCAGGCAGCGGGTCGAGCTGTTCAAGATCGTCACCGCCGGCGACTATGACAGCATGAAGCAGTTCGGCGCCTACATCTTCTACCGCGTCGGCATCACGCCGGACGGACAGTGGACGTTCTTCGTCGCCGGGGATTGAGCGGCCGGCGGAGACGCAGCACAGACCTTCCGTAGGCTCGCCGGAATAGCTGTCTTTCGTGCATGGTTAAGGCGCTTTTGATCGACAATCGCCTTTGCGCTCGATCTTAGAAACGGGAAGCCGGACCCTTTTGCGGCATCAATTCGCTGAACTTTTGTTCGGCCCCTTTATCTACGGCATGAAGCCTTTCTGATTCTATTTACAACTGTATTCCCAAGTGAAATATTGAGGGTGTTCAGCATCTGGATCTTCTTCTTGCTCAGGATCTCTGCTTATTGTTATGCCGCCCAGAGAACTGACGCCGTTTTGGCAGCTGCCTTTAATCAATCCTGCAACCATTCCAAAAATTTGCAAATGGCGCTCACGGAATGACATTTCTGCAAGCGGCCCATCATACTTTTTTCTATCATGAACGACCTCTATGCGTCGTTCGTTTGAGTCTATGGCGATTATAGAGTAGTTAAACACTGAGCCATCTAATTCAGACACTCCTTGCTTTAAACTATTGAATGCGTTTGCCGAACCTATCATCATGCACAGGATGGGTAATAAAGTAGATATATATTTGGTATAATCGATATCAACCATAATCTCACTCCGCCAATGCCTCGGAGAACTCCACTGCTCTGCCCTGCCCCGGCGTGACGATCTCGCCTTCCCACATCACGCGGCGGCCGCGCACGACTGTGCCGACCGGCCACCCGGTCACTTCTCTGCCGTCATAGGGCGTCCAGCCGGCCTTCGAGCCGGCCTGCGCATTGGTGATGGTCTCGCGGCGCTTCAGATCGACAATCGTGAAATCGGCGTCGTAGCCGGCGGCGATGCGGCCTTTGCTGGCCATGCCGAAGATGCGCTGCGGGCCGTGGCTGGAGAGGTCGACGAAACGTTGCAAGGTCAGCCGGCCGGCATTGACGTGATCCAGCATGATCGGCACCAGCGTCTGCACACCGGTCATGCCCGACGGCGAGGCCGGATAGGGCTTTGCCTTTTCGGCCAGCGTGTGCGGGGCATGGTCGGAACCCAGCACATCGACGATGCCTTGCGCAATGCCGTGCCAGATGCCGTCGCGGTGGCGTGCTGCACGCACCGGCGGGTTCATCTGGATCAGCGTGCCGAGACGTGCATAGTCGTCAGCGCTGAGCGTCAGATGATGCGGTGTCGCCTCGCAGGTCGCGACGGCCTTGTGCCGTTCGAGGAGGGCGATCTCCTCGGCGGTCGAGATGTGCAGCACATGGATACGCGCGCGGGCTTTCCGAGCAATGCGCACAAGACGCTCGGTGCAGCGCAAGGCGGCGATCTCGTCGCGCCAAACCGGATGCGAGGCCGGGTCGCCCTCGATGCGTTCGCCGAGCCGCTCGCGCAGCCGGAATTCGTCCTCGGAATGGAAGGCCGCACGGCGGCGGGTATTCCTCAGGATCGAGGCGACGCCCTCATCGTCCTCGACCAAAAGGTCGCCGGTGGACGAGCCCATGAATACTTTTATGCCGGCAGCACCGGGTAGCCGCTCCAGTTCGCCGACATCCCCGGCATTGTCGCGGGTGCCGCCGACCCAGAAGGCAAAGTCGCAATGCATGCGGCCGGAGGCGCGCCGCACCTTGTCGGCAAGGGCTGCCTCGCTGGTGGTCAGCGGGTTGGTGTTGGGCATCTCGAAGACGGTGGTGACGCCGCCCAGCACAGCTGCCCGCGAGCCGGTCTCCAAATCTTCCTTGTGCTCCAGCCCCGGCTCGCGGAAATGCACCTGGCTGTCGACGACGCCGGGCAGGATGTGCAGGCCACGACAGTCGACCGTCTCGCCGGCTGAAGCCTGGCCGAGATCGCCGATGGCGGCGATGCGCCCGTCGTTGATGCCGATGTCACGCCGGCCCTCGCCATCGTGGTTGACCACCGTGCCGCCTGTCAGGATGAGGTTGTAGGTCGTGGCCATGCTGATCCGGTCTCTTGCGGGGGGAGTGTCAGCGGCTTACGTAATGGCCGACTGTTTTGCAAGATCAGGTCTTTTTCCGCCCATGCCCTTTGCCCAGTTGAAAGATCGCGCACTCGTTTCCGTGTCAGGCCCGGATGCAGAGAACTTTTTGCAGAACATTCTGACCACCGACCTCGACGCACTGGCTGCCGGCGAAGCAAAGCCGGGCGCCTTGCTGACGCCGCAAGGCAAAATCCTGTTCGACTTCCTGATCTCCCGCGCTGGCGAGAATTTGTTCCGCCTCGAATGCCGATCCGATATATCAGACGATTTCATGCGCCGGCTGATGCTCTACAAATTGCGGGCCAAGGTCGAGATCGCCAAGGTAGATCAGGGGCTTGTCGCTGTTGCGTGGGGAGATGATTCAACCACTTCGCAATTCGATTCAACACCGGTTGCCGATGCACGGTTCCTCGACGCAGCCGTCAGTCGCTTTTATGGCGCCAAGGCCGCGGGCGGCAACCCGGCCGCATGGCAAGCTCTGCGCATCGCCCATGGGGTTGCCGAAAGTGGCAGCGATTATCAGCTCGGCGACGCCTTCCCGCATGATGTGCTGCTCGACGAGACCGGCGGTGTCGGCTTCAGGAAGGGCTGCTATGTCGGCCAGGAGGTGGTCTCGCGCATGCAGCATCGCGGCACCGCCAGACGGCGGGTACTGATCGTTTCGGCCGAGCGGCCCCTGCCGGCTCCTGGTGCCGAACTGACAGTTGCCGGGCGACCGGTCGGCACGCTTGGTACTGCCGCCGGCACGGCAGGCCTCGCCATAGCCCGTATCGACCGAGTCAAGGCAGCGCTCGACGTCGGCCAGCCGATCATGGCGGATGACGTCACTGTGTCGCTCACCATCCCTGCCTGGGCGAAGTTCACTTTTCCGCTGGAAACCGTTGGCCCGCAGGAATCCGTCGGCGTGGAGGAGGCCTGATGGCGGCCGACCGTGCCGGCGCGCCGCCGCGCGCCTGGCAGCGCATGCTGTCGGGCCGGAGGCTGGATCTGCTTGACCCTTCGCCGCTTGATATCGAGATTTCGGACATCGCCCACGGGCTTGCCCGCGTCGCCCGCTGGAACGGCCAGACCAGCGGCGATCACGCCTTTTCCGTCGCCCAGCATTCGCTGCTGGTCGAGGCGCTTTTCGGCGAGCTGGCGCCGGACGCCCCGGCCGACGCGCGGCTGGCGGCTTTGCTGCACGACGCGCCGGAATATGTCATCGGTGACATGATCTCACCGTTCAAATCGGTGATGGGCGGCAGCTACAAGGAGTGCGAGCTGAGGCTGCAGCGCGCCATCCATCTGCGCTTTTCGCTGCCGGTCGAACCTAGTGCGGGCCTGCGCAAGGAAATCAAGCGCGCCGACCAGATCGCCGCCTATTTCGAGGCGACGCTGCTTGCCGGCTTTTCGACCGCCGAGGCGACCGAATTCTTCGGCCGGCCGCGCGGCTTCAATGCCGAACGCTTCGATTTCACCCCGCGTTCGGTGACCTGGGCGCAAAACGCGTTCCTCAAACGGTATGCGGCAATCGAGAAATCGCGGCGTCAAACGCTGCAGCCGGCCGACTGAAAAACGGTAAATTAACCGAAAAGGACAACAGTGCCGTGTTCGATCACGGTCTGCAGGCACGCCTCATGTCCGTCACTCATGCCAAGGCTGGTTCGCCCGTCCGCGGACGGAGGGCCGAAGGCATAGGCCTGCCGCGACGGATAGAGGACGAACTGCGCAAACAGGATGATCGTTTTTCGGCCGCCGTCGAGAACATGTCGCATGGCTTGGCCATGTTCGATGCCGACGAGCGTATGATCGTCTGCAACGGCAATTATACCAGCATCTTTTGCCTCGACGCCGAGAGCGTGCAGCCCGGCATCCGGTTTTTCGACATCCTCCAGCACAGCGTCGACATCGGTGTCGCCTCGCACAGCGCCGAAGAACTCTACGCCATCCGCAAGCCCTATATCGACCGGGCGAAACCCTCGACCTACGAGGAAACGCTGTCGGATGGCCGCATCATCAACATCTCGCACCGGCCGCTGGCTTCAGGCGGCTGGGTGTCGATCTACGAGGATATCACCGAACAACGGCGCGCCGAGCAGGAGCTGAAGGAGCAGCATCGACGCTTCGACGCGGCACTCGCCAACATGTCGCAAGGCCTTTTGATGTATGACGCAGACAGCAGGCTGATCGTGCGCAACGAACGTTTCCTGGAACTCTACCACGTGACGCCGGCCGATTTTCCGCTTGGCATGAGCCACGGCGACGCGCTTGAGCAGCTCGTGCGCCTGGGTATCTATGCAGAGATCGACATCGACAGCGAGATCTCAAAAACCGCAGCCTGCCTTCAAGCCGGGGAAATGCGGTCAACCTATCGCCATCTTGCCGATGGCAGAACGCTTTTGGTCGTGCGGCGGCCGATGAGTGGAGGTGGCTGGGTCGCAACTTTCGACGACGTCACCGAGCGCAGGCGCGTCGAAGAGCGCATGACCCACCTTGCACATCACGACACGCTGACCAATCTGCCCAATCGCTCGATGTTCCGCGAACGGCTCGACCAGGCCTTGGGCGAGGCCACGGACCTGGCGATATTCTCGCTCGACCTCGACCGCTTCAAGTCCGTCAACGACACCTGGGGGCACCCGGCGGGCGACTGGCTGCTGAAATGCGTGGCCGAGCGGCTGCAAAATTGCCTTCGCAACGAAACGGACGTGGTCGCTCGTTTCGGCGGCGATGAGTTCGTCATCATCCAGTTCAATACAAAAGGTGCCGGCCCAAAAGGTGCCGGCGATGCGGAAAAACTGGCAAAACGCATTATCGACATCATCGGAAAGCCATTTCGCGACAAAAGCCGCGACATGCATGTCGGCATCAGCCTTGGCATCGCCCTTTTCCCCAATGACGGCAGGGATGCCGACACGCTGCTAAAAAACGCCGACATGGCCCTCTACAGGGCGAAAAGCGAAGGACGCAACGTCTATCGCTTCTTCGAGCCAGGCATGGATGCGATGGTACGGGCACGACGTGCACTCGAAACCGACCTGCAGGCAGCGCTGCGGCGGCGGGAATTCGAGCTCGATTTCCAACCCATCATGAACATCGCCTCCAGCGAAATCGTCGGCGCCGAAGCGCTGATGCGGTGGCACTCGCCGGCACGCGGCTTGGTGCCGCCAGACGACTTCATCCCGGTCGCAGAAGAAACCGGGCTGATCGTGCCGCTCGGCGAGTGGGCGCTGAGGAAAGCCTGCACGGTTGCGGCGGGCTGGCCGCATGGGTTGCGTATCGCGGTCAATGTCTCGGCCGTGCAGATCAAAAGTGGTACCTTTGCCCGCAGTGTGATCTCCGCGTTGGCATTTTCCGGCGTGCCGGCCGATCGGCTTGAACTGGAAATCACCGAAACGGTGCTGATGGACGAGAGCGATACCGTGCTCAAGACGCTCAGGCAGTTGCGCGACCTCGGCGTCCGTATCGCGCTGGACGATTTCGGCATCGGCTACTCGTCGCTCGGCTATCTCCGCCGCTTCCCGGTCGACAAGATCAAGATCGACCGCTCCTTCATCCGCGACATCGACAACCGCGACACCGCCGCGATCGTGCGCACGGTTATCGGGCTCGGTGCGCAGCTTGGAACGACCGTCACCGCCGAAGGCGTCGAAACCGGAGCGCAACTTGAATTCCTGCGCAGGGAAGGCTGTGTCGAGGCCCAAGGCTACCTGATCGGTGTGCCGTCGAATGCGGCGGATATCCAGCGCCTGCTGAAGTCGAGCGCGGTGGTCAGACAATCCGGTTGAACGCGACAGCGCCGAGCCAGTCATCGGCTCGGCCTGAGATACCTGCCATCAGCGCAATGTTTCGATATATTTTTCCTGGAAGCGCACGTAACCGGCTTCGATCTCCTTGAGATGGCGCTCGATCAGCGCGTGAAACGCCGGCAGTTGATGGAACGGCACACCCGGATAGGCATGATGCTCGGCGTGAAAGGGCATGTTCCAGGCGAGCTTGCGGACAAACCAGTTGGTCAGCGTCGTCCGGGTGTTTTCCAGCATGTTGGCCACGAAAGGGCAGCGGCCATGCTCGGCCAGCAAATAGAGGCGTAGGAACGGCTGCCCGAGAAGCGCCGGCACGATCCAGACATAGATGAGCGTGGTTGCCCGGAACCAGACGGCCAGCACAAGCACGACGGCATAGAAGGCAATCATGGCGCGGGCCTCGGCGCGCACCTTGGGCCGGCCTTTTGGCGGTACGCAACTGTCCTGGCATCTGCCAGTGGCGTTGATGTAGAGCCTCTTGAAGTGGCCCCACCACACCGGAATGCCGGAGACGTGGACAATATACTGCCGCAGCGTTTCCGGCTTGGGAAAGGCCAGTTCCGGGTCGTTCTCCGGATCCTGGGTGAAGCGGTGATGAACGAAATGGAAATAGCGGAACCAGTCGGCCGGCAACGCGATCGCCAGACTGCAGACCCGCGCCGCGCTATCGTTCAGCCGCTGTGTTTCGAAAGCCGTGCGATGAATCGTCTCGTGAAGAAGCGTGAACAGGAAAACGATCAGGATGCCTTGCGGCAGCATCAGAAGCGGCCAGAATGGGACCTTGGCGATGATCAGCAAGCCGATGACGACGATCGCGCCCCAATGACCGCCAAGCTGCAGCAGCCCGAGACGATCCGACTTGGCGGTCAGCCGATCGCGCTGTTGCTGCGTCAGCGATGCGATCACGTCGCGATGGTCCATTGGTTTCAATCCCGCACTGTCGATCAGATCAGGCTAATCGCCAAAGTAGCTTTCGCAAAACGAAGATTTCTGCAATTTAGATAAGCTTGACTTATCTATTGGCTGCCATGGTCGCACTTCCATCCTTGCGGGGACTCCAGGCTTTCGAGGCTGCAGCGCGCTGCGGCAGCTTTGCCGCCGCAGCCGAAGAACTTTCGATTTCCGCTGCCGCGGTCAGCCAGCTGATCCGGACCATCGAGGACCAGATGGGCCGCAAGCTCTTTCACCGGGTCAACCGCCGTGCCGTGCTGACCGATGCCGGCCGGGAAATGCTGCCTCGACTGACAACGGCCTTCGAGGAGATCGGCAGCGTGTCGCGCGAGCTCAGCGGCGCGGAGTTTCGATCACGGCTTGTCGTCTCGGTACCGCAATCCATGGCGATGGGCTGGCTCTCGACGCGCCTGAAGAGCTTTGTCGCCAGCCACGGCGCGGTCGACATATCGCTGAGAGGCGAAGACGATCCGGTGTCGTTCGACCGTGACCTGATCGACATACGTCTTTCCTATGGGCGCTCCCACTATCGCGACCAGGCAACGGAAGACATCGTGAGCGATGCCGTCTATCCCGTTTGCGCACCGGGCATGGCAAGCGGGATCGGCGGTTTTGAAGGCGCCGCCCTCGCCCGCTTGCCGTTGATCCATACGGATTGGGGGCCGACAGGCGCGTCCTTTCCATCCTGGCGCAACTGGTTCGAGACGGCCGGCATCGAGCCCGGCCGCGCGACCCAGCGCGGTCTGTCGGCGAATTCGTCACGGGCGGCCCTCGATTTCGCCATTTCGGGCCTCGGCGTCGCGCTCGCGCAGGGCGTCTTCTGCGCCGAGGCGGTGGAAGACGGCAGGCTGATCAGGCCCGTCGCACAGGCGCTGGAACTGCGCCAGCCCTATTGCCTGACGATCCCGCAACGAAGCTTGAGGCGCGACGCGGTGGCGGCGTTCAGGCAGTGGCTGATCGAGGAATGCCTACGCTCGGTGCTATCGCCGGCTCTAGTCGCGAAACAAAACGCTAACTCCTGATGGCAGGAGGCGGCATTCGACTATGGCGAACCCGCAGCTTTTGCGCCTGCTTAGAGGTGCCCGCTCAATCCGTCCACCATGTCCTTGTTCGTTGCCACGGGAACAATCTCGAAATCCACCAGATCCGACCATTCGATGACCCAACGCTGCAGCAGCGTGACGTCATCCGCCTCCATCAGGATGAAGCAGCGGCCCATGTCCGCCGAGATCCAGCTGTGATGAAGACGAAGCCCATCCGGCATGAGGCGACCACGGTCGCGGAAGCGACGGTAAATCTCCTTCCTATCGCGGCCGCGAAAATCCTCGATCACTATGAACAGCATCTCTCCGTCTCCCCAAGTGGAACGGTTACCGTCCCTGTCGGTCGAGCCGCTCCAGGAACCACTGCGTCAGCCGCACCCAGACCTCGTCTTTTTCGCCGGAGTCCTCCCAGCCATGGTCGAGATTGGGATTGTCGTTGACCTCGATGACGAAGACACCGTCCCTGGTCTCCTTGAGGTCGACGCCGTAGAGGCCGTCGCCGATGCAGCGCGCCGCCCTCACCGCCGTCTCGACGACATGGGCCGGCGCCTCCTTCAAGGTAAAGGTCTTGATGCCGCCCTGGTCGGGCTTGCCGTTGGCCTTGTGGTTGACGATCTGCCAGTGCTTCTTGGCCATCAGATAGTGCACGGCAAACAGAGGCTGACCGCCGAGCACGCCGACGCGCCAGTCATATTCGGTCGGAATGAATTTCTGCGCGATCAAGAGATCGGAATCCTCCAGCCATTCGGTGGCAAGCGTCTTCAGCTCCTCGAAGGTGGCGCATTTCTTGACGCCGCGCGAAAACGACGAGTCCGGGATCTTCAGCACCAGCGGAAAGCCCAGCGCCCGCGCCGCAACTTCGAGATCCGAGGTGCCGGCGATCATCACCGTCGGTGGCACCGGCACCTTGTTGTAGGTCATCAGCTCGTTGAGATAGACCTTGTTGGTGCAGCGGATCATCGACAGCGGATCATCGATGACCGGCATGCCTTCCTGCTGGGCGCGGCGCGCGAAGCGGTAAGTGTGGTTGGAGATCGAAGTGGTCTCGCGGATGAACAGCGCGTCGTAATTGGCGAGCTTGGCCAGATCCTTTTTGGTGATCGGCTCGATTTCGACGCCCATCTTTTCGGCGATCTTGGCCCAGTAGCGCAGCGACGAAATCTCCGACGGCGGCAACTCCTCGTGCGGATCGACCAATGTGGCGAAGGTGTAGCGCGCCGGCGTGCGGCCCTTGGTGTCACGCCATTCGCGGTTGGTGTAGGTCTCGAGGCACTGAAGGAAGCGCTTTTCTTCCTCCTCGGTCATCCTGGCCAGCGGATGGAAGCCGATCTTGCGGATCGACGCCCATTCGGCGCCGTCGGTGATGCGGACTTCCAGCGCCGGCGCTCGAAACCAGTCGAACAAAATCTTGGCGAAGCGATCCCATATCCTCGACGGGCCGATGCCGAAGAAGATGCAGACTTTTTGCGGAAAGGCGCCGCCCAGATCCTTGCGGCATTTGTTGAGCGCGAGTTCCAGCTCCGGCAGCGCGTGATCGTAGAGCTTGCGCTCGGAAAGGTCGATCATCGTCTCGACCGTCGGGATGACCTTGTGGCCGCGCGAACCGGCCAGCAGCGAGGCATAGTAGCCGCGGCTTTGGTAGCCGTAATTGTTCGACAGGTTGATGACCTTCGGCCGCTGGCCGCGAAACAGCGCCGGATGGGCAAGGTAGTCGCGATTGGTGATGATCTTGTGCGGTGTCGCCACCTGATCGAGATCATTCTGCCGGCCGGTAAGGATGACCCAGGTCATTGTCTGTCGCGCTTTCCGAGGGTAATGGCGGCACGCAATCCGTCGCGGCCGAACTGCGCCATGTTCATGAAGATGCCGTAAGGCACGGGAATGTTGGCGGCATCAAGAATGGTCTCCTGTCTCTCGTCTTCGACCCAGGGATCGTGGATCAGGATATGGTCGCCGTTGTCGCCGATGGCCAGCACCCAGTGCGGAACCTTCTTGCCGAACATCAGGAAGCCGCTGATCAGGACCAACACCAGTTTCCCCTCGGCGATCGCGGTGCGGATATCGTCGATGGCGAATGGACGGTAATTCACCGGGATGCCGTAAAGTTCCGCGCGCCGGCGAAAGTCGACCTGCGCCAGTTCCATCACCCGGCGCTTGTCTTGGCTGCGCACCGACTGCAGGAACAGCGCGCCATGGAAGGAGACATATATCTCGGCAGAGAGCCCGCTTTCATGGCCGGCAACGGCGAGGCCGAACGGCTCGCAGCCGCCAGGCCCCGACATCATGAAAACGGTGGTCGCCTCGCGCCACAAACGGATTTCCATGACCGGGTCGGGCACGAAGCCGGGCTCGAAATTGGCCATTGCCATCATCAGGCAGCACGGGCCGCAGGTGAATTCGCAGGTCTGCTGGTAGAACGGCACCCTGGTGGCGACCGGAATGTCGCCCCGCAAGGTCTTTTCGTAGCGCAGCGCCGTGGCGCCGTCCTCGTAATAGCCCGGTTCGCGGCCGATCTTGCGGTAACCGCTCTGCTCGTAGATGCGAATGGCTCGGCTGTTGTCCTCGCGCACCTCGAGGCGCAGCATCATGCGGTTGTGTTCGAAGGCGGTCTCCTCCGCCGATGCCAGCAGCATGCGGCCAATGCCTAGCCCACCGAAAAAGGGACCGATGGCGATGGAATAGAGCCGCGCGACGCCGCTGCCTTTGCGAAACAGCACGACCGCATAGCCGGCGACGCGGCCGTCGCTTTCGGCAACCAGCAGCTCGGCACTTTCGCGTTCGATCAACTGGCGAAAGGAGCGGCGGGAAATGCGATCGCTCGAGAAAACAGCCTTCTCGATGACGGCGAGGTCATCGACGTCGGACGCGCGGGCCGTGCGAATCTCGGCAGGCATGCGGGCTCGGAAAACCTCGATTGCGTTGTGGAAAAGGCCCTGGTCAGAGGTGTCGACAACACAGCCGAAGCGCCAGCATCCGTCAAGCGCTATCGCACCTTGATTCGGGCTCAATTGTGACAGGCTCGCCGGGTGCATGGCCCGAAAATCGAAATCGATTTTCGGAAAGGATCACGCGCAAAAATTAAAGTGCTACAGCGTCCTTTGCGCGTCCAAAGGACGCGCGGCGCTGTAGACGCAACCTTTGAAAAACAGGCGCAGCTCAGCTGGCCAGCCCGGCAAGAAGCTGGCTGTAGGCGCTCTTCGCCACCGCAGTCAGCTGCGCGCGCGGCAGCGAGCCGACGACGGCGCAGCCATAGCCCTTATCCAGCCAGTAGACGGCCTCGGGGCCGTTCTCTTCCGACCCATAGGTGCCCTTGGCCTTCTCGGCCGATTCGGCCGTGACGAACAGCGAGATGCGCTCGCCTTTGTCGTCCTCATAAAGCAGCATCGCGGCCTTGCTCTCGCCAGCGGGCAGCAGCCGGCCGCCGACGAGCTGGAATCCTTGCGCCGCCAGATCCGGTGCGACCAGCTTCAGGCCGACCCGATTGGACAGCCAGGTCTGCAGATGATCCTTGTCGCTGGCGGGCACTTCCACCGCATGCCGCTGCTCGGCGGCATAGATGACATGGGCTGCGATCGCCTGCTCGGCGAGTTGGTCTTCGGCGGGGTCTTCCAGGCCGAGATGGTCGATGCCGGCGAAATAACCGCCAACACCGCCAATGGCCAGCATCGCCGCTGCGGCAGCCGGGAGCCACCAGCGCGAGCCCAATGGCACCGTCTTGACCGGCGCCTCGCCGAACACGATCTTCTGCAACCGCGCCGGCACCGCCTCGTCGAGCACGCCGGCAAAAGCGGCACGAAGCGCTGCGCGGTCGGCGACATAGCGGGCGCTCCTCGCCTTCATTTCAGGATTGGCGTCGAGCCAGGCGTCATAGGCCACGCGCTCGTCAACCGGCAACTCGCCATCGAGGGCCATGTGGATGTCGCGTTCGGAAAAATCGCGCCGGGTCATTTCTCAACGATCCTTATCGCCCGGCGACGCGCGGCGTCATCCAGCAGCCCGCGCAACTCATCACGCCCGCGCGCGATGCGCGACATCAGCGTGCCGGCCGGCACGCCGAGGATGTTGGCGGCTTCGGCATAGGAAAAGCCTTCGATGGCGACCATGACCAGTGCTGCGCGCCGATCGGGGCTTATCGCCTGCAACGCGTCGATAATTTCGCGCGAGGCGATGCTCTCCACCTGCTCGGCTGGTGCTGCCTGCGCCTCGCTCGCTTCCAGCGGCAGCATCGCGGCTTCGCCGCGCCGGTTCACCTTGCGCATCTGGTCGATGAACAAATGATGCATGATCGTAAACAGCCACCTCCTGGGGCTTTCTCCAGTCTGCCAATTGTCGAGCCGCACAAGCGCCCGTTCGAGACAGTCCTGAACGAGATCGTCGGCGGAATCGCGGTCGCGCAGCAGCGAGCGCGCATAACGGCGCAGGCGTGGTATTTCGCCCAGGATTGCTGCCTTTTTTTCGTCCATGACCGCTGGTTCTGAGGTCGCCCTTGTTCATCCGATTGAACGCGTCTTCACGGCGCGGCGCAAGCGGCCAGCGCGAAGCGGTCCGCCGCCCCAGCCACCCAAGCAATGCAATAACGCTGGCGCGGGCCGATTTATTCCCGGCCGGCGCTAGGGCCACCTGTCAAGGCGCCGCAAGCCATGACGCCTGAGGTTGAAAGCGCGCCCTGAAGGGTGTATATTCGAAGTCGTATCTTTGGTATATTCGGACTTGGATATACGATTTGGAGAAATCGATTTGTCTCTGTACATCCGCGATAATGAGGTCGACGCGCTAGCTCGTCAGTTGCAGTCCGCCATCAAGGCCCCCACGAAGACTGAAGCAGTGCGAATCGCTCTCAAGCGGGAGCTTGAACGAGCGAACGCTGTCCTTCCGCTGGGCGAGCGTATCAAAAAATATCAGGATGCCGCGAGCGCACTTGGTCCCGATGACCCCACCTTCGATATGAAGAAATTCATGGACGAGGCCTGGGGGGAACCCGATGTTTCTTGATGCGTCCGCGATTATTGCGCTGATTTTGAGAGAGGCAGATGCGGAACGTCTGCTGAGAAGGATTGAAACCGCCGAGAGGCTCTACTTCTCGCCGAGTTCCGCTTTTGAAGCTGTCCTCGGAATCGCCCGCAGGAAATCTGTGGCTGAAAGCGGCGATCAAGCTCCGACACAGCCTGCTCTGATCGATCAATGCCAAACCATCGTCATCGGCTTCTTGGCAGAACTCAAGGCCGTGGAAGTTCCACTGGATGGTGCCATTCGCGAACTCGCAGTCAAAGCCGCGCGCGACTACGGTCGATATGTCGGCCATCCCGCCAAGCTGAATTTCGGCGACTGCTTCAGCTATGCATGCGCCAAGGCCTACCGGGTACCCCTGCTCTACAAGGGCAATGATTTCTTGCAGACCGATCTGGCCTGAATACTATCCGGCATCGGATTTGACCGCTCTTGTCAGCAGACGCTGATAGAACAGGCCGATGCCGATCAGCACCGCGCCGAGGCCGATGAAGGACAGCGCCCTCAGCACGCCTTCCAGTTCCGACATGTCGAAGAGGAAGACCTTCAACACGGCGACCGAGATCAGCGCTGCCGACGCAATGCGCAGCGCCTGCGACTTCAGCCAGACGCCGGCGGTGAGCAGCGCCACGCCGATGATCAGCCACAGCGCGGAATAGGTGTAGGTCTCGAGCTGGCCGAGGCCGCTCCACAGGCCAATGAACTCGCCCTTGAACTGCCGCCGGACCGACAGCGTCGCATAGGCGAAGGCAAGCAGCGCCGCCGCCAGCGCCAGCATCGCGGCGTACCATTTCGGCCGCTTGTCTCTGGTATAGAGCGCGAGCCCCCCGGCAGCGACGGCCGGCAAGAGATAGGCGAGGAACAGCAGGTTGAACACCAGGATTCGCCCGGTCGATTCGTCAGTAAACAGCGGGTTCAGCGCCACAAAATGCTGGATGACGATGAAGGCGACCGAGACCACGCCCGCGGCAAGCGAACCATAGCGCAGCACCGAGCTTGGCGAGCGCATGTCGATGGCGACCAGGATGGCGCCGGCGCCGATGGCGATCAGCGTATAGATTGCCTGCTCGGCGAGCGTGATAGCACCCGTGTCGATGACGCCGCCATGCATGGCGTGGCGCACGAATATCGCAACCGTGAGCAGCGCAAACAGTGCTGCGCCCGCTTCCATGGCGAGGCGTGGCCGGCCATTTGTGGTGCGGGCAAGCTGCCAGGCGGCAAAGCCGAAGGCAAGCGCCGGCACGCCGTAGCCCGGCAGCAGCCAGTTGAATACCGGCGTCGTCGACAGGAATTCGGCGCCGACGATTGTCGGATCGAAGGCGACGCGGCCGAGCACCGCGATGACCGCACCGACCGAAATCCAGCCGAGCACCGGATAGGCGCGCCAGCGGGTGACCAGCGCCGGCACGATGGCCGCCGCACCCAGGAGGATGGTGGTCCAGCCGGACCCGAAAGCCATGTAGATCATCAGCAAGGCGGCGACTGCTGTGCCGCCAAGCGCGAAGGAGACGGCAGCACCGCCCTGTAGCGGCGGCTCTTCACCGCGCGCGATCCACTCGCCGCCGGCCGCGAAGACCCCGACCAGAAGGGCTGCAACCGCCGCGTAGACAAGATCACGGTCGAGATTGCCGAAGGTGAACCAGAGCGCCAACAGAATGACCAGCGGCGCGACAGCGCCCCATGCCGCCCATGAGGCGGCGCGGATTTGTGCCGACGCGGCAAATTTGCGCGCGGCCCAGAATCCGGCGCCGATGAACATAAGTCCAAGAAAGATACCGATCCTGAGCATCAGCGTATCGGCAACTCCCGCCGGCAGACCTTCGACGTCGAGAACGCCACCTGAAAACTCTGAAGCGACGGAGGTTGGCGGAATGATGCCGAGATAGACCAGCACCGTCGCCAGCCCTGCGGCGTGCAGAAGCGCCAGCGCCAGCGGCCGGTAGAGCGCTACTGCGACCAGGGCTGCGATAAGAGCTGCTCCCGGCAGAGCATCGCCGGCAGCGTATGCCGGGTCGACGAACAGTGCCATCGCCGAAAGGCCGACGAAGAAGCCAGGTGCGATCGACGGCCAGTCGAAGCCCCTGACGGGCTCTGCTTCGCCACCGCGACGGCCGAGCCAGACGAAGGCAAGCACTGCCAGGGTCACCGCATTGATGAAGAGGATGACAGGCAGGTCGGTGCCCGGCGCATCAGTCATGTAAAGAATGGTCCAGAGGCCGGTGCCCACAAACGCTGCCGCCATCAGCAATTTCCAGTCGCGCAGGCGGGCGATGACGCCGGTGGCGGCGAGCACGATCGCCAAATAGCCGAACAGCGCCCAAGGATTCGGTGCCTGCGAGGCGACCAGCATCGGCGTCACCACCGCGCCGAGCAGGCCGATGCCGGCCAGCGCCTGGCCGTGGACGAGGGCGGCCGCGATGGTCGCCACACCGATGGCGCCGAGCAACGTGAAGGCGAGCGCCGGCCCGATGAAGCCGTAAACGCCATGCGCCGCATAAACAGTGCCGAACAGGATGAAAGCACCGGCCGCCGTCAGGATCGCCGGAATATAGGCGCCGGCGACGCCCTGCACCGGCACCCTGAAGCCGGTGCGGCGGATGAACTCGCCAACGGCGACCAGCACCAGCCCGAGCATTGCTGCCATGCTCAGCCGCACGCCGGGACCGAAAATGCCGGCCTCGATGGTGTATCGGATCAGGAACAGGCCGCCCAGCGCCAGCGCGATGCCGCCGACCCAGACCGCCCATCGGGTGCCGAGCGCCGTTTCAATGTCAGGCTTTTGCGTCGCTTTCGCCGTCACGGCGGCCGGTTGCACAGGTGCAGATCCAGCCGCCGCCGCTTCGCCCGCAGCCCACGGTCCGGATGCAATCTCCCCGGCTTCAACCTCTGTGGACGGCTTTTCCTCAGCCTCGCCCGCCGATGACGGGACAATATCGGTCACGGCCGCAACTGCCGCGTCTGTTGGCATGCTGTCGTTTGCGGCCTGTTCTACCGGCTTGGCCTGCGGCGGGGCCACATGCGCGCCCGAAAGCACGAGGCTGCGCAGCGCACCAAGTTCGCGCTCGATCAGGCCGATGCGGCTCTGCTGGCGTGAGATAATGACGAACAGCGCGATGATCGCGACTAGGCCGATCAGGCTTTCGAACATGGCGGTTCCCCCAAACCAAGCCAATAGTTACTGACAAATACGGCGGCCAGACGGCCAGCCGAGTCAGCGCGCCGCCAGATTGGCGGCCGGAAAGATCGAGCACGTTTCGGTGCCGAAAGCCAGCAGCTTGCCGTTGGCATCCTTCAGCGTCGCTTCCGAAACCGCCAATGTGCGGCCCTTGTGCACCACCCTGCCCTCGCACACCACCTCGCCGGTCATCGGCGTGATCGGTCGTGTCAGGTTCACCTTGAACTCCGCCGTCGTATAGGCCTCGCCCTTGTCGAGCAGCGTTTGCACCGCGCAGGCAAGAGCCGAATCCAGCAGCGTCGCGGCCCAGCAGCCATGCACCCCACCCAGCGGATTGAGATAGCGCTCGTTCGGCAGGCCGCGGAACACCGCACGTCCTTCCGACACTTCGGTCAGGTCGAAACTGAGCTGGAACGAAATCGGCGGCGCCGGGTATTTGTTGTCAATGATGCGCTGGAGCAATTCCAGGCCGGTGTATTCGAGGATGTCGCCGTGCGGAATGGTGCCGAGGCCGAGTGGCGAGACCCGGCCGGGATAGAGCTCCACTTCGCTCATCTGGTGTTTTCTCGGGCTGCGGGTTCTTCGATCGGGGACTTGCCCGCCGCGTGGTGCTTGCGCAGGGCGGCGAGGAAGCCGGCTCGGGCACCGGGCACCTCGATTCCGCGCGGCTCGTAGACATGGCGGGTAAAAAAGAAGCCGGTCAGCCGGAAGGCATCCTCGATCGCCGCCGGATCGGCGCGCAGGCCGGAGCCGCGCTGCAGGAAGGCGGGGAGCACCAGCATCTTGTCGCGCCATGGCGCGCCTGCCGCGCGCGACACCGCGCGCCCGGACTTCGGCGAGACATAGGCAAGGTCCTGCCTGGTGCCGGTCGCGGCACACTGGCTGAGATCGAGGCCGAAGCCGAGTTCGTCGAGAATCAGCAATTCGAAGCGCGCCACCAGCTCGCCGGCGGCGTCCGCATCGTCGAGGTGGGCGATCATCACGGCCAGCGTCTCGTAGAGGCCGTCATGGGCGTCGCGCTCGGGCAGCAGGCGCAGATGCGCAGCCATGGTCTGCAGCCCATAGATGGCGACGGCGCTGTCCATGAGCCGGGCGGCGTTCATCTCGATCGCCTCGGCCTGGAAGGTGCCAAGGTGTTCGTCGAGCCGCGCCCGCCACAACAGGTCGACGCGGTTGCCGGGCTGCAGAACCGGCTGCTGCTTGCGCGAGCGGCCGCCGCGCACAAGGCCGAGGTGGCGGCCATGCGCACGCGTCATGACCTCAAGAATGGCGCTGGTTTCGCCATGCTTGCGGGTGCCGAGAATGATTCCCTCGTCGCGCCATTCCATGAACGGAGCTTGTCACCGCTTCAGTGGCGAAATCAAGATTGGGTTTTTCAGGCCCTCTGTGAGCCCCTTCCGTAGCGGTCCGCGCGCTGGTGATCGGCAAGCACTTCATCGATCACGCGTCGCGACTTTTCAACTTCGATTGGATTGACGTCTATATGGCCGGCGACCGTAATCAGCGCTTTCCATAGCGCCCAGCCACGGCCCCGCGCCCAGCTTGCCTCATCGGCCTGAAGAACCGCGCGAAACACCTCTCGGCTTTTGCCTTCGAGGAGCGTCCATGCAATCGCCAAGTCGCACGAGGGATCGCCCACGCCGGACGTCCCGAAGTCGATCACAGCCCTCAAACTGCCTTGCCTGACCAACAGGTTTCCCCAACTGACGTCACCGTGGAACCAAACGGCCGCGTCATACCATGTCGCGGCAAGCGCTGCTTCCCAGACCGCGCTGGCGGCGCCCGTGTCGATCCTGCCGTCGAGGGCTGCAATTGCCTGCCGGGTTTCACCGTCATAGACGCTCAGTGGTCCGCCGCGAAAAAAGTTGTGCTGCCCTGGCGCCGGTCCACCGGCGGGATCGATCCGTTGCAGGGCGACCAGAAACTGGGCCAGGCTGGCCGCGAATTGCGGCAGGCTGGCAATACGCTCCAGCGTCGCCGTCTCGCCTTCGATCCAGCGGTAGACGGACCAATGCCAGGGATAGTTGTCGGCCGGGGCTCCCATCGCCAAGGGAACCGGGACAGGCAGCGGCAGCAGAGGCGCAAGCCTTGGCAGCCAGCGATGTTCCTTTTCCACTTGCAAGGCATAGGCCGCCGCACTCGGCAGCCTCACCAGCATATGGTCTCCGAGATGAAAGGTCCTGTTGTCCCATCCGCCTGATGCAACCGGCCGGACAGCAAGATCCTTCCATCGGGGAAATTGCGTGGCGACCAACCGGCTCACGAGGGCTGTGTCGATAGTAACTTCGTGTTTGAGCATGATCTTTTCCGAAAACCGGCTCCCACTTTTCGGGACATGCTCTAATGCGGAAACTCCAGCCCCATCTCGCGATAGCGCTCGGGGTCGTCGCCCCAGTTCTCGCGCACCTTGACGAACAGGAAAAGATGCACCTTCTGTTCGAGGATACCTGATATCTCCATGCGTGCCGCCTGGCCGATGGCACGGATCGTCTCGCCCTTGTGGCCGAGCACGATCTTCTTCTGGCTGTCGCGCTGGACATAGATGGTCTGGTCGATGCGCACCGAGCCGTCCTTCTTCTCTTCCCATTTCTCGGTCTCGATATGGGAGGAGTAGGGCAGTTCCTGATGCAGCCTGAGATAGAGCTTTTCGCGAGTGATCTCGGCCGCCAGCTGACGCATCGGCAGGTCGGAGATCTGGTCCTCCGGGTAATACCAGGGGCCGGCAGGCAGGGTTTCGGCCAGATAGTCGAGCAGGTCCTTGCAACCCGACCCGGTTAGCGCCGAGACCATGAAGGTGCGCTTGAAGGGCACCCTTTCATTCGCTGCCGCGGACAGGGCCAGCAGCGCCTCGGGCTTGACCCGGTCGACCTTGTTGAGGATCAGCACCATCGGCTGGCGGACATCCTTCAGCCGTTCGAGGATCGCGTCAGCGTCGCCCCTGATGCCGCGCTCGGCGTCGATCAGCAACAGCACGATGTCGGCGTCCTTGGCGCCGCCCCAGGCGGTCGTCACCATCGCCGTGTCCAACCGCCGCTTCGGCTTGAAGATGCCCGGCGTGTCGACGAAGACGATCTGTGCGTTGTTGTGGATGGCGATGCCGCGCACGATCGCGCGCGTCGTCTGCACCTTGTGGGTGACGATCGACACCTTGGCGCCGACCAGTTGGTTTACCAGCGTCGATTTCCCCGCATTGGGCGCGCCGATCAGCGCGACGAAGCCAGAATGCGTGGTGGCGGCTTCTGTTGCCGGCGGGACGTCTTCGGTGGCGGTCATGCCGCGCTCCCCTTATTTAGCCAGACGCCTTCGCGCAACAGGAGTGCAGTAGCGGCGGCTTGCTCGGCCTCGCGCTTGGAGCGCCCGCTGCCGGTCGCCGGCGGATAGGCGCCGACCTTGACGCTGACGGTGAATAGCGGATCGTGGTCCGGTCCCTCGCGGCTGTCAATTATGTAGACCGGCACGGCGCCTGCCGCCTGATGCGCCCATTCCTGCAGTTCGGTCTTGGCATCGCGGCGGGCGGCACCGATGGCCTGCGAGCGCGGCCGCCAGTATTTGTGGATGAAGGCGCGGGCCGCCTCCAGCCCGCCGTCGAGATAGAGCACGGCGATCAGCGATTCCAGCGCATCAGCCCGTAGATTGACGCGTTTGCGCCCGTCCAGGCCGCGTACGTCCGAGCCGGCACGGATCAACTCCGGCAGGCCGATCTCCTCGGCGATGTCCGCCAGCACCTCGGCATTGACCAGCGCGTTGAGCCGGAGCGACAGCTCACCTTCGGCAGCGTCCGGATACGCCGCCAGCAGCATGTCAGCGACGACCAGGCCGAGGACGCGGTCGCCCAGGAATTCGAAACGCTCATAGTCGATGCCGGCATGGCTGCTGCGGGCGCTGGCATGGGTCAGCGCGCGCTGCAAGCGCTGGCGGTCGGCAAAGGCGTGGCCGGTGCGCTCCATGAGCGCTTCGGCGAGCGCGTCGACGGTCAGCCGTTTTGTTGCCGCCATGACCCTAATTGACGAAATGGAGCAGGCGCGACGCGCGCATCAGCGACGGCCATTTCCAGATTTCGAGCGGGCTGGCGCTGCCACCGATCGAGAAGAAGATGAGATTGGCGCGGCCAACCAGGTTGTCGTCGGGCACGAAACCGACGGTGAAGCGGCTGTCCGAGGAATTGTCCCTGTTATCGCCCATCATGAAATAGTGCCCGGGCGGCACGTCGAATTCCTTGGTGTTGTCACCGATCGAGTTGGGTATCAGGTCGAGCGTGTCATAGCTGACGCCATTCGGCAATGTCTCGCGATAGACGTCGACCGGCCCGCTCTCCTCGGTGATGTCGCGATTGTCGATCTGCCCGACCTTCTGGCGTGGCACGCCGACGCCGTTGATGAAGAGCTGGCCGTCCTTGACCTGGATCTTGTCGCCCGGCAGGCCGACGACGCGCTTGATGTAGTCGACGGAGGGGTCCGGCGGGAACTTGAACACCGCCACGTCGCCGCGCTTCGGCTCGTCGCCCCAGATGCGGCCCGAAAAGAGGTCCGGCCCGAACGGCAGGGAATAGCGGGAGAAGCCATACGACCATTTGGTGACGAAGAGATAGTCGCCTTCGAGCAAGGTCGGCCGCATCGACCCGGACGGGATAGAGAATGGCTGAAAAAGCAGCGTGCGGATGACCAGAGCGAGCAACAGCGCCTGGACGATGACGCTGACGGTTTCGCCAAGCCCGCCGGATTTCTTCTGGGATTTTTCAGCCACGCTCATGTCGTCCTCGATTATGCGTTGGTTGGTATAGAGTCTCGGCGTGCGCTGGGCAACGTCATGCCGGTGGTCAGATGCAATCAATATGGCGCTTCTTCGACGGGCAACGCCTCGATGATCACAAAGGCTTGAGCAAGCGGAAAATCGTCGGTGATGGTGAGGTGGATCGCCGCCCTGTGCCCGTCAGGCAGGATTTTGTCCAGCTGCGCCGCCGCTCCGCCGGTCAACGCCATGGTCGGCTGGCCGCTGGCCAGGTTGACGACGCCCATGTCGCGCCAGAACACCCCTTGCGCCATACCGGTGCCCAGCGCCTTGGCGCAGGCCTCCTTGGCAGCGAAGCGCTTCGCATAGGAAGCGACGCGGGCGCCGCGGTTTTCGGAGCGGGCCTGTTCAACCTCGGTATAGATGCGCTGGATGAAGCGCTTGCCATGGCGCTCCAGCGATTTTTCGATGCGTCTGATATCGATCAGGTCGCTGCCGATACCAATGATCATTCGGCGGGAACTTCCCGTCCGGCCGCTCCAGCTCTTTTCGCCAGGCGCATAGAGCGCGAGAACGAGCGGTGTGGCCACAGATAGGTACGCACCCGCTCGAGAAAACCATCAGGCTTGCGGCGTCGAAAAAGCACTCTGTTCCTGTCCTGATATCCAAAGCTGCCGCTCCGACCATCCCGGGCCGGGCACGACAGCTACATCTTGCGCTTTGCGGCCGTCGAAAGGCAACAACGACCTTGATATAGCGATACGCTGGCCGCAGAACAACCGTAGCTGCATGCCGTCCGCTTGCTGTCGCCTGCGGGGCCGGCGTTTCGCCGCTCCGGACACAGTATAATCGCGGCGGATTTGAGGAGGCGAGTCGCCGCAGAAATCGGCAGCAACTCCAGCTATCTACGGCCCGTACTCGCTGACCTCGACGAGATTGCCGTCCGGGTCGCGGAAATAGACCGACATCATCGGGCCACGGGCGCCGATCCGCTCGACCGGCCCGACTTCGACGGCAACGCCGTTGGCCGCCAGGCTGGCGCATATCTCGGAGAGCGGACTGACGGCGACCAGGCAGAAATCCGCGGAGCCCGGAGTCGGCGCCTTGGCCTTGGGCTCGAAGGTGTGGCCTGCCTCATGCACATTGATTTTCTGCGTTCCGAAAAGCAGCGCCGTCGGCCGGTTCGGCTCGTCGAGGCGCCTGAAGCCAAGCACGCGCTGATAGAAGGCGCAGGTGTCTTCGACGGAGCGAACCGTCAGTACGAAATGATCGATGCCTGCAATCACGGCAGCGCCTCAGTTAACGTTGTTTTATGCACGTCGTTGTCCCAAAACCGCTGCGCAGTTTTGGGCGACATGCATCAGATATTGCGGCTGCCCGGCTTGATGGCCGGTATGGCGGCGAGTTCGGGCGGCAGCCTGTCGACCGGGTAGGCCGGAACCTCATATTCGGCGAGCGCGATCAGCGGCACGCCGACATCCGTCTTGCCGGCCGAGCGGTCGATGATGCAGGCAGCGCCAACGACCTCGGCGCCAAGCGCGCGCAGGCAGTCGATGGTCTCGCGGATCGACAGGCCGGTGGTGACGATGTCCTCGACGATGACGACGCGCGAACCCTTGGCGATCTCGAAGCGGCGGAGCCTGAACTCGCCCCCTTCCCGCTCGACCCAGATCGCCGGTGCGCCAAGATGGCGCGAGGTCTCGTAGGCCGGGATCAGCCCGCCGATCGCCGGGCCGACGACGTAATCGATCCTGCCGGACACAGCAGCGCGGATCTTTTCGGCCAGCGCCTTGCACAGGCGCTCGGTCTTGTCGGCATGCATGAAGACCCGCGCCTTCTGCAGGAAGACCGGGCTTCGCAAGCCCGATGTCAGGATGAAATGCCCTTCGAGAACGGCACCGGCTTCACGGAAAATGCCCAGCACTTCGTCGGTGTTCATTGTTCGCTCCATGTCCATGGCGAATGGTGAATGGTGGTGAGTAGTGAGAGCACCCTTCTTTCACTATTCACTATTCACTATTCACTATTCACCCATTCACGCGCCGCGCATCGCTGACGCTCGAATTGTCCTTGAGCTGCGACAGCAGCCGGTTCAGGTGCTTCAGGTCCCAGACTTCGAGATCGATCAGCATTTCGGTGAAATCGGGCGCGGTGCGCACCATCGACAACGTATGGATGTTGGCGTCGTTGGATGCAACGACCTGCGCGATGTCGGCCAGCGAGCCCGGCGCGTTGATGGCGGTGACCGAGACGCGCGCCGGAAACCGCTCCTTGGTGCGTTCGTCTATGTCCCAGCGCACGTCGATCCAGCGTTCTGGCTGGTCATCGAAGGCCTGCAGCGCCGGCGACTGGATCGGATAGATGGTGATGCCAGTCCCCGGCTGCACGATGCCGACGATGCGGTCGCCGGGCACAGCACCTTCCGGCGCGAAGCGCACCGGCAGGTCGCCGCGGACGCCGCGGATCGGCACGGCGCCGTCCTTTGGCTGGTCCTTGTCCTTGCGCGCCGCCCGGCCGGGAATCTGGAACAGCATGCCGGCGGCGTTGCGGATCTTCGACCAGCCCTCTTCGCGCTGCTTGGGCGCAACCAGCGTGACGCGTTCATCCTTGTAGTCGGGAAACACCGCCTTCATCACATCGGTGGAGGCAAGTTCGCCGCGTCCGACCGAAGCCAGCACATCCTCGATGTCCTTGCGCGCCAGCCGGTGCAGTACCGACTTCAGGCTTTCCTTGGTGAAGGTCTTGCCGGACCGCTCGAACGCACGCTCCAGAATACGAACGCCGAGACCCGAATACTGCTTGCGGATGGCGGCCTTGGTAGCGCGGCGGATCGCCGAGCGCGCCTTGCCGGTGACGACGACCGATTCCCACGCCGCCGGCGGCACCTGCGCCTTGGAGCGGATGATCTCGACCTCGTCGCCATTCTTCAGCTCGGTCATCAGCGGCATGATGCGGCCGTTGACCTTGGCGCCGACGCAGGTGTCGCCGACATCGGTGTGCACGGCGTAGGCGAAATCGATCGGCGTGGCGCCGCGCGGCAGCGCGATCAGCATGCCCTTGGGCGTGAAGCAGAAAACCTGGTCCTGGAACAACTCCAGCTTGGTGTTTTCGAGGAAGTCCTCGGGATTGTCGCCTTCGGCAAGTTGCTCGATGGTGCGCCGCAGCCAGGCATAGGCGTTGGTCTCCTTCGAGATCGCGTGGGCAGTGCCGTTCACCTTGCCGCCGCTGTCCTTGTAGATCGAATGCGCGGCAACGCCATATTCGGCGATCTTGTTCATCTGATAGGTGCGGATCTGCAACTCGACGCGCTGGCGCGACGGTCCGACGATGGTGGTGTGGATCGAACGGTAGTCGTTCTGCTTCGGCGTCGAGATGTAATCCTTGAAGCGGCCTGGCACCATCGACCATGTCGTGTGGATGGCGCCGAGCGCCCGGTAGCAGTCCTCGACGGTATCGACGACGACACGAAAGCCGAAAATGTCGGACAGCTGCTCGAAGGACAGCGCCTTGGCCTCCATCTTGCGGAACACCGACCACGGCTTCTTCTGGCGGCTCTTCACCTCGGCCTTGATCGCATATTTGTCGAACAGCGTGGACAGCGCCATCTCGATCTCGGACAGCACGCCCTTGTTGCGCTCGAATATTTCGGCGAGCCGCGCGGTGACGGCGCGGTAGGCTTCCGGATTGATGAAGCGGAAGGCGATCTCCTCAAGCTCCTCGCGCATGCCTTGCATGCCCATGCGCCCGGCCAGCGGCGCATAGATATCCATCGTCTCCTCGGCGATGCGCAGGCGCTTGGCCTCGGGCACATGGTCGAGAGTGCGCATGTTGTGCAGGCGGTCTGCAAGTTTGACCAGCAGCACGCGAACGTCTTCCGAGATCGCCAGCAGGAGCTTGCGCAGGTTTTCAGCCTGCTCGGCCTTCTTGGAGACGAGGTCGAGTTTCTTCAGCTTGGTCAGGCCTTCAACCAGCTTGCCCATTTCCGGACCGAACAGCTCGTCGATCTCGGCCCTGGTCGCCGTGGTGTCCTCGATCGTGTCGTGCAGCAGGGCAACCGCGATGGTCGCCTCGTCCATGTGCATTTCGGTGAGGATGGCG
This sequence comes from Mesorhizobium sp. WSM4807, assembly GCF_055811615.1. Taxonomy (NCBI): domain Bacteria; kingdom Pseudomonadati; phylum Pseudomonadota; class Alphaproteobacteria; order Hyphomicrobiales; family Phyllobacteriaceae; genus Mesorhizobium; species Mesorhizobium sp. WSM4807. The sequence continues at coordinate 118,012 of NZ_JBVVQY010000003.1, forward strand.
GCGACTTCGAGCGGATGCGAGAAATAGGGATCGCCGGAGGCGCGCTTCTGGTGACCATGCTTCTGCATGGCGTAGACATAGGCCTTGTTGAGCAGCGCCTCGTTGACGTCAGGCTTGTAGCGCTGGACGCGCTCGACAAGCTCATACTGACGCATCATGGGCGGGATCTCGCAGTGCTGAAATGAATCATGCGCCGCACTGGCGTACGGCGCATGTCATAGATAACCACGAAACTGCCGACGCGAAAGTGTCGGCGGCCGCTGCGAAGATCAATAATCGTCGCTTTTTTCCGGCGGTACCAGACCTTCGATGCCGGCCAGCAGGTCTTCCTCGGTCATGCGGTCGAAGGTGATGTTGTCCTCGGTGTCGTCGGCATCGGTTGCCGCAGCGGCGGTACCGGTCTGGTCGGCGATCGCCTCGCCATCGGCTTCCGGCTCGTCGACCTCGACATGCTTCTGCAGCGAGTGGATCAGATCTTCCTTGAGGTCGTCGGGCGACAATGTCTCCTCGGCGATCTCGCGCAGCGCGATGACCGGATTCTTGTCGTTGTCACGAGGAACCGTGATCTGCGCGCCTTGGCTGATCTGACGGGCGCGGTGGCCGGCCAGAAGCACGAGCTCGAAGCGGTTGTCGACCTTGTCGATGCAATCTTCAACGGTTACGCGGGCCATGAGCTGCCCCTTTCATGCCTGGATTTGATGGAAAACAGGCGCGGTCCATAACCCGAACGCAGCCAAAATACAAGCTTTTTGGCAATGCCAAGATCGGGGCCAGGGCAGGGGCCGGGGCCAAGGCCGTCTGGGCGCGCGCCGCCTGCGACGATACGGCACCGATCACAATTGCTTGCTTGCAGCATCATACCCTTGGATTGCCGTAAAACCGGCGCTATCTCGAATGACGAAGGTCAGCCGGTTATTTCAAGCCGACCGATAGTCACGCGCATTTAGACGACCGCTTATTTTTCGAAAAGGAATATTTTCCATGTTCGACCCTCGCGAAAAAATCGCCCTTTTCATCGACGGTGCCAATCTTTACGCCACGTCGCGCGCGCTCGGCTTCGATATCGACTATCGCAGGCTCTTGTCGAGCTTTCAGAAGCGTGGCTATCTGCTGCGTGCTTACTATTACACCGCGCTGGTCGAGGATCAGGAATATTCCTCGATCCGGCCGCTGATCGACTGGCTCGACTACAACGGCTTCAAGGTGGTGACCAAGCCGGCCAAGGAATTCACCGACTCGACCGGCCGCCGCAAGATCAAGGGCAATATGGATATCGAGTTGACCGTCGATGCGCTGGAACTCGCCGATGTCGTCGACCACTATGTCATCTTTTCCGGCGATGGCGATTTCCGCACGCTGGTCGAGGCGCTGCAGCGGCGCGGGCGCAAGGTTTCGATCGTCTCCACCATGGCTTCGCAGCCGCCGATGATTTCCGACGATCTGCGCCGCCAGGCGGACCATTTCATCGATCTGATGACGCTGAAGAGCGAGGTCGGCCGCGATCCATCCGAGCGGCCGGTGCGCCGGCCCGAGCCGGCCGAAGTCGACGAGGACGACTATTGACGGCGGCGGTCTTGACCGCTCCTTCGGTCGCGTCCCCAGAGCCCGATCGCGACTGCCCGCTCTGCCCGCGGCTGCATGATTTTATCGCGCAATGGCGGCAGCGCGAGCCGTCCTGGTTCAATGCGCCGGTGCCGACCTTCCTGCCGCCGGAGGGCGAGGATGCAGTGCGGCTGCTGATCGTCGGGCTGGCGCCGGGCCTGCGCGGTGCAAACCGCACCGGACGTCCCTTCACCGGCGACTTTGCCGGCGACCTGCTCTACAACACGCTGATCGCACACGGCTTTGCGCGCGGCCAATTCAAGGCGCGGCCCGATGACGGGCTGGAGCTTGTCGGCACGGCGATCACCAATGCGGTGCGCTGCGCGCCACCGGACAACAAGCCGGTCGGTGCCGAGATTGCCACCTGCCGGAGGTTCCTGGTGCCGACGATCGCGCGGTTTAAGAACCTGCGCGCCGTGCTGGCGCTTGGCTCGATCGCGCACCAGTCGACGGTGCGGGCGCTCGGCCAGCGTGTCGCCGCTTATCCGTTCAGGCATGGCGGGCAGCAGCAAACCAATGGCATGACGCTATTTTCCAGCTATCACTGCTCGCGCTACAACACCAACACCGGCGTGCTGACGGAAGCGATGTTCGTCAACGTGTTCAGGGAGATAGCGGCGTTTCTCGAGAGATAGATTCGGGCGGTGGCGCAACCAGCTCGGCCAATTTCTCCTGCCCGCCCTGAAGGACATTCAGATCGACATCGCCGGTGATGCCGTCGACGCGACCCTTGTCGTGGTACTGCCAGTAGATCCACTCGTCATGACCTGGCTGTAGCGCCAGCGAACGAACCCAGTGCGGGCGGCCGACAATCTGCCCGGCATAGGCCCGCGCCGCGTCGTCGGTCACATAAAGGATCGCCGTTTTGCCGAAGGCTGCTTCGACAGGACCAAGGAAAGCGGAGAGTTCGACATTCAATTCTTCGGGCGATGGCCGCCGCGGACAATTGCCGACGAATTCGATATCCACCACCGGCGGCAGCAGCGGTTGACCGCGCGGCACGACGGAGATGAAATTCTTCGCCTGATCGGCGCCAGGCCTGCAGAAGGTGAAGAAATGATAGGCACCGACCGCCAGACCGGCCGCACGGGCCTCACGTAGATTGGCGGCGAAGGCGTCATCAATATAGTCGCCGCCTTCGGTTGCCTTGATGACGGCGAAGGTGACGTCATCGGCGGCAACACGCCGCCAGTCGATCTGCCGCTGATGATGGGAAACGTCGATGCCCCTGACCGGATATTTGCCGCGGTCCGGAGAAAACGGATGGAAATAGAAATAGCCGCCGACCGCGACGAGGCACGCCAGGATCAGGCTGGCCGCACCCCAAAAGACGATCCGGTTCTTCATCCGGTTCTTCAAAAGAGCGGCTCCCAGCCTACCCACGCTCCTTTAGCAGCCGGCCCTTTTCGCGCGACCAGTCGCGCTGCTTTTCGGTTTCGCGCTTGTCGTGCAATTTCTTGCCTCGGCCGACGGCGAGTAAAAGCTTCGCCCGGCCCTGGTCGTTGAAATAGATCTTTAGCGGCACCAGCGTCATGCCTTCGCGGTCGACGCTCTGCGCCAGTCTGGCCATCTCGCGCTTGTTGAGCAGGAGCTTGCGGCGCCGGCGCGGCTCGTGGTTGAAGCGGTTGGCCTGCAGATATTCCGGCAGATAGGAGTTGATCAGCCAGATCTCGCCGCCCTCGACCGAGGCGTAACTGTCCTGGATGTTGGCCTGGCCCTGGCGCAGCGACTTCACCTCGGTGCCGGTCAGCACCAGGCCGGCCTCGATCGTGTCGAGCACCTCATAGGAAAACCGCGCCTTGCGGTTTTCCGCAACGGTCTTGTTGTTGGGGTCGGCTTTTCTGACTTGATTCATGATGCGGAGAGGTGGCGCCTCATTCCTAATTAATCAAGCCGGCGTGCTTCATGGCCGCATCGATCTTTTCGGCGGTCGACTGCTCGACGGTGACCAGCGGCGAACGCAGCACGTTCTCGACCTTGCCGAGCTTCGACAGTGCATATTTCGCGCCGGACACGCCGGGTTCGAGGAAAATCGCCTTGTGCAGCGGCAGCAGGCGGTCCTGCAAGTCCAGCGCCTTGGCGTTCTCGCCGGAAAGCGTCGCCTCCTGGAATTCGGCGCACAGCCGCGGCGCGACATTCGCCGTCACCGAGATGCAGCCGACGCCGCCATGGGCGTTGAAACCGAGCGCCGAGGCATCCTCGCCGGAAAGCTGGATGAAATCCTTGCCGCAGCTGGCACGCTGCTCGGAAACCCGCTCGACCTTGCCGGTGGCGTCCTTGACGCCGATGATGTTCTTGAAGTCGTGCACCAGCTGGCCCATCGTCTCGGGCATCATGTCGATCACCGAGCGTGGCGGAATATTGTAGATGATGATCGGCAGGCTGGTCGCCTTGGCGACCGCGGCGAAATGCGCATAGAGGCCGCGCTGCGTCGGCCTGTTGTAGTAAGGCGTGACGACGAGCGCCGCGTCGGCGCCTGCCTTCTCGGCATACTGGACCAGGCCGACCGCCTCTTCGGTGTTGTTGGAGCCGGCGCCGGCGACGACCGGAACCCGGCCTTTGGCCACCTCGATACAGACCTTGACGACTTGGCGGTGCTCGTCATGCGACAGCGTCGGCGACTCGCCGGTGGTGCCGACCGGAACCACGCCCGTCGTGCCTTCAGCGATCTGCCAGGCAACGAGAGCGCGAAAGGCTTTCTCGTCGAAACGGCCGCTCTTTTCGAACGGTGTCACGAGCGCGGTAAGCGAGCCTCTCAGCATGTCGTCCAACTCCTGGGGACTAGCGCATGACCCCGATTTTCGCTGGGGATCATGCGCCAAATTTAAAGTGCTACAGCGTCCTTTGCGCGTCTGAGAAGACGCGCGGCGCTGTAGGTGTTTTGTCGTGCGCGCCTTCTAGCCGAAAGCGAAGCGGCGCACCATAGTCTCGACACCGTTGCGCGGCAAGCATGGCGGTAGTGCCAGCAAGCGCAATTTGAAAGACCTCGACAGCCCTTTGTTTACGGGCTCTTCATCACAGCCAACTAGGCTTCAGTTGATCTGTGCCTGTTGGTAATGTGCAAGGCAGGAATTGACGAAGACCATGCCGACCAGGCAGCCTCATTTTTTCGCGCTGCTTGGCGCAATCCTCCTGCTGACGCCGAGCCTTGTGGCCGCAGGCAAGATCGATGTGCAGGTCACGTCGGCCATTCCGATGCCAATCCTGCAGGATACGGGCCTGCACGATACGGAATCTCCGCCCGCCAGTGTCGCCAGGCTGAAAAGCGGCCTTGATGCGCTGGCGGCAAACGACATTGCCGGTGCGCGTCGAGTGCGCGATGCCCTGCCGGTCAACTCGCTCGACCAGCATATCCTTGCCTGGTCGATCTCGCTCTATGGCGGCGACAGGGTGCCAAGCGGCGACATCGCCGATGCTGCGAAAATGCTGCCGAACTGGCCGGGCATGATCGCCTTGCGCAAGAACAGCGAGCGCGCCCTCTACCGCGAGAACCCCTCGCCTGAGATCGTGGTGCAGGCTTTTGGCGGCAGCCAGCCTCTCACAGTCGAGGGCGTGGTGATCCTCGCCCGCTCCTATGGGTCGCAGGGCAACGTCGAGGCGGCGCGCTCGGTGCTGTCGCCTTTCTGGCGCACCGAAAAACTGGAAGCCAGGGACGAGGCGGCGATCATCCAGGAATTCGGTGAGCTGATCCCCGTCGCCGACCACCGCTTTCGCATGGAACGCATGTTCTATGCCGACCGGGTCAATTCCGCGCTGCGCGTCGCCGGTCTTGCCGGCGCCCAGCAGCTGGCCGACGCCTGGGCGGCGGCGGACAGGGGCGACAAGAATGCGGCCAAACTGCTGAAGACGGTGCCCGCCGCGCAGCGTTCGGCCGGCTATCTCTTCGCGCAAGCCCAATATCTGCGCAAACAGCAGAAGTTTTCCGACGCCGCCGCTATGGTGATGAAGGCGCCGAGCGATCGCATCGCGCTTGTCGACCCGGATGCCTGGTGGGCCGAGCGCCGGGTGCTGTCGCGCGAACTGGTCGACCAGGGCGACATGAAGACCGCCTACAGAATAGTCGCAGCACACGCCGCCGAAAATGCTGCCAACGCGGCCGATGCGGAGTTCCATGCCGGCTGGTACGCGTTGCGCGGTCTCAACGATCCCAACACCGCTGCCAGGCATTTTGCGCGGATCGCCGATCTCACCCAGGGGCCGATATCGCTGTCGCGCGCCTATTACTGGCTCGGCCGTGCGGCCGAAGCCGGCGGCCCCGGCAGTGCGAGAGATCATTTCACCCGTGCCGCCGCCTATGGTACGACGTTCTACGGCCAGCTCGCCGGTGAGCGCGTCGGTCGGCAGGTCCTCAACATCGCCCATCCGCAGCCGAGTGCCGCCGATCAGCGGAATTTTGCCGATCGCGAATCGGTCAGCGCCATCAGGCGGCTGCAGGAGGCGGGCTATGAGCGCTACGCCGACACGCTTTATCGCGACCTCGCCGGACAGTTGACCAGCCCCGGAGAGCTGGCGCTGCTGGCCGCGATGGCGGAAAAGCACGGCAATCACTTCCTGGCGCTGAAAGTCGGCAAGATCGCCGGCGCGCGCGGCGTCGATGTCGGGGCGCTGTCGCATCCGCTCGGCGTCATTCCCGAGACCGCCAACATTTCCGGCTCGGGCAAGGCGCTGGCCTATGCGATCGCCCGCCAGGAAAGCGAGTTCAACATCGGCGCCGTCTCCAGCGCCGGCGCGCGCGGACTGCTGCAGCTGATGCCGGGGACCGCCAGGCAATTGGCGAAGAAGGCCGGAATGACCTTCTCGCAGGTGCGGCTGACCACCGACGCCGGCTACAATGCGACCTTGGGCGCCGCCTTCCTCGGCGAGCAGCTCGGCCGCTTCGACGGCTCCTATGTGCTGACCTTCGCCGGCTACAATGCCGGCCCTAGACGCGCCGCCCAATGGGTGGCTAGATATGGCGACCCGCGCGGCAAGGACATCGATGCCGTCGTCGACTGGATCGAACGGATTCCATACACGGAAACAAGAAGTTACGTCCAGCGAGTGATGGAGAATTACGAAGTCTACAAGATGCGTATTTCCGGCAAGTACGACATCGTGGGGGATTTGGTGAATGGGCGGAGTTGAAGGACGGGCGATCGGTTAAGCTAAGGCGGTGATCCTTCGCACCCCCCTCTGTCCTGCCGGCCATCCCCCCCACTTGGGGGGAGATTGGATGTCACCTTGGCCTTCGCCAATCTCCAACGTCGCAGAAGTGAGCGGGTCGCCCGAACTGCCAATCTCTCCCCAAGTGGGGGAGATGTCCGGCAGGACAGAGGGGGCGCTATCCCGCCGACGACTAAGCCGATTTGACCACCCTCGCCCTCGCCTGTAGCAGTCTCGACGATCCGGCAACGGCGAGGAATCGAGTCCAAAATGTCGAGCAGTTTTTCCGACTTCTTCTACGCCTCGCCGGACGGGCTGCAACTCCACGCCCGCATCTACGGCGAAGCGAATTCCGAACACTGGCCGGTCGTCTGCCTGCCTGGCCTGACACGGAACTGCCGCGATTTTCATGAGCTGGCGCTGCACCTGTCGCGACGGGCCGAAAGTCCGCGAAAAATCATCGCCTTCGACTATCGCGGGCGCGGGCAATCCGCCTATGACCCCGATGTCGGCCACTACAATGTCGGCGTCGAAGCCGGTGATATCCTCGCCGGGCTGGCAGCGCTGGGCATCGAGGAGGCAGGTTTCATCGGCACGTCACGCGGCGGGCTGATCATCCATGTGCTCGGCGCGATGCGCCCGGCCGTCCTGAGGGCTGTCGTACTCAACGATATCGGCCCGGTGGTCGAGGCCGGCGGCCTCGACCATATCCGCTCCTATCTCGAGAGCGTGCCGAAGCCGAAAACCCATGCCGAGGCGGTCGGCGCCCAGCGCGGCGCGCATGGCAGCGACTTTCCAGCTCTGACCGAGGCGGATTGGGAGCGGATGGTATCGGCCCTCTACCGAGAGACGGATGAGGGGCTGGTGCCGGATTTCGACCCGAAGCTGGTCGACACGCTGGCGGGACTCGACCTGACCCAGAAGCTGCCTGATCTGTGGCAGCAGTTCGAGGCGCTGGCGGCGATACCGTTGCTCGCCATACGCGGCGCCAATTCGAAGCTGCTGTCCACTGAGACGCTCGAACAGATGCGAACGCGTCACCCTTGTGTCGAGACGATCACGGCCGAGGGCCAGGGTCATGCGCCTTTCCTCGAGACCGGCGGCCTGCCCGGCGCCATCGCCGCTTTTCTGGACGGGGCCGAGCAATGCTTCGTCGCAAAGTGACTTTTTGCGAGGGATGCGGACATTCACCACAGACGTTTGTTGGCGAAAGCGTGCCCGGAACCGGATTTAAGATAACGCTCGAATGAAGTCGCGTTAGCCAGGTTCGAGAAGGCGACATAGGTCACGATCCGCCATGGCATGAATTTGGAAGTATGGCTGGATTTTCCGGCGTTGTGCTCGACAATCCGTCGTTTCAGGTCGGAAGTTACGCCGATATAGCGCTCACCTTCGGCAGCCTTGCTTTCCAGCAGATACACATACCACACGAATCGGCCCTCCTTCCCTGCTTCGCGCTTCGCAGGACTACGCGGAGGGTATCCTGCTTCGCGAGAGGAAGACTGCCAACCCTGTTTTGCAGCCCTCCTTCGCCAAGGCTTCGGAGGGCATCCTGCTTCGCGCAGAAAGGGATTTGCCGGACTTGTCTTGCGAAGCGCGAGGCAGGATGGATTCGCTGGCTTGTCCTGCGAAGCGCGCAGCGCGAAGCAGGATGGCGGAGAGGATGGGATTCGAACCCACGAGAAGCTTTTGACCTCTACTCCCTTAGCAGGGGAGCGCCTTCGACCACTCGGCCACCTCTCCGTTGCGCCGGTGGATAAAGAAAAGCGCCGGCACAATCAACAAGCCTGACCCATTATCGTTGAAAAAACCGGCTTCTGCCGAAACCGCGCTTTTGCCATGCGGCGATTCTGCGGCAATCCCTTGGCTGACGACTCACGACATCGTCGCAATTCAGGGAGGGGGCAATTGCCGGAATCGGCCGGATTGCAAGGGCTCGCCCAAGAGTTTCCGACAGCTCAATGGTTAATGGGAGCTTTCCGAGTGAGGCCAAATCGTGTCATTTGTGCAACAACGCAGGGGGATAGCACCCGCGCAGACCTTTCGCCGATGCGATGGTGGTTGAACGCCGCCGCCTCATGGGTAATGTCGAATTTGAAGGAGCGGCGCGGTGCGCATCTTTTTCGGTAGTGGGGATGGGGCAGGGAACGCTGTCCTTCAGCAAAGAATACCCAGACCCGTTTTTTAACTTTTGACTGGAGGTCAGAAAATGAACATCAAGAGCCTTCTTCTTGGCTCCGCTGCGGCACTGGTCGCAGTTTCCGGTGCGCGCGCCGCCGACGCCGTCGTCGTTGCCGAGCCGGAACCCGCTGAATACGTCCGCATCTGCGACGTCTACGGCGCTGGCTACTTCTACATCCCCGGCACCGAGACCTGCCTGCGCATCGGCGGCTACGTCCGCTACGACATCGGCGTCGGCGACGTCGGCTCGTTCGATGGTGCTGAGAACTTCGACGCCGAAGACGGCGACATTCAGGACACGTACTACAAGCAGGCCCGCTTTAACTTTAAGACCTGGACCGGCCAGGAAACCGAGCTCGGCACCTTGAAGACCTACACCGAGACCCGTTTCAACTTCGGCAACCGGAACCGACACGTCAGCAGAACAGTCATCCCCGGTGTCGATCCGGACGGCCCCGGTCCGCTGCCCGTGGCGCCAGATACCATAGAATATGTCTTTAACCCTGCCGAAAACAAAGGCATTTCGCTGAACTTCGCCTGGATCCAGCTCGGTGGGCTGCGCGTCGGTAAAGACGAATCGGCCTTCGATACGTTCATCGGTTATGCCGGCAACGTCATCCAGGATACGCTGGTTCCCTACGGTGGTTTCGACACCAACGTCGTTCAGTACTATTTCGACGCCGGCAACGGCTTCTCGGCCGTGGTCTCGCTCGAACAAGGTTATGGCGACTTCACGATCGACAGCTATGTTCCGCATGTCGTCGGCGGCCTGAAGTGGACACAGGGCTGGGGCGCCATCACCGGCGTCATTGCTTACGACGCCAACTACGAAGAAGTGGCCGGCAAGGTTCGCCTCGACGTCACCCCGATGGAGAACCTGTCGCTGTTCATCATGGCCGGCTACGGCACGGACGACAACTACACGGACGACGGCTTTGCATTCCCCGCCGCAGGCGGCCGCGGCTTCTACAAGCTGTGGTCCGGCAACTGGGCGGTCTGGGGCGGTGGCACCTACACCATCAACGAGAAGACCTCGTTCAACACCCAGATCTCGTATGACGAAGGCGAAAACCTCGGCATCGCCGCCAACATTGCCTATGACATCGTTCCGGGCCTGACGATCACGGCCGAAGTCGACTACCTGCACGCCGGCGAGTTCGGCGAGGACGACTTCTCCAACTGGACCAATGCGGACGACGAAGACAGCCTCGGCGGCATGCTCCGCTTCCAGCGCTCGTTCTAACAGACTTTGTCTGACTGAACTCCAACCCGGCGGGCAACCGCCGGGTTTTTTCGTATCGGCGTGGCTGTCGCGTTGCGTGATGCATGACGCCGCCAATGCCGGCCATGGTCGTTCTGTGCTGGATCTCGGTCTGTGATTTCTGACAGGTTGGAAGCCGATCGGCTGCGCAGAATGAAAGCAGCAGCGATCCTTCGCGCCCCCTTCTGTCCTGCCCCTCTTTGCCAAAATGGTGGCATCTCCCCCACAAGGAGGGAGATCGGCAGCTTCGCTGACAGCGCCTGTTCATCAACGTTGGAGATTAGCGAAAGCCGCAATGACGGCCAATCTCCCCCCTCGTGGGGGAGATGCCAAGTTTTGGCAAAGAGGGCAGGACAGAGGGGGGCGCTGTTCCTCCAGCGTCTTGAAAGATTCTGCACCGCAGCAGCGCTTGGAAGGAACAGGATAGGGCGTTCGCTCCTGCCCTGCCAAGGCATGGTGGCCTGATCGCAGAAGATCGGCTAAGCCTATGCGCTTGCGACCCTCGCGGTCCACGCAATGCGGATCGCCATCCTCAAGTCAAATCTCTGCAAGATCGCCCAGCGACTGTATCAGCGGCTGAATTTCATTTTCATAATTCTTCCAGCGCTTGACCGACGATTTGTAAATCGGTTGACGAACCTGCCAGCGACTGGGCGTGTTGACCGAACCATCCCTGTCGAAAAAGCGCAGGCAGGCGTCATCCCAAGGCAGCCCAAGATAATCTATGAGGCGGCGTGACTGCGCTTCCTGGTCCTCAACCAGCGTTTCGTAGCGATTTTCGAAGATAAGGCCCGGAAAAACCTTGTTCCAATGCTGCATCAGGCGATCATACTCGCGATAGTACAGGCCTAGTGTTTTCAGGTCGGTGTTATAGCTGTGTGCCTCGCTAAAGTTGAGGACAAAGCAGGAGACGCAATTGTCGATGGCGTCACGACGGCAATGAATGATGCGTGCGTTGGGGAAGAGAAGCCCGATAAGGCCGATCAGTTCGAAATTGTGCGGCGTCTTGTCCACGACGCGAAGTGCGGCAGGCGCCCGCTCCCGCAAGTAGGACAGATGCTCTTCGGCCAAGGTTCTGGACAGGTCTTCCGTGATCGACGTGATTGGCTGGTGCAAATCTCCAGCCGATGATGTCTTGAGACCGATCGCATTCGCGACCCGCCTTAGTTTGCTAAGCTCCCCTGCACCATGAACATCGGGATGGCTGGCGCAGATCTGCTCCGTGAGCGTCGTTCCCGAGCGGGGCATGCCAACCACGAACACAGGCATTTCGGAAGGATTTCCATAGCCGGCCCGGGCAGCCAAAAAGTCCGGCGTGAAGGTTTCAATCATCGAATCGATCCACCGACGATACAAGTAGATGTCGAACTTGTAGCCGGAGGCCTGTTTCGCCCTGTTGAAATGGTCGAATGCCTCATCGTAGCGCTTGAGGTCGTTCAGGACCTTGCCGGCGGCGTGATGGAGCTGCTGCGCGGCTTCCGAACCAAGCTTCGGATTACCGAGTTCACGAAGGATGGATTGGAGTTCCTCGGGCTCCTCGGTGAACTTTTGCGTCTGTACAAGATCGTTGTAGGCAGCCGGCACCCCAATACGACGTTCGATTGCTTCTTTCAGATAGACGGCGGCTTCATCCATACGCCCTAGGCCGCTGAGCGCGCCGGCCAGCCCGGCTCGCACCTTGGGATGATCGCGGTTGATTTTCAGCGCCTTCTCGTAAAGCGGCAAAGCCATGTCAGGCTTGTCAAACGCCGTGTAAGTGCGCCCCAATGCACAAAGTGCTTCGATTAGGCCGGGCTGCAGTTCCAAGGCGTACTGCATATGCCTGATTGCGGGCGAATACTCGCTGACCTTCACATAGGCCTCGCCCAGGCTGAGGTGGTAGTAGGGGTTTTTAGGTTCCTCGCCGACCGCCCGTGCGAAATATCGCAAGGCCCTCTCGTCATCGTAACCCAGGTATACGGTCCCCAGGATGTACAAGGCGAGCGGATGGTTCGGCGTGCGCGCCAGAACCCGAAGGCATAGGTCCTGAGCCTCGTCGAGCCGCTTGGCCTGGTGAAAGGCATATGCCTGTTTGAGCAGCGCGTCGTCGGCCTGCGCACGCGAGGGCGAATTCGGCAGCTTCGCTTGCGGCACATTCGGTTGCGGCGATTTGGGTTTCGGCGCGGGGCCGGGCTTGAGGTGCTTGGACCAGGCAGGTGGGAGTCGATTGTTCATGATATCTCGCTAGCAAAAAGAGCGGGGAGAATCCAGCATGCTGGTTGCAGCCAAGGCGGGAGCTTGCGCGGCCAACTGTGCCGCGCTAGCAAGAAGGCCCTTTTCGAACGAGCCTTTGCCATGCGCCAGCGCCCTTCCCTCACGCCAATCGTCAGTGCGCTTCCCTCGACGGTGCCGTTTGTCGGCCCGGAGGCGCAGGAACGTGACCGGGGCCGCGCGTTTCGCGCCCGCATCGGCGCCAATGAGAGCAGCTTTGGTCCCTCGCCGCGCGTCGTCGCCCGTATGGCCAAGATTGCCAGCGATATGTGGATGTATTGCGACCCAGACAATCACGATTTGAAGGTGGCAGTCGCCGCGCATCTTGGCGTCGGCGCCGAAAACGTGGTGGTCGGCGAAGGCATAGACGGATTGCTCAGCCTGGTGGCGCGCATGTATGTGGCGCCGGGCGACGCGGTTGTCACCTCGCTCGGCGCCTATCCGACTTTCAATTTCCATATTGCCGGCGTCGGCGGCCGGCTGGTCGCGGTTCCCTACGAGAACGACCGGGAAAGCCTGGACGGCCTGCTGGCTGCGGTCGCCACGGAGACGGCGCCGCTGGTCTATCTGTCCAACCCGGACAATCCAATGGGCAGCTGGTGGGAAGCGGCCGAGCTCATCCGCTTCATCGAAGCCCTGCCGGAAACCACCATGCTGGTGCTCGACGAGGCCTATGGCGAGCTAGGCCCGGCCTCGGCGCTGCCGCCGATCGATGTCGCGCGGCCGAACGTCATCCGCATGCGCACCTTCTCGAAGGCCTACGGGCTGGCCGGCATCCGCTGCGGCTATGCGGTGGCCGACGCCCAGGTGATCCGCGATTTCGAGAAGATCCGCAACCATTACGGCGTCAGCCGCATGGCGCAGATCGCCGGTGTCGAGGCGCTGGCCGATCAGGACTATCTGCAAAGCGTGGTGGCGCGGGTCGCTGCCGGCCGCCGCCGCATCGCTGAAATAGCCGAGGCGAACGGGCTGAAGCCGCTGCCCTCGGCGACCAATTTCGTCACCATAGACTGCGGCGGCGACGGCGCCTTCGCGCTGAAGGTGCTGCAGGCGCTGCTGTCGCGCGATGTGTTCATCCGCAAGCCGATGGTGCCGGTGCTCGACCGCTGCATCCGGGTCAGCGTCGGCCTCGACCACGAGCTCGACATCCTTGCTAAGGAGCTACCCGGCGCGCTAGCGGCGGCACGGAGGAACTGAGGATCGCAAAACATCGTTTCGGCCTGCCGCTATTTCCCCCCGTCGCCGAGCAGGCACATGACCCGCTTCAAGGCGTCCGCAAGCTCGGCGGCTTCGTTGTCGGCCAGGCCGGCCGTCAGCCGGGTAAGATCGCGGTCCGCCGCCGCCTGCAGCGTGGCCAGTTCCGAGTTCCCCCGCGCGGTCAGCGACAGGATGCGCCGACGCCGGTCGTCCGGGTCGGCACGCAGTTCGATCAGGCCCATGGCGGCGAATTTTCTGAGGATCCGCGCGACATAGGCAGGGTCCAGCCGGAGTTCGCCGGCAATCCAGGACGCCGCCGGCCCGAGATCGAGATGGAACGCTCGCGCGAGAAACCCTGCCTCGCCGCTCGGGTTGCTAGCGACGGCGCCCGCCCGGTGACCCAGCTCGAACAGCACCCGCGCCTCGGTCAGCGTGTAGGTGCTCTGCATCAAGGTCTCGTCGAGCAGCCCGATCAAGCTGGTGTAGAACCTGTTGAAATGGCGGATTTGGGTGACCATGGCATTCCGCTCATCCGGCATGGCAGGCTCCTTCTCAGGAGATTTCTACGCTGCAGGATCATCGCCAAATCGATTGACTAAGTCAACTATTTAAAAGACGCGGTCATTTATCTTGGAATCGAATCCACGCTTGAATTAATTGAACGTTCGTTTTATTATTGCGCCACTCGAGAGGCGATCATGGCGCGCACGACCGGTTCTGACGGGGAAAAGACCGAGGCAGCGGTCCGCGAGGCGGCGGTCAGCCTGATCGCGCGTCTTGGCTACGAGGCAATGTCGATGCGCCAGCTGGCCGCCGAGGTCGGCGTGCAGGCCGCGGCGCTCTATCGCTATTTTCCGACCAAAGAAGACCTCTTGTTCACGCTGATGCGCGAGCATATGGAAGGGCTGATTGAGGCATGGAATGCGGCGCGCCCCGTCGTGGCCGATCCGGCGACGCGGCTCGCCGCCTATGTCGAAAACCACATCGCCTTCCACATCGAACGCCGCCACTCCACCCATGTCTCGAACATGGAATTGCGCAGCCTGTCGCATGATCGCCTGACGCAGATCCTGCGAATGCGCACGACTTATGAAAAGGAGCTGCGCGCCATTCTGCGCGACGGCGCAGAAGCCGGTGTCTTCGACGTCGAAGACACCGGGCTGACTGCCATGGCGCTGATCCAGATGATGACCGGCGTCATCGTCTGGTTCCGGCCGGGCGAGCGGCTATCGATCTCGGAGGTAACCGCCACATATCTTTCAATGACGATGCGCCTGGTTGGAGCAAAGGCCCGCAGCGCGACAACGACCTACAGCGCCGGGCGAGCAAACGACGCTGTAGCACTTTGATTTTGCGCATGATCCACCGCGAAAATCGAATTCGATTTCGGGGTCGTGCGCCGGGAGGAACGGCATGTACACGCACACACTTAACTTCGGGCTTGACGAAGACATCGAGGCACTGCGCGACCTGGTGCGGCGCTTCGCCCAGGACAAGATCGCGCCGATCGCCGCCGAGATCGACCGCTCGAACGAATTTCCGGCGCATCTGTGGGCCGAGCTCGGTGGGCTCGGCCTGCTCGGCATCACCGCCGATCCGGATTTCGGCGGCACCGGCATGGGCTATCTCGCTCATGTTGTCGCTATGGAGGAGATTTCCCGCGCCTCGGCATCGGTCGGCCTCTCCTACGGCGCTCATTCCAACCTCTGTGTCAACCAGATCAATCGCTGGGCAACGCCGGCGCAGAAGCAGAAATATCTGCCTGCGCTGTGCATCGGCGAAAAGGTCGGCGCGCTGGCAATGTCGGAATCCGGCGCCGGCTCCGACATCGTGTCGCTCAAACTGCGTGCCGAAAAGCGCAACGACCACTACGTGCTCAACGGCACCAAGATGTGGATCACCAACGGCCCGGACGCCGAGACGCTGGTCGTCTATGCCAAGACCGATCCGGAGCTCCATTCGCGCGGCATCACCGCCTTCATCGTCGAAAAGAATTTTGCCGGATTTTCCGTCGCGCAAAAGCTCGACAAGCTCGGCATGCGCGGCTCCAACACCGGCGAACTGGTTTTTTCAGACGTCGAGGTGCCGTTCGACAATGTGCTGCATGAGGAAGGGCGCGGCGTCGAAGTGCTGATGTCGGGCCTCGACTACGAGCGCACCGTGCTCGCCGGCGGCCCGATCGGGCTGATGGCGGCGTGCCTCGATGTGGCAATACCTTATGTGCACGAACGCAAGCAGTTCGGCCAGCCGATCGGCGAGTTCCAGCTGGTGCAGGGCAAGCTCGCCGACATGTATACGACGATGAATGCCGCGCGCGCCTATGTCTATGCCGTGGCCGCCGCCTGCGACCGCGGCCAGACGAGCCGCAAGGACGCCGCCGCTTGCGTGCTGTTCGCTGCCGAGAAGGCGACGCAGATGGCGCTCGACGCCATCCAGCTGCTGGGCGGCAACGGCTACATCAACGACTATCCGACCGGGCGGCTTTTGCGCGACGCCAAGCTCTATGAGATCGGCGCCGGCACCAGCGAAATTCGCCGCTGGCTGATCGGCCGGGAAATCATGGCGGAGGCGATCTAGTGGTCCCTTTTTTGAATCTTTGCCATGAATAGCCAATTGTGCCATATTAACTAATATGTGCCACATTTCGGGAACGAGGCAGACTATGGCGAACGGAACCGAAAAGGCTGGATTTGACGAAAATCCGCAAACACAATTCGAGGCCGGAGCTCGGAAAACTCCGCTCCGGGTTCCAGCGAAACGCGAGCGCGTTAGACTTGGCGAGGGCGGACGCTTTGTTATCCCGGCTGCGATGCGCGAGGAAATGGGCGTGAAGCCTGGCGAAGACTTGATCCTTCATGTCGAGAACGGCGAGTTGCGGGTAAGGTCGTGGCTTCGGAATCTCAGGCGCGTCCAGGCGGAATTGTCGGCGTTGAAAAAGCCGGGCGAGAGTGTCGTCGACGAATTTCTGAAGGAGCGGCGAGAAGAACAGCACCGAAGCGACAAGCGTTTGGACCGGCTTCACGCCGAAGGAACGGCGAGGAAAGGAGCGAAGTGAAACCCTACGTTATGGACAGCTCGGCGGCGCTCGCGATCCTGCTCAACGAGACAGGCACCGATATCGCCTTGGGATTCGCGCCGGACGCGCAATGCAGTTCCGTCAATACGGCTGAAGTCATCGCCAAGCTGATCGACAGGGGACGCAGCATGGAAGAGGCCGCAGACGACCTCGCCAGCCTCGGCATGCCGGTCGCTGTTTTCGACGAAATGATGGGCATCGCCGCCGGTCAGCTTCGCGAGCTGACGCGGCATCGCGGCTTGTCGCTGGGCGACCGGGCCTGCCTCGCCCTGGCAATTCGCGAGAACGCGATTGCCGTCACCGCTGACCGTGACTGGGGCGACCTGGATATCGGCTGCAAGATCGAACTGATCCGGTAACACCATGCCCACCCTCACCTCGCAGATCTCGCCCGCCTCCGACAGCTTCCGCGCCAATGCCGAGCGCATGCGGGCGCTGGTCGCCGACATTGCGGAAAAGGCGGCAACCGTCGAGCGTGGCGGCTCGGAGGAAGCGCGTGAGCGGCACCAGAGCCGCGGCAAGCTTTTGCCGCGCGAGCGCCTTGCCCAATTGCTCGACATCGGCTCACCGTTCCTCGAAATCGGCCAGTTCGCGGCGTGGTCGATGTATGGCGAAGACATCTCATCAGCCGGCATCATTACCGGCATCGGCCGCGTCGAAGGCACCGAAGTCATGGTCGTCGTCAACGACGCCACGGTGAAGGGCGGCACCTATTATCCGCTGACCGTAAAGAAGCATCTGCGCGCCCAGGAGATCGCGCTGCAGAACAAACTGCCTTGCGTCTATCTGGTCGACAGCGGCGGCGCCAATCTGCCCAACCAGGACGAGGTGTTTCCTGACCGCGATCATTTCGGCCGCATCTTCTACAACCAGGCCAATATGTCGGCTTCGGGCATTCCGCAGATCGCCTGCGTCATGGGTTCGTGCACGGCGGGCGGCGCCTATGTGCCGGCGATGTCGGACGAGACGATCATGGTGCGCAACCAGGCGACTATCTTCCTTGGCGGCCCGCCGCTGGTGAAGGCCGCCACCGGCGAGGATGTCAGCGCGGAGGAGTTGGGCGGCGCCGACGTCCACACGCGGCTTTCCGGCGTTGCCGACCATTTTGCGCTGGACGACGAGCATGCGCTGGCGATCGCGCGCCGCATCGTCAAGAACCTGAATCGAAAGAAGGAGATCGGGCTGGCACTTCGCGATCCGAGTCCGCCGCTTCATGCAGCCGATGAGCTCTACGGTATCGTGCCGACCGATCTGCGCCAGCCCTATGACGTACGTGAAGTGATCGCCCGCATCGTCGACGGCTCCGACTTCGATGAGTTCAAGCAGAATTACGGCACCACGCTGGTCACCGGCTTTGCCCATCTCAACGGCATGCCGGTCGGCATCATCGCCAACAACGGCGTGCTGTTCTCCGAAAGCGCGCTGAAAGGCGCGCATTTCATCGAGCTGTGTTGCCAGCGCAAGATCCCGCTGATCTTTCTGCAAAACATCACCGGCTTCATGGTGGGGCGAAAATACGAGGCCGGCGGCATCGCCAAGGACGGCGCCAAGCTGGTGATGGCCGTCGCCACGGCCCGGGTGCCGAAGGTAACCATGATCATCGGCGGCTCGTTCGGCGCCGGCAATTACGGCATGTGCGGACGCGCCTATTCGCCACGGTTCTTATGGATGTGGCCGAATGCCCGCATTTCGGTGATGGGCGGCGAGCAGGCGGCCACAGTGCTGGCCGTCGTCAAGCGCGAGGGAATCGAGCGCAAGGGCGGGGAATGGAGTGCGGAGGAGGAGGCGAAATTCAAGAAGCCGATCCTGATGAAATACGAGCATGAGGGCCACCCGCTCTATTCCTCCGCCCGGCTCTGGGATGACGGCATCATCGACCCGGCCAAGACGCGCGAGGTGCTGGCGCTTAGCCTTTCAGCCGCGCTGAACGCCGAGATCGAGGAGACACGGTTCGGCGTGTTCAGGATGTGAGATGAGCGAGATTGTCCCCAGGATTGGCGTTCATGTCGGCGACATCACAAAGCTGGCGGTCGATGCCATCGTCAACGCCGCCAATACGTCACTTCTGGGTGGCGGAGGCGTCGACGGCGCCATCCACCGTGCGGCCGGTCCCGAACTTCTGGCCGAATGCCGAACACTCAATGGCTGCAAGGTCGGCGACGCAAAACTAACCAACGGATATAGGCTGCCGGCACGCTACGTCATCCACACGGTCGGGCCGGTCTGGCAAGGCGGCGGCAAGGGCGAAGCCGCGTTGTTGGCCTCCTGCTATCGCCAGTCGCTCGAACTCGCCGCCGCCAAGCGTTGCCGGACCGTAGCATTCCCAGCGATCTCGACCGGTGTATACCGGTATCCAAAGGACCAGGCGACGCAGGTCGCTGTTGATACCGTGAGCGCCTTCGTCGGCCAGAACGCGGTTCCGGAAACTGTCATTTTCTGCTGCTTCGACCAGCAGACGGCAGAACTATACCAGCAGGCGTTGCTGCGCCAGGCGGGAGCGTGACCTGTCCCTATGAGAAATCCCGTCCACACCCTTCAGACTCATTTTCAAACATCGAACTGGCCAGACGGAAAAATTGCGGCTATTGCTGATTTGCAATTTCCATGGGGATGGGGCGAAGATGAGACTGCGACTTTCTCAGAAAACTACTGTATCGATACTTGCAGGGCTTCTTATATTAGCTGCTCCAGGCAGCAGCGCTGCGGAATCACTGGCGGGCAACAAAGGCGACATCCGTTTCTACCCGACTTTGGCTGGAAACCCGAAGGATCCGTGTACCAAGACGTACAACGCCTATGTGGCGGCCAGCGGCCATTCAGCCTATGCAACGACCTTTTATTCGCGCGTCGTCGACATCTCCATCATCTGCGGCGCGCGGCTGAACGCACCGTCGCAAAAGGCGGCGGAAGATTTGGCGCTGCGGAACTGTCAGTCAGGCTTGAAAAAGTGGAAAGTCAGGCTTGCGAGCGGCGGCTGTCAGATCGCGCTTTCCAAATAGTCAGTCGCCTGGCTGACTGGCACCGCCCGCGGAAAATCCGGGAGGTTTCATGTTCGCCAAAATCCTGATCGCCAACCGCGGCGAGATCGCTTGCCGGGTGATCCGCGCGGCGCGCAAGCTGGGCGTACGTAGCGTTGCCGTCTATTCCGACGCCGACGCCAGGGCTTTGCATGTCGAGATGGCCGACGAGGCGGTGCATATCGGTCCCTCCCCGGTCGGCGAAAGCTATCTGCGCGGCGACAAGATCATCGCCGCGGCTTTGGCCACCGGCGCCGAGGCCATCCATCCGGGCTACGGCTTCCTCTCGGAAAACCCCGATTTCGTCGATCAGGTGACGGCGGCGGGGCTCGTCTTCATCGGCCCGTCGGCCGCCTCGATCCGCGCCATGGGGCTGAAGGACGCGGCCAAGCGGCTGATGGAGAAGGCCGGCGTGCCTGTCGTGCCGGGCTATCACGGCGAGGCGCAGGAGATTGTGCTGCTCGCCTCCAAGGCACGCGAGATCGGCTATCCCGTCCTGATCAAAGCGCGCGCCGGTGGCGGTGGCAAGGGCATGCGGCGCGTGGAACACCCCGACGACTTTTCCGAGGCGCTGTCGGGTGCGCGGCGCGAGGCCAAGGCCGCTTTCGGCGACGACCGCGTGCTGGTCGAGAAATATATCGACAAGCCGCGCCACATCGAGGTTCAGGTATTCGGCGATATCTTCGGCAACGTCGTGCATCTCTACGAGCGCGACTGCTCGGCGCAGCGCCGCCATCAGAAGGTGATCGAGGAAGCCCCCGCCCCCGGCATGATGCCGGCATTGCGCAAAGCGATGACGGAGGCGGCGGTGAAGGCCGCCAAGGCGATCAATTATTCCGGCGCCGGCACGATCGAGTTCATCGTCGATGCCTCGCAAGGGCTGAATGCCGACCGCTTCTGGTTCATGGAAATGAACACTCGCCTGCAGGTCGAGCACCCGGTCACCGAAATGGTTACCGGTACCGATATGGTCGAGTGGCAGTTGCGGGTGGCGTCCGGCGAAAAACTGCCGAAGACGCAGAGCGAGATCACGCTCTCCGGCCATGCCTTCGAAGCGCGCATTTATGCCGAGGACGCGGCAAAGGGTTTTTTGCCGGCGACGGGCACGCTGCATCACCTGAAATTTCCGGATGCTGCGCCCGAGGGCGCAAGCATGCGGATCGAGACCGGCGTGCGGGCCGGTGATGCCATCTCGCCCTTCTACGATCCAATGATCGCCAAGCTGATCGTGCGCGGCAAGGGCAGGCAGGCGGCGCTCGAAGCGCTGAGCATGGCCCTTTCGCAGACCGAGATCGCTGGCTCGACCGTCAACACCGCCTTTCTCGCCGCTCTTGCCGCTGACGCGGATTTTTCGGCAGGTGATGTCGATACCGGCCTGATCGGCAGGCATCAGCAAGCGCTGACCGCAGTGCCGCCGCCGAGCAGCGAGATCGTCGCCGCAGCCGCATTTGCGGCGTCCGGCGCCGGGGCTCAGGCGCCGTCCGACGATCCATGGTCGTCGCTTGCCGGCTATGCGCATTTCCACACTGTTCCGCGGCGCACGCGACTGCGCTACGGCGAGGACGAGATTGTCGCGCTAGTGTCGGTACTGCCGCCGGACGGGCGCTTCCAAGTGGCACTGGACGCACCTTATAACAGCGCGCTTGATCTGCGCGCTGGCTCTCGCCTTGCCCGCTGGCCGGGCCATGTCACTGTCTTTTCGGGCGCCGTCGGCTACAGCTTCGCGGTGCCGGACCCGTTGGCAAGGGCCGACGAAATCGCCGCCGGTTCTGACAGCCTGAGGGCGCCGATGCCGGGTCTGGTCAAGCTGGTGCGTGCAGCCAAGGGCGAGGCCGTCATCAAGGGCCAGCCGCTGTTGATCCTGGAAGCGATGAAGATGGAACACACGATTTCCGCCACCCATGACGGCACGATCGCCGAAATCGCAGCGGAAGGCGCGCAGGTCACCGACGGGACCGTGCTGGTGCGTTTTGCCGAGGAAGCCCACGGCTGACCGCTGTTCCCCCATTCATAAGGTGACGTTGAAGACACGCGCCACAAACGCATGCCCAAATGAAAATGGCCGGTCTGACGCGGCCATTTCCGTTTTACCGCAAGCGACGCCAATCGTTACGGCTGGATCGGCGCGTATTTGCCGTCGTGCCACTGGTTGATGTCGTAGCTGACGTTCTTGAGGTCGCCCTTTTCATCGAAAGTGACAGGGCCGACGACGGTGCTGATCGGCTCGCCGTTCTTCAACGCTTCGGCAACCTTGGCCGGGTCGTCGCTGCCGGCGCGCTTGATACCCTCGGCAAAGGCCTGGATCACGGCATAGGAGAACAGCGTAAAGCCCTCGGGCACGAAGCCGCCCGCCTTGATCTTTTCGATGGCTTCCTTGGCTTCGGGCTTGGCCCGCGGATCCGACGGGAAGACGAACATGGTGCCTTCGCCGGCCGGGCCGGCAACCTGCCAGAATTCCGGGGTGGCGATCGAGTCCGGCATGATCAGCTGGAACTTGAGGTTCTGTTCCGCCGACTGGCGCAGGATGAGGCCGGCCTCGGGGTGGTAGCCGCCGAAATAGACCACATCAGCCTTCAGTTCCTTGAGCTTGGTGACAAGCGCCGAGTAGTCCTTTTCGCCGGCGTTGATGCCCTCGTAGAGGATCTCGTTGAGACCGTTCTGGTTCATCGTCGCCTTGACGGCATCGGCCACGCCCTGCCCATAGGCGCTCTTGTCATGCATGATGACGACCTTCTTGCCGGCATATTTCTTGGCGATCCATGGACCGATGAAAGCGCCCTGCGCATCGTCGCGCGTATAAAGGCGCATGATCGTCGGCCAGCCGGCTTTCGCCGCCGCGTCGGTCAGCTCTGGGTTCGACGAAGCCGGACTCATCATCAGCGCACCGGCTTCGGCATAGACGGCCGAGGCCGGGATGCTCGAGCCCGAGCAGGCATGGCCATCGATGAACTTGACCCCGTTGGCGACGATGCGGTTGGCGACCGAAACCGCCTGCTTCGGATCGCACTGGTCATCCTGGACGTCGAGCTTGATCTGGCGGCCTTCGACACCTCCAGCGGCGTTGATCGCGTCGGCGGCGGCTTGAGCGCCCTGCTTGAACTGGTCGCCGATGGTGGCAAGCTGTCCGGTCATCGGTCCGACCACCGAAAAGGTGATGTCTTCGGCGAAGGCAATCGGCGCGCTCATCACCAGGCCCACTATGGCCGCGCTCAAAATACCCAACTTTTTCATGGTGATACAACTCCTCCACTCTCGCGCGGCCGTCCCGGCCGCGCCTCTTCCAGAGTGGCCGGGAGAATCTCACCCTTCGCCAAGCCTGTCTAGGCGCATCGACGGCACTCGATTGGGCCTGCAACGCCTCTGTTCGACGATGGTTTTTCCAAAAACCGTTTTCCACTTTTTGGGATCATGGTCGAAAACGCAAAAAGCCGCGCCGGCCTTGTTCCGGCCGGTCGCGGCTTTTGTCGATCGAACAATCCCGAACGCTCCCGCGCCCGAAAACCGCTCGCCTTCCCTGTCCGTCGCGCAGCTTGGCTGTATCCGGCCTGCTGCGTTCCTGTCATTGTTGGTACGACCGTCTTGCGCGGCCTTGTTCTTGCCGGTCCGGCCGTCTTGCGCAGCCTTGACCTGAAGCGTCCCTGTCGGTGATCTCAGTGCCCGATGAGTTCAGGCCACCTTAGTGCATCGTCATCCATTCGCGGGCTTCGCGCAGCGCCCTGGCGATCTCGACCTTCGACATGGCGGCCGACAATTCCGAGCGCAGTTCCGCGGCGCGGACCGAGCCCTTGATCGCAGCAATGTTGAACCATTTGTGGGCGGCGACGACATCGGTCTCGCAATCGCGGCCGGTCGCATACATCATGCCCAATTCGAAAAGGATGTCGGCCTGGGCAGTTGCCCCCATGGCGCCGAAGCCGACTTCAGGCATTTCAAAACGTGCCATTTCAATCCCCTGTTCTAGCCCTGTCAGGCTCCCGAGAGCTGCCTCGTTCTGTCCCTTGGTATCTGTTGATAACCCTTGGGGGCGGCCGCTCTTTCGATACTTTCGAGAATGAACCGGAGGCTTGAATCCGCGGTTAAGTGGCGTGCTTAATTTGAGGAAAACAAAGCTAAAACAAGAGGTAAACGCGAGAATTCGTTAAGGATGCAAAGCCAGCAATTGCGCCGGTTTGCACTAAATTTGACGAAAATTTGCGAGGCGAAGATCAAGACTCCGCTAACCACGGGAGACAAAGACGGAGTTGCGAACTTTTCATTTCCCACCGACGAGACCGCTTTGGGCGGCCAGAAAATCCTGAAGTCTTCCGCAGCGGCACCGCTTTTGTTTTGTCGGGAGCTGAATTAGCTTACGTTTGCGTAAAAGGCAGACAGGCGGGCGGAACACCCGGCCGGATGCCCAGAGGGAGGAGAAACATGTTTCGCAAAATCAGCATGGCCCTTACGGCCACCTTGATCATGGCCGGCGCGGCTTGGGCCGATCCGATCGAAGGCAACTGGAAAACGCAAGCCGGTTCGACCGCCGCCATCTCAAGCGGCGGCGGTGCATTTTCGATCACGCTCAAATCAGGCAAGTTTGCCGGCAAGCGCATCGGTTCGTTCAAGGTTTCCGGCGCCAACAAATATTCGGGCACCATAACCGACCCGGAAACCGACAAGACCTATTCGGGCAAGGCCTCGGTCTCGGGCGCTTCGCTCAAGATGAGCGGCTGCGTGCTCGGCGGGCTGATCTGCAGGAGCCAGACCTGGCACAAGCTCTAATCGTTTCCGCTGCCACAAATTGAAAACGGGGCCGCGAAGGCCCCTTTTTTGGTTTGCGCCGTCTGCTTGGGACAACGGATCAATCGTGCGGGCCGTGCCTTCAGCGCCCTAACAGCAATTTTACCCGCCCTTGTCGGCAGCAAGATTGGATGTCGGTAGCAAGCATGCGGCGGCGCTCGTGGCCGGCGACGGCGCGGTGGCGGCGGGCACTCGACCCTCCGTCGATAAACTTGAACCGCAGATGAACGCCGGCATCAGAACCGGTTCAGTTGCATCAGGGCATTGTCATGCGTGTTGAAGGAGACACCACGCAATGTTCGCCCGCCGCTTCACCATCGTCTGCCTGCTGATGAGCCTGTTCGGCATGTCGTTCGCCATCCTCGTTGCCGAGGCCGGCCGCCCAGCCCGCTCCTGGGACCAGGCCAATTCCTGCCGGTTCGGTTGCCCGAGCCACCTTCGCCATTGACGCCGACAGAAACCCTTAGAGAGAAGCAACACACCATGAACCGCATCGTCGCCAACGCCCTCAAGGCCCTTCGGCTTGTGCCGCGGGCGACGCTCATCCTGATGGTTCTTGCAGCGCCGGTTCTGGCCGTGCCCTCGATGCGCGCCGATGCCGGCTCGACGATCGAAGCGCCGGCGTTGAAGAAGACCGGCGTCGGCTTTGTGCTGTTGGTCAGCCTGCGGCGCGGCTAGGCGCAATCGGCCTTCATCGAGACTATCCAAAAACAAAAAACGATCCTTTGGCCCCTCCCAACCGCATGGCCAAGCCTCTATATTGGGTCATGGAAAAGCGAATCTATCCCCAAGCCATAGACTCAGTCGTGATGCCGGAGCCGTTTGGTCGGCAAAGCTTTAATGATGCAGGAAAGGCCGTCGCGGCCTTGCAGGTCCTCTACGATCGCAACACCAAATTCCTGCGCGATTCATTTACGGCGCTCGCCGCAGGCGGCGACAACAACAAGCGCTACCGGGCCTTCTATCCCGAGGTCGGCGTCACCACGACTTCATTCACCCAGATCGACTCGCGGCAGGCTTACGGCCACATGCCGACACCTGGGCATTTCTCGACCACCATAACCCAGCCTGCCCTTTTCGAACGCTATCTTACCGAACAGCTTGGCCTGATCATGCGCAATCACGGCGTTCCGCTCACGGTTTCGGAATCAACGACGCCCATCCCGCTGCATTTCGCGTTCCTGGAAGGCTCCCATGTCGACGGCGCGGCAGCCGAGCGCATCAGGCGGCCGATTCGTGACCTGTTCGACGTGCCGGACCTCGACGGCACCGACGACCAGATCGCCAACGGCACGTTCGAAGTGGCGTTAGGCGGAGCCAGGCCGCTGGCGGCGTTCACGGCGCAACGCATCGACTACTCGCTGCACCGGATGTCGCACTACACGGCGACCAGTCCGCAGCATTTCCAGAATTTCGTGCTGTTCACCAACTACCAGTTCTACATCGACGAATTCGTCGCTCGTGCGCACAAGCTGATGGCGAATGGCGGCGGCGGATACGTCGAATTCGTCGAGCCGGGAAACGTCGTCACCAAGGCTGGACAAAGCGCGCCTGGCGATGGCGTGGCACCGCCGCGCCTGCCGCAGATGCCGGCCTATCATCTGAAGAAGCCGAACCATGGCGGCATCACCATGGTCAACATCGGCGTCGGCCCCTCCAACGCCAAGACGATCACCGACCACATCGCGGTGCTCAGGCCGCATGCCTGGGTGATGCTCGGCCATTGCGCCGGGCTGCGTAACACCCAGGCGCTGGGCGACTATGTGCTGGCGCATGCCTACGTGCGGGAAGACCATGTTCTGGACGACGATCTTCCGGTCTGGGTGCCGATCCCGCCGCTGGCCGAAATCCAGGTTGCGCTGCAGGAGGCGGTCGCCGAAGTCACCGGCCTTTCCGGCTACGACCTCAAGCGCATCATGCGCACCGGCACCGTCGCCACCATCGACAACCGCAACTGGGAGTTGCGCGACCAGCGGGGGCCGGTGCAGCGGCTGTCGCAGTCACGGGCGATCGCGCTCGACATGGAATCGGCGACGATCGCAGCCAATGGCTTCCGTTTCCGCGTGCCCTATGGCACCCTGCTTTGCGTCTCGGACAAGCCCCTGCATGGCGAATTGAAGCTGCCCGGCATGGCGACCGAGTTCTACAAGCGACAAGTGGCACAGCACTTGACCATCGGCATCAGGGCGATGGAAAAGCTGGCCGAGATGCCGATGGAACGGTTGCATTCGCGCAAGCTCAGAAGCTTTTCGGAGACGGCGTTCCAGTAGCACCGATCGGCTTGCATCGACCGGACCTTGGTAACCGCGGCAGGGCATTTCGTAATCTTGATTTGGGCTGCATTTCTGCCGATAAACAAAGTAGATGGCACGCGTTCGAAACATGATGGCGTCGGCAGCATTCGTAGCAATGCTCGTCTTCTCGGTCGCGCTGGTGGCCGGGTTTTTCGGAACGCTGCATCCGGCCTTCGATTCCTTCGCTCATTTCCGCGCTCATCTTGCTGTGCTGATGGCGCTTTGCGCGCTGCCGCTGCTCGCGACCTCGTTTCGCCTGGAGGCGGCCACAGCGCTGCTCTTTGCGGTGGCTGCCTTTGCCACCACCTCGAACGCCCTGTCGGTGCCCCGCCTGTGGCCGGTCCAGGCAGCCTACGAAGCCGAGGCCGGCAATCAGGCGGTCTCCGGTGACCAGGCGGTCTACCGCCTGCTGCAGATGAATCTGCGGTTCAACAATCCAACGCCTGAAAAAGTCCTGTCGCTGATCGGCCGGACCCAGCCTGATGTGATCACCCTCGATGAGGTATCCGACATGTGGAAGGCGAAGCTCGGCCTTCTCGCCAGTGCCTATCCTTACCGGATCCTCTGCCCCTACCCCAATGGCGTTTTCGGCGTTGCGCTGCTGTCCAGACGGCCGTTTGCCACCGGCTCGCAACCGCGCTGCGACAGCCGCGGTGCAATGGCCATCGCAACCGTCGAATTCGGCGGATCCGAGGTCGACGTGGCCGCCATGCACCTGACCTGGCCATGGCCGCGCAACCAGTCACAGCAGATCGGCGGATTGTCGGGGGAGTTCGCCTCGCTCGGCGAAACATCGATCATGGCATGCGACTGCAATGCAGTGCCGTGGAGCGCCGCCGTCCGGCGCGTCGCAGACCTTGGCAAGCTGACCGTGGCGCCTTCGCCGGGGCCGACCTGGCTCTATATCGAGCTGCCGGATTTCCTGCGCTTCGCCGGACTGCCGATCGACCAGGTTTTCAGCAAGGGCGCGGTTCTCATCCATTCGGTGTCGAGGCTGGAAGGCACCGGCTCCGACCATCTTCCGCTGATGGTGGAATTCTCGCTCAGGCCGGAACAGAAAAAGCCGGTCGACGAACATGAAACCGCGACCGCCTCCGTGAGACAGGACGGCAGGACTCGAAGCTGATCGCCTAGCGCTTGCGCAACAGGGCACCGATGAGGCGTTCGACATGGCCGCCGGCGCGATGCTCGCGCGCGTCGAAAGCGTTCTGTTTCGCCTCGTATTCGGCATAGACAGCCTTGATCCGGCGCCTCGCCTCGCGATGCGTCTTGCTGCAAACCCAGTTGTCGGCGAGTTCCAGTCCGGTGATCGATTTCTCGGTCGCCCGCATCATTGTCCTGGCGATGCGGCCGTGGTTATGCTCGTGGGCACGAACGCCCGCGAAAAATCGCTTCCAGCGCTTCTGAAGCGCCGGCGTCGCGGCTGAGATCATGCGCGGTAAGGTGTAGGTGAGATCGAGTGTCCCATTGGCCTGCCGCAGACGGCAGACACCACCCTCCCTGGTGATCTCAAGGTCCCAATTTACCGTATAGGCGGCCAGCGCGATGGCGTGCGTCATGAAGCCGTGCCTCTTCGGACCTTTCCGGTCCATGGCCTCGATCAGGGCGGCGCCCGTGGTTCCTGATATGTCGTAGGTTCGGGTCTTGACCAGCACCTTCGTGTCAGCCGATGCCGACGGTGCGAAGCCGCACAAGCCACCAATAGCCACAAGGCACGTCAAAACCGCCAGGCGCATGGTCATTTCTCCGCGTCAGGAGGGAAGGGAACCACAAGCGCCGCGCCGCTTCAACTTCTTTTAGACGCCGCAAATATAGCGGGCTTTCCCCGGCTATCATTTTGGTCGACGGTTCCGGTGGACTTCACACGCTGACGTTGTGCTCCATTGATCCACGCATGACAGCGACGCATTCGATCGCACATTGAACTGGCCGGAACGTCTCTCGATCCAGAAGCGGACTTCCTGCGCTTCCGGGGTTCTCGTACCCGAACATACGCTCTCGGAAACCACCATGTCGGCGCGGCCTGGCTTGAATCTCAACACACCCCGAGTTCCCGATGGTCCGCTGGCTGGCGCAAACGCGGCGTCTCTTAAGCGCCTGCAGCACGGAAAGGGGGCGACGCGTCATGCGTTCGGCAGGGCGGCGTGTTGCGCGCCAATCGCGATCCTTGCGGATTTCCTCAACGCGGCGGACCCGTCGATCCGCGAACCGCCAGTTCAACCGACATGATGATCTGCCTCGGCTGGCCGTTTTCAAACACCATCTGGGCAGCAAGGCGACCCTTCCCGACGATGTCATGCGTGACAGTGGTGAGTGGGGGCGTGGTGCGTGCCGATTCCGCGGTGCCATCGAAGCCCACAACCGACACGTGCTCGGGTATGTTTATGCCGCGACGAACCGCTTCGTCGAGCACGGTGATTGCCTGCCAGTCCGACATGGTCAGGATTGCCGTTGCTTCTGGAAATCGATCGAACACGACAGCTCCGGCCGAAGGCTCCCCAGGGGTGGTTTCGATGATCGGAAAATCATCGATCGACAGATTGACCTCCGCCAAGCCTTGGGCGAAGCCATCAAGCCTTTCATAGTCGAGCTGAAAGCCCGCGGTAATCTTGCCCTTGCCCGGCATGTGGACAATCGGTGGTCCGGATGTGCGCCGGATGGAGAGGATCACAAAATGCCGGTGCCCGAGAGCAGCCAAGTGCCCGACAGCCATCAGCGCTCCGCTCCTGCCGTCGATCCGGATCGAATTGATATCCGGGCCGGCATCGCTTTCGAGGATGACGAATGGCAAGCGCCGGCGCTGCGCCGAGGTGATCAGGTCGATGTCTACGCTATGGCCCAAAATGAAGCCGTCAACCAACGCCTCCCGGATGGTGGAGGTGCGCGTTTCTTCCGTACCGTTGACTAGGCTCAGCGTCGCCCCGGCCCCGTCGCACGCAAGCGAAACGCCAAGCACCAGTTCTCGTCCATATGGGCTTCTGATGACGTCGGCAATGGCATAGGCGCCCGGCGGCATAAATCCGATGGCGTTGAATTTGCCATTACGCAGTACTCGCCCTCTAGGGTCGGGACCATCATAACCAAGCTGGCGCGCCGCAGCTTCGACGCGCTCGCGCACGTCGGACCGCACCAGGTCCGGGTGATTGAAGACATTGGAGACAGTGCCGCGGGAGACCCCGGCAACTCTCCCGACATCCACGAGGGTCGGCGTTTTGGTATGGTTCATTCCTTCAGTTAAACACTTTTTTGGAGCGCTCCAAGTTTATTCTTGACTCGTCATCATAAAAGGCAGATCTTGCATTGGAGCGCTCCAATTAGCAGAAATAGCAGCTTTATAAGCATTCTGTGCCAAAGCGAAGGCTCGTGTGCCCAATCTGGGCGTGTGAGCGCTAAATCATCAAAGGAGAGTTGGATGGCTGCGACCAGTGGTGGCCCGACATCGCTCGTCGGGAAGACTTTCGACTGTGCATTCGGCCCGTTCGTGCCGCGGCTGACGGTTCTGTCGCCGACAGAATTGCATGTACGGGCGACGATCGGCGCTACTCAGATCGACGAGGTCGTGAAGAGCGATCTGACAGGCGTCCGCCCTGATCTGTTCATCATGAGCTGGACGGAGCAGAGCGGTAACTTCGTCGTGCAGGTTCAGGATCACGAGAACAAAGTCGTTCATAATTATGCGCGGCTGGCCGACGGGCAATTGTTCTGTGCGCAGGGGATCATTCAGCCGGTACCGGCGGCCTGACAGGGTATCACACCGCGCCGCGCGAACTACGCGAACTGTTGTGCGGCCACTTGACGAATACAGGAGTACATTTCCCTCAATATAGACCCGTTCACCTTCAGGAGTGTCGTTATGAACACCCTTTCCGAACCAATCTTCGATGTCGCCCAGCTCGCGCATGTCGAATTGCTGACGCCCGATCTCGATGGGACGTTACGCTTCTTCATGGACTTCATGTGCATGCAAGAGACCGAGCGGCGCGGCAAGTCGGTCTATCTGCGCGCCTATGAGGAGCAGTATCACCACTCGCTGAAGGTGACCGAGGCACAGCACGCCGGACTGGGGCACGTTGCTTGGCGAACGCGCAGCCCGCAGGCGCTGGAGCGCCGAGTCGCAGCGGTAGAGGCGACCGGCCTCGGGCGAGGCTGGATCGACGGTGATGCCGGCCATGGCCGCGCCTTCAGATTCGAAACGCCCGAGGGGCACCCGATGGAGCTGCTGTGGGACGTCGACTATGTCAGCGTACCGCCGGGGCAGGCTACGAAATTGCTTAATCGCCCGCAGAGACGCCCGCTCAACGGCATTCCGGTTCGCCGCATCGATCACCTGAACCTGATGGCCGCCAACACCGGCGCCTGCCGCGATTTCATGGTTGACGTGCTAGGCTTTCGCGAGCGCGAGCGGGTCGTTGGTGACAACGGGTCGGCGATCGCGAGCTGGCTCAGCGTGACCAACCTTTCGCACGATATTGCAATCGTCCCGGAGCCGACGGAGATGCGTGGACGCTTCCACCACGTCTGTTTCCACTACATTTCGGTGCAGCATCTCTTCGATCTGGCGGAGCTGGCAAGGGAAGCCGGCATTTCGATAGAGCACGGGCCGGGCCGGCACGGCATCGGCGGGGCAACGTTCCTGTACATGCTGGAACCAGGGGGCAATCGCATCGAGGTGATGGGCGATCCCGGCTACATGATCTTCGATCCGGCCTGGAAAACCGTGGTGTGGGAGGCGTCCAAGATCGCCGATGCCGTGGTCTGGAGCGGCTCTCCGGTTCCGGATTCCTTCTGGGTCTATGGAACGCCGGTGCCGCGGCCGGTGGAGGGTACGACCATCGCCGCCGTGGCGTAGATTCGGTATTTGCGCGAAGACCAGAACGGCAATTTTCTAGCATTCAATACGCTCGCCAGATCTGCTCGGCACGGCACGGCACGATCCCACGTCGAGTGCAAGATATGCCAGCAGTCTTGCCACTCGTTCTGTCAATTAGGAATAGCTAATATCTGACGCTACATGTTCTGGTAAACTGGGCCTTCGCCACCTTGTGGCGGCACCCAGGTTATGTTTCGGTTCGGGTCTTTGATGTCGCAGGTCTTGCAGTGGACGCAGTTCTGCGCGTTGATGACGAAGCGCACGTCCTTCGCCTCGGGATCGGCGGCGGCGTTGCCATCCTTGTCGACCCATTCGTAGACACTGGCCGGGCAGTAGCGTGTCGATGGCCCGGCATAGACATCGTGTTCGGAACGCCGCTGCAGATCCATATCCGCGACCAGCAGATGGACAGGCTCGTTTTCCTCGTGGTTGGTGTTGGATAGAAACACCGAGGACAGGCGGTCGAAGGTGAGCACGCCGTCCGGCTTCGGATAGGCGATCTTCTTATGCTTGGCGGCCGGCTCCAGCGTCGCATAGTCGGGCTTGCCGTGCTTCAGCGTGCCGAAAGGCGAGAAGCCGAACAGCGTGTTCAGCCACATGTCGAGGCCGCCAATGCCGACGCCGATGGCGGTGCCGAAGCGCGACCACAATGGCTTGACGTTGCGCACCTTCTTCAAATCCTTGCCGATGTCGGTTGCCCGCCATGCCGCCTCGTATGAAGCCAGTTCGTCATTGGCACGGCCGGCGCCGATCGCCTCGGCGACGTGCTCGGCCGCCAGCATTCCGGAAAGCACGGCATTGTGCGAGCCCTTGATGCGCGGCACATTGACGAACCCGGCGGCACACCCAATCAGCGCACCACCGGGGAAGGACAGTTTCGGCACCGACTGCCAGCCGCCCTCGGTGATGGCACGGGCGCCATAACCCAGCCGCTTGCCGCCCTCGAATGTGCCCCTGATCGCCGGGTGGGTCTTGAAGCGCTGGAACTCGTCGAACGGCGACAGATAGGGGTTCTTGTAGTTGAGGTGGACGACGAAGCCGACCGCCACCTGGTTGTCCTCCAGATGGTAGAGGAAAGAGCCGCCGCCGGTCTTCATGTCTAGCGGCCAGCCGAAGGAATGCTGGACCAGGCCTGGCCGGTGGTTCTCCGGCTTGACCTGCCAGAGCTCCTTGAGACCGATACCGTATTTGCCGGGCTCACGGCCGTCGGAAAGATGGTATTTGGCGATCAACTGCTTGGCCAGCGAGCCGCGTGCGCCCTCGCCGATCAGCACATATTTGCCCATCAGCGCCATTCCCGGCGCGAAGCCAGGGCCATGCGTGCCGTCCTTCTCGACGCCCATATCGCCGGTGACAACGCCGGTGACCGCGCCCTCGTCACTGTAAATGAGGTCCACGGCGGCAAAGCCCGGATAGATCTCGACGCCCAGCGCCTCGGCCTTGGTCGCCAGCCAGCGGCAGACATTGCCGAGCGAAACGATGTAGTTGCCGTGGTTGTTCATCAGCGGCGGCATCAGGATGTTGGGCAGACGGAACGAACCGGCGGGGCCGAGCACCAGGAAATGGTCTGCCGTGACCGGCGTCTTGAAGGGATGTCCTTCTTCGTCACGCCAGCCCGGCAGCAACCGGTCGATGCCGATCGGATCGACGACGGCGCCGGACAGGATATGGGCGCCGACTTCGCCGCCCTTTTCCAGGACGACGACGGAAAGCTCGGGATTGACCTGCTTGAGACGGATCGCGGTGGCGAGGCCGGCCGGACCGGCGCCGACGATGACCACGTCGAATTCCATGCTTTCGCGTTCGATCTCGCTCATCAACATCTCACTGGCTACCGCATTCGCGCATCTTGCTGGCTTATCCGCTGCATAGCGCATCAATTCGCGACGCGAAACCGACGCTGACGTGACAATGCCGATTTCGTCAAAAAGTCGCGCATCGTACTACAAAATCGCGGTTTGCGGTCCACCGGAACATCGATCCGGGCCAAGCCATTCCAAAGAGAGCCGGCGCCCTGACGTTTTTAATTGTTCGACGGCTTGCTTATCGGCCATACTTCGCACCATGCGCATTCCTGGGCCATCCGGCTTTTCATCGACGCGCTTTTTTTCGTCGCCCGGACGGATTTGCCGGGCGCTCGTTTTGGCCCTTTTGCCGCTGGCGTCCGTTGGCGCCCACGCCGAGCCGCAAAGGGTCTGGGTGGCCGGAGCCTACTCCTTTTCCGACGAGCTGGGCGGCTTCCGCATCACCAGCGCCTCGGGCATCGGGACAAAGGAGGACCCGCTTGTCATCACCGAAGAGCTGAATTCGGCGACACCGGTGACACTGACGATCCGCACGACAAAGCCGATCCAGCCCTTCGGCACTGCGGGCCAATTTGCCAATGGCCTCATGTATATGCGCGTCGACGTGCTCAACAACAGCGGCCAGGCCTGGGTCGAGTTCCAGTTCGAGCTCCAGGAGATACTCCACCGGCCGAGCGTGTTCGGCGACGGCCTATCGTTCGACCAGCGCAACAAAACGCCTGACAACATCTGGTCGAGCAGCTTTGCCGATTTCGATCGCGACTTCGAACCCTATGACCGGCTGCTGTTCAAGAGCGGCAAGATCGACCCGTTGAAGACAGCAAAATTCGATTACCTGATCACCGACTACACACCGCGCTGGACGTTCTATCTGGTGCAGGATCCGCGTATACCGTCGAGCTGAGAATCCTTGTTTTCGTCATGTCGTTGTCCCAAAACCGCTGCGCGCTTTTGGGCTACATGCATTACTTGCAAATTGCTGCCGCGCGGCGGAATGTGAAAGTATGACTGCCGTTTCCCGAGACGACCGACCAGATATCGCCGACCTGCTGGCCTTCTACGCCAGCGCCGGCGTCGATGAAGCGCTCGAAGACGAGCCGCTGAACAGGTTTGCTGAGGCTGCGTCAAAGCCGCCTGAGCGGGCGCCGGCGACAGTTACGCCAGTTGGTGGAAGCGCCACACTGCCACGCTCGACAAGCCTGTCACGCGCCGGAATGGGCGAAAGGCAAGCTGCGGCACCGGCGGTGCGCGCGCCGTCCGGGACGGCGACGGTGCCCGACGAGCAGCAAGCGGCCTTGGCGCGCCAATTGGCAACGACCGCGGCGACCCTGGACGAGCTTCGCCAGCACATGGCGGCATTCGACGGCTGCAATCTCAAATTCACCGCCAAGAACCTGGTGTTCGCCGACGGCAATCCGAATGCCGCGGTGATGCTGGTCGGCGAGGCGCCCGGCCGCGACGAGGACCTTGAGGGATTGCCGTTCGTCGGCCGCTCGGGCCGGCTGCTCGACCGGATGCTGGCCGCGATCGGCCTCGACCGGACGTCGGCCTATATCGCCAATGTCATCCCCTGGCGGCCGCCGGGCAACCGCACGCCGACGCCGCACGAGACCGAGATCTGCAGGCCATTCATCGAACGGCAGATCGAGCTGGTCAATCCGAAGGTGCTGGTCAATTTGGGCGGCCCCTCGGCAAAGACCTTGCTCAACACCACCGAGGGCATCCTGCGGCTGCGCGGCAATTGGCGCGTCCATACGACCGCCTCCGGTATTGCCATTCCCGCCATGCCGACCCTTCACCCGGCCTATCTCTTGAGAACCCCCGCGCACAAGAAGCTGGCGTGGCGGGATTTCCTCGAGGTGAAGGCAAAGCTGCGGGCGCTGGGTTGAGGTGGGGCGCAGCTTCCCTTCTTCCCTTGTGGGAGAAGGTGGATTGTCGCGCGGAGCCAAGGCGGTTGAGGGGTGTTGGAAGAAATGAGGCGCTGATGATTCTGTCGCCGTGCGCCAGCTTCTCGACTTGGATGAGGGTGTTTCGCCAAGCTGGAACACCCCTCATCCGACCGAGCTTCGCTCGGCCACCTTCTCCCACAAGGGAAGAAGGGAAGAGCGGCATCTATAACCTCACAGGTAATGGAAATGCGATCGCTGCCGGCATAGTGTGCCGCCATGACAGCAACCCAGACTTCCGCCGGCAGCCTCATTCGCGAATGGCGCACGCGCCGGCGCATGAGCCAACTCGATCTCGCCATGGAAGCCGAAATCTCGCAACGGCATCTGAGCTTCGTGGAAAGCGGCCGCGCGGCACCCTCGCGCGATATGGTGCTGCATCTGGCCGAGCAGCTGTCGATCCCACTGAGGCAGCGCAATCAGCTCCTGCTGGCCGCAGGCTTTGCCCCCAGCTTCAGCGAGCGTTCGCTCACCGATGCTTCACTGGCGCCGGCGATGGCTGCCGTCGAGATCGTGCTCAAGGGGCACGAACCCTTCCCGGCGCTCGCTGTCGACCGGCACTGGAACCTGGTGTCGGCGAATGCGGCGATCGGCCCGTTCCTTGCCGATGTCGCCGAGCCCTCCTTGCTGAAGCCCCCGGTCAACGTGCTGCGACTCAGCCTGCACCCAGGTGGCGTCGCGCCGCGCATCGTCAACCTGGCCGAATGGCGCGCGCATCTTCTTGACCGGTTGAAACACCAGAACGACGCCTCAGGCGACCCGGTTCTGATCGAATTGGAACGCGAGCTTCGGACCTATCCGTCCGGCCTGAACGGCACACGGCCGGTTTCGGTCGAGCCGAACGCGATCGTGCACCCGCTGCGGCTTGCCCATGGCGATGCTGTGCTTTCGTTCATCAGCACCATCACCGTGTTCGGCACGCCGCTCGACGTGACGCTGTCGGAATTGGCGATCGAATCCTTTTTCCCCGCCGATGAGCAGACAAGGACCGTGCTGGTGCGATTGGCGAAGGAGCGGGCCGAGCCGTCCTGATCATCCTTGCGGCGGGGTCGCCTGGCGGGTGCGAGCACGTTCGAGGCCAAGCTGGCGCTCGCGCCAGATGATGAAGATGCCGGCGGCAACGACGATCGTGCCGCCGACAAGCATGTGAACCGTCGGGACGTCGCCGAAGGCGAGATAGCCGACGGCTATGCCAAGCAGCATCGACGTATATTCGAAGGGCGCCACGACCGAGGCCTCGGCATGGCGATAGGCGGCCGTCATCAGAATCTGAGCGAGCCCGCCGCAAAAGCCCGCAGCTATGAGAAGACCCGCCTGCGCCGGTGTCAGCGCCTGCCAGCCGAACGGCAGCGAAAGCAACGCCAGGACGCTCGCCGTCACCGAAAACCACAGCACGATGGTTGCGGTCGGTTCGCTCTGGACGAGATTGCGCACCAGCAGCATGGCGACGGCCGAGATCGCTGCTGCGACCAGGGCGGCGATGACGCCGAGCACCTCCTGATCGCCGAGTGCAGCGCCCGAACCAAGCAGCGTCAGTTCCGGCCATGAGATGACCAGCACCCCGACCAGTCCGACCGCAACCGCGCTCCAGCGATAGACGCGGATCGCTTCGCCGAGGAAGATCGAACTGAACACCACCACCAGCAGCGGTTGTGCGTAGTTCAGCGTGATCGCCTCGGGAAGCGGCAGCCGTGTCAGCGCAAAGAAGCCGAGGCCCATGGCGCAGACGCCGACAACGCCGCGCGCAATGTGGTTGAGCGGACGTTTGGTCGAGAACGCCGTGCCAAGCTTTCCTTGGAAGGCCAGTAAGACGATGATCGGAAAGATGGCGAAGAAGGAGCGGAAGAACACGATCTGGCCAGCCGGCACCGTGCCCGCCGCCTTGATGCAGTACGACATGCCGACAAAAACCGCCACCGACACGATCTTGAGCATGATCCCGGTCAGCGTGTTGTGCCCGCCGGGATGATCTGTCGGGCTCACTTAGCAGTTGCTTCCTGGATCGCCGCCCAGATGCGCGCCGGCGTTGCCGGCATGTCGATATGCCTGATGCCGTAGGCGCGATAGAGCGCATCCGTCACCGCGTTGAGCGGCAGGCGTCGCTCCGATCGTGCCTGCCTCGCCGGCCCCCTTGATGCCGAGCGCATTGGTGGTCGAGGGCACGTTGCGGGTCTCGAAATGGAAGAACGGCAAATCGTCGGCGCGCGGCATGGCGTAGTCCATGAAGCTTGCCGTCAACAGCTGCCCGTCCTCGTCATAGACCGTGTTCTCGGTCAGCGCCTGGCCGATGCCCTGGACGACGCCGCCATGCACCTGGCCGGCCAGCAGGATCGGGTTCACGGTGACGCCGAAATCGTCGACGATCGTATAGCGGTCAATCTCCGTCATGCCGGTGTCGGGATCGATCTCGACCTCGCAGATGTGAGTGCCGTTCGGATAGGTGCATTCGTCCTGAACGAATTCGCCAAAGCCCTTGAGATCGTCCGGGTTCTTGGCGGCCTTGGCGATGCTCGAAAAATCGATCATGCGGTCGGTGCCGACGATGCGGGCAACGCCGTTGGATAGTTCGATGTCGCCGGCCGAGGCTTCCAGCTCATCCGCGGCGACGCGCTTGATCTTGTTGGCCAGATCCTCGCCCGCGCGAGAAGCTGATACGCCGCCAAGGGGAATGGAGCGCGAGCCGCCGGTGCCGCCGCCGGCCTTCAGTTCGTCGGTGTCGCCCTGGCGGACATGGATCTTGTCGATGTCGACTTGTAGCTTTTCCGAGAGGAACTGCGCATAGGCGGTCGCGTGCCCCTGCCCGTTGGTCTGGGTGCCGATCTTCAGCGTCACGGTGCCGTCGCCGTTCAGTTCGACAAAGGCCGGTTCAGAGCCCGGAAAGGCACAGGCCTCGATATAGGTCGCCATGCCGATGCCGCGGATCTTTCCGGCCGCCTTCGACTTCGCCAGCCGCTCCGGAAACCCCTGCCACTCGGCCCGTTCGATGGCGCGGTCCATATGGCCTGCAAACTCGCCGGTATCATAGAGGCGGTCGGTCTGGGTGCGATAGGGAAACTGCTCAGGCCGAATGAAATTGCGCCGCCGGATCTCTTCGACGGGAAGGCCCAGATCGTGGGCGCAGGCGTCGACGAGCTTTTCCAGCAGGAATGCCGCTTCCGGCCGCCCGGCGCCGCGATAGGCGTCCACCGGGCAGGTATTGGTGTAGAGGCCGGTCACCGAAACATCGAGCGCCTGGATGTCGTAGACGCCGGTCGACATGGTGACGCCGATATAGGGGATAAATGGGCCGTATTGCGAGACATAGGCGCCGATATTGGCGAGCAGATCGACCTTCATGCCGAGGAAGCGGCCGTCCTTGTCCATCGCCATCTCGGCGGTCACGACATTGTCGCGGCCTTGCGCATCGGTAAGGAAGTGCTCGGTGCGGTCGCCGGCCCATTTCACCGGGCGGCCAAGGCGCCTGGCGGCCTCAAGGACCAGCGGATGTTCGCGATAGACGAAGCTTTTCGGCCCGAAGCCGCCGCCGACATCCGGCGTGATGACGCGCAGCTGGTTCTTTTTGATCTTGAACACGTCGGCCAGGATGTACTGCATCGAATGCACGCCCTGCGAGCCCGTGGTCAGCACGAAGCGGTTGTCTTTCGTGTTCCATTCGCCGATCGCCGAGCGCGGCTCAATGTAGTTGCAGACCAGCCGGTTGTTGATGAATTCGATGCGGGTGACATGCGCCGCCCTGGCGAATGCCGCCGCGGTCTTCGCCTTGTCGCCGATGTGGTAGCTGAAGGCACGGTTGGAGCCGAGTTCCGGCCAGACCAGCGGCGTGCCTTCGTCAAGCGCGGTGGCGGTGCCGGACGCGGCATCCTCGCCCTCGTAATCGACCTCGATCAGTTCGGCGGCGTCCTGCGCCAGTGTGCGGCTGTCGGCGACGACGAAGGCGACGGCGTCGCCGACATAATTGACCCGGTCGCGGCAAAGGACCGG
The DNA here is from genome assembly GCF_055811615.1 of Mesorhizobium sp. WSM4807. Classification (NCBI taxonomy): domain Bacteria; kingdom Pseudomonadati; phylum Pseudomonadota; class Alphaproteobacteria; order Hyphomicrobiales; family Phyllobacteriaceae; genus Mesorhizobium; species Mesorhizobium sp. WSM4807. The sequence goes on from NZ_JBVVQY010000003.1 coordinate 157,410, forward strand.
AATATCGCGGGTCGGTGCCTTGGTGCCGTCCGGCTGCCTCTGCATGACGCCGGATTTCAGCTTGCCGAGATGAGCAATATCCGCACCGGTCAGCACCAGATGGACGCCAGGTGCCGCCTTGGCCGCCTCGGTCGAACCGATGGTGAAGCTTGCCTTGGCTACCGGTGAGCGCAGAACGTAGCCGTGCAGGAGGCCGGGCGGCTGGATGTCGTCCGTATAGCGACCGAGACCCTTGATGAAGGCCTGGTCCTCGCGACGCAGCACAGAGGCGCCCATGCCGAATTTCGGTGTGACGACGGTCAACGTATACCTCGCGATGATGATTGGAAAACGAGTGCCTGAAATAGGCGCTGCGCCAGTTTTGTCGAGTGACGGTTTCGTGTAAAGAGCGCGGGCTTCAAATTTCTTGGACCAGCGGACTCACCTGCCGCTGCGGGAATCGACAGGACACCCCACGGAATGCGCACGGACACCGGCCAGGTCTTCAGGCTCGAAGACTATCGCCCCACCGACTATCTCATACCGGAAACCAGCCTGACTTTCCGCCTGTCGCCAGAAGCCACGCGCGTCGTCGCCGTGCTGACGGTTGAACGCCGCGACGGCATCGCGGCGTCAGTGCCGCTGGTGCTGGACGGCGATGGCCTGACGCTCAGCCGCATCGCAATCGACGGCCGGACACTAGCGCCGGCAGATTTTTTTGCCACGCCCGATCAGCTGACGATCACTACGCCGCCCGCAGCACCCCGTTTCCAGCTCCTGATCGAAACCGAGCTGGCGCCGGCACACAACGAAGCCCTGATGGGCCTCTATCGCTCCAGCAACGTCTATTGCACGCAATGCGAGGCCGAGGGCTTTCGGCGCATCACCTATTTTCTCGACCGCCCCGATATCCTGTCCGTCTATACGGTGCGAATCGAGGCGCGGCAGCACGAGGCGCCACTGCTTCTTTCCAACGGCAACCCGAGGGGCAGCGGCGAACTTGCCGACGGCTGGCACTATGCGGTCTGGCACGACCCCTTCCCCAAGCCATCCTATCTGTTCGCCCTGGTGGCGGGCGCTCTCGGCAAGGTCGCTGACAGCTTCGTCACATTGTCCGGCCGCAAGGTCGAACTCGGCATCTATGTCGAGCCGGGCAAGGAGCGGCTCGCCGGCTACGCCATGGACGCCCTGAAACGGTCGATGAAATGGGACGAGGAGGCGTTCGGCCGCGAATACGACCTCGATGTCTTCAACATCGTCGCCGTGTCCGACTTCAACATGGGCGCGATGGAGAACAAGGGCCTCAACATCTTCAACGACAAATATGTGCTGGCTGACCAGGAGACCGCAACAGACGCCGATTTCGCCAATATCGAGGCGATCATCGCGCATGAGTATTTCCACAATTGGACTGGCAACAGAATCACTTGCCGCGACTGGTTCCAGCTTTGCCTGAAGGAAGGGCTGACGGTTTTCCGCGATCACGAATTCTCCGCCGACCAACGCTCGCGAGCGGTGAAACGCATTGCCGAAGTGCGCACGCTGCGGGCGCATCAGTTTCCCGAAGACCAGGGACCGCTGGCGCATCCGGTGCGACCTCGCCGCTACCGCGAGATCAACAATTTCTACACGGCCACGGTCTACGAAAAGGGCTCGGAAGTGGTGCGCATGATCCGCACCATTCTCGGCAGCGAGACGTTCCGGGCCGGCATGGATCTCTATTTCGAGCGCCACGACGGCGAGGCTGCGACGATCGAGGACTTCATCAAGGTGTTCGAGGATGTGTCCGGCCGCGACCTCTCGCAATTTTCGCTCTGGTACCATCAGGCGGGCACGCCCAATCTGACGATCAGTTCGACGTACAATCCGGCAGCCCAGGAATTCATGCTCGAGATCGAGCAGTCGGTACCGCCAACGCCGTCCGAAAGCCGCAAGCGGCTGATGCATATTCCGCTGGCCTTTAGCTTGGTCGGCGCCGACGGCAAAGCGATAGCCTATAGCGGCGTCGAGGGCGCCAGCGTCGAGGACGGCGTCATCCATATCCGCAAGCGCCGGCACATGGTGCGCTTCTCGGGCGTTGGCGAGCGCCCGGCGATGTCGCTCAATCGCGGCTTCTCGGCGCCGGTGACGCTTTCCGTCGAGCAGAAGGCCGACGATCAGTTCTTCCTTGCCGGCCATGACAACGATACCTTCTCGCGCTGGCAGGCGTTCAACACGCTTTTGACCGAGGCGCTGATATCAGCCTTCCGCCAGGTCCTTGACGGCAAGCAGCCCGGTTTCGCATCACGGTTGACCGGGCTTGCCGGCAAAATAGCCGGCGACGAGACACTCGAACCGGCCTATCGGGCGCTGGCTCTGGCGCTTCCGGGCGAAGCCGATATCGCCCGCGACATCGGCAAGAACATCGATCCCGATGCCATTTTCTCGGCCCGCGAGCCGCTGACGGCCGCGATCGCCGAGGCCAACCGCGAGATATTCTCCGACCTCTACGATCGATTGGCCGACAAGGACGGTTTCAGTCCGGATGCGGCGAGCGCCGGGCGCCGGGCGCTGCGCAACACCTTGCTCGACTATCTCTCGCTGCTGCCGGGAGGTGCGGCGCTTGCGGCCCGGCACTTCCAGTCCGCGACCAACATGACGGACCGTGCCGCCGCACTGACCGTGCTTGCGCTCCGCCACCGCGGTTCGCCCGAGACGGTCAAGGCGCTGGCCGACTTCGAAGCGAACTATGCCACCGATCCGCTGGTGATGGACAAATGGTTCCAGATCCAGGCCAGCGTGCCGGGCCCGCAAACCATTCATGCGGTGCGCGCCCTCACCGGCCACCCGGCCTTCTCGATGGCCAATCCGAACCGGGTGCGCTCGCTCGTTGGCACGTTTTCCAGCGCCAACCAGACCGGCTTCCATCGCGCCGACGGCGAAGGCTACCGGTTTTTCGTCGAAACGGTCCTGCAGGTCGAAAAGCGCAACCCGCAGCTGGCCGCCAGGCTGGCGACGGCACTCAGATCATGGCGCTCGCTCGAACCTGCCCGGCAGGCCAAAGCAAGGGAAGCGCTGCTTTCGATTGCCAAAACCGAGAACCTGTCGACCGATTTGCGGGACATCGTCGAGCGCACGCTGGCGTAAGGTATGTCGATATTCAGGTGATGCCGGCCTGCGAACGGCGGTTTTCTGCGCTTCCGGTGCTCACGTACCCAAAAGTACGCTCCGCTCCGGTTCTCGGAAGCCACCATTCTCGGCGCGGCCTGACCTGAATCTCGCCACACCTTTGAAGGTTGCCGCCCGGCATCGGGCGGAAAAGCCATTATTTTAGTCGATTTTTAATCTTTTTTCGCCGCGCCTATGGACAAGCCGAATCACCTTTGATTCTTTAGCTGAAGATTCGGAAGTGCGGCGTCGCCGGATCGCCAAGCAGATTTAAAATCGGGGAGAGCCATTTATGGCGAAGGCGGACGCGTGGGGCGCGCCCGGAGGGACGGGTTTTGAGCAGCGTGAGACGAGAAGCGATGGTCTCGCCGGCAACGCGCGGCTCATCGCCGAACCCGCCTACCGACGGCTTCTGGCAGCCGAGCCATTGTTGCGTCGATCGATACCGGCCCTCATCATCATTTTCCTGGTCGTCATCGCGGCGCTGCGGTTCCTGTCGCTGATGAACGAACGTGACGACGTGGAACGCGACGCCAAGGCGATCCTTTCGCTCGCGGCGGGCCAACTCGCCAGTTCGATTAGCACCGATGCGAAGATGGCCTCAACGCCTGGCGCGACGCAGGACCTGTTGGAGGGCATCAGCCGTCAGGGCGCCATGGGCCGAAGCCACGTGCTTGCGGTCACCGATAGCGCGTTCAAGATCGTCGCCGTGACACCGCAATCGACGGGCTGGGAAGGGCGGTCGCTCGACGTCATCGCCCAGGGCGGTCAGCCGCTGTTCATGTTCGGCGACCGCGCCGGGGTGATGGAGGTAAGCATCGGCGGCCAGGACTGGTATGCCGCGGTGAGCCTGACAAATGCCAGGAACGGTGCTGCCGCAGCGCTCGTACCGCAGGAAGCGGTCTTCGACACGTGGCGCAAGACCGTTTCGCTCAACGTCACGCTGTTCGTGCTGACAGCCGGCGTGCTGATCGTCATCCTCTACGCCTATTTCGGCCAGGCGGCGCGCGCCCAGGCCGCCGACCGCATTTATCTCGAAGCGCACCAGCGCATCGATATGGCGCTGGTGCGCGGCCGCTGCGGCCTGTGGGACTGGGACATGGTGCGCGGCAAGATGTACTGGTCGCGCTCGATGTACGACATGCTGGGCTATGAGCCCTGCGACACAATGCTGTCGTTCGGCGAGGTCGACGAGATCATCCATCCCGAGGACGGCGACCTGTTCCAGCTCGCCAACAGGATCGTCGCACGCGAGATCGATCACATCGACCAGGTGTTCCGGATGCGCCATGCCGACGGACAATGGGTGTGGATGCGCGCAAGGGCGCAGGTGATCGACCCGGAAGCGCCGGAGATCCAGCTGATCGGCATCGCCGTTGATGTCACCGAGCAGCGGCACCTGGCGCTGCGCTCCGAGGCCGCAGATCTTCGCCTGCGAACGGCCATCGAAAACATCAACGAATCCTTCGTGCTCTGGGATTCCGCCCAGCGCCTGATCATGTGCAATTCCAAATACCAGCAGGACAACGGCCTGTCGGACCGCGACGTGATGCCGGGCGCCTCGCGCGCCGTTCTGGAAGATCGCATGCTTGCCTTCGCCTCGGAGCGCCGGCTTGCCAACACCAACGGGCAGCAGGGCGGCGTAACCTTCGAGCGGCAGCTTGCCGATGGCCGCTGGCTGCAGGTGAACGAATTGCGTACCAGGGACGGCGGCACCGTCTCGGTCGGCTCCGACATCACCCAGATCAAGCTGCACCAGGAGAAGCTGGTCGACAGCGAGCGCCGGCTGATGGCGACGATCCACGATCTCAGCCTTGCGCGCCGGGCTGAGGAAGAGCGGTCGCGCGAACTGGTCGAGCTCAATCACAAGTACATGAAGGAAACCGAGCGCGCCGAGGCCGCGAACCGGGCCAAATCCGAGTTCCTGGCCAACATGTCGCATGAATTGCGCACGCCGCTCAACGCGATCATCGGCTTCTCGGAGCTGATGGAACAGGCGCTGTTCGGGCCGTTGGGTTCGCCGCGCTACGAGGAATACGCTACCGACATCAACGGCAGCGGCAAATATCTTCTGGGCGTCATCAACGACATCCTCGACATGTCGAAGATCGAGGCCGGCCAGTTCTCGATGGATCAGGAGGAAATCGACCTCTGCCCGCTGATGCGGGAAACGGTGCGCGTCATCTCGCTGCAGGCAGCGGAAAAGTCGATCACCGTCGAAACACGCATCCCTGACTCACTGACGCTGTTCGCCGACCGCCGGGCGATCAAGCAGATCATCATCAACCTGCTGTCGAACGCGGTGAAATTCACCGGCCAGGGCGGCCGCATCGCGGTAAGGGCCCGCAACACATCCAGCGCTCTGGTCCTGACGATCGAAGACAATGGCTGCGGCATCCCGAAGGAGGCGCTGAGCAAGCTCGGGCGGCCGTTCGAACAGGTGCAGAACCAGTTTTCCAAGAGCCATGCCGGTTCCGGCCTTGGCCTTGCCATCTCACGCTCGTTGGCCGAACTTCAGGGCGGCGCCTTGAAAATCCGCTCCACCGAAGGCACCGGCACGATCGTGTCGGTGCGCATTCCGATCAAGAAGCCGACGCAGCCGGTCAGGGCCGCCGCCTGACCTCTGTTCGTGAAGCGGTTGCAACTTTCGGAAACGCCGTGGGGCAGCGCCCCCGATGCAATTCAAAGCAGCCGTTTGGTGTTGCGACGTCATGTGCGTTTCGCACGAAGCAAAAGGTTGAAATCCTTTCTGACCTTTTGCGACGTCTCCTTGAGGTGCGCTTCCAGCACAGCGAAATCCGGCAGGTCGGTGACCGCCAGAAGCAGATCCAAAAGCCCCGGCGGAACATCGTCCCGTTCGAACACCCCGGTGAGGCAGAGCCGCGTCATCTGGGTCAGCGCCAGATAAAGCGCATAGGCATCGCAAAGCTCCTGCCTGACCTGGGCCTCGGCGAAATCAGGCGCCAGCCTCGACAGGGCTTCCGCTGTCCCGGTGACCCGGCGGCCGGCTTCGAGCTTTCCCGTGATCACCGCCACCTGCGCGATGAATTCGAGGTCGATGAGACCGCCCGGGATCAGCTTGATGTCCCAGAGATCGCGCGGCGGCTTCTCCTTCTCGATCATCGCGCGCATCTCGGCAGCCTCGGCCATCACCTTGGCGCTGTCGCGCGGCAGGGCAAGCACCGCCGCCACCTCGGCCTCGACCTCGGTGCACAGCGCCTGATCGCCACCGATCGCGCGGGCCCTGGACAGCGCCATATGCTCCCATGTCCAGGCGTCCTTGCGCTGGTACTTCTTGAAGGCATCGACATGAGTGGCAACCGGCCCCTTGTTGCCGGACGGCCGCAAGCGAAGGTCGAGCTCGTAGAGAACGCCCTCGGCGGTCGGCGCGGACACGGCTGATATCAGCCGCTGCGTCATCCTGGAGTAATAGTGGGATGGGGCGAGCGGCTTGTCGCCGTCGGATTCTTCGGCATCCGCATCGTGATCATAAAGCAGGATGAGGTCGACATCTGAGCCGGCCGTCAGTTCGCGGCTGCCGAGCTTGCCCATGCCGAGCAGCGCAACGGTGCCGCCGGCGATTCGACCGTGACGCAGCGCGAACTCGGCGATGACCGCCCGCAGCGCCGCGTCGATGGTGAGATCGGCCAGATCGGAAAAGGCACGGCCGGCGCGGGCCGGATCAATCGAGCCGGCAAGCAGCCTGACACCGATCAGGAATTTCTGCTCGGACGCAAAGATGCGCAAGCGGTCGAGCACGTCCTCATAGGCCCTGTCGCCCTCGAGGAAGGCGGCGAGACGGCCGGACAGGTACGCGCGGTCCGGCAGCTCGGTCAAAAGGGCCGGATCCAACAGGCCATCGAACACGTGAGGCCGGCGCGTGATGATAGCGGCCAGCCGTGGGGCCGCGCCCATGATCGTCGCCAGCAGCTTCAGCAGAGCCGGATTGGACTGGAGCAGCGAGAAGAGCTGGATGCCGGCGGGCAGGCCGGCAAGGAATTCGTCCAAGCGTATCAACGCCTCGTCCGCCCGGCGCGTCTGACCGAAGGATTGCAGCAGCGCCGGCGTCAGTTCGGTCAACCGCTCGCGCGCCTCGGCCGACTGGGTGACGCGATAGCGGCCGAAATGCCAGCCGCGGATGACGCGGCAGATGTCGCTCGCCCGCTGGAACCCCAATCTCTGCAGGGTCTGCAACGTATCGGGGTCATCGACATCGCCGGTAAAGACCAGATTGCCAATGCCCGCCGAAAGCTCGGGCGCAGTCTCGAAGAGTGCTGCGTAGTGGCGTTCGACCTGGTGGAGTGCGGCGCGGAACGCCTCGGCAAAGGCCGCCGCCTCGGCAAAGCCCAGAATGCGGGCAATGCGTTCGAGCTCTTCGTCATCTTCCGGCAGTACATGGATCTGCTCATCGGCGACCATCTGGAGGGCATGCTCGACGCGGCGCAGGAACCAGTACTGCCGGGCGAGCGCGTCGCGCGCATCGGCCGTGATCCAGCCGCGTGCCGCAAGCTGGCCAAGCATCGGCACGGTCACGCGGCCGCGCAGCTCGGGGAAGCGGCCGCCGGCGATGAGCTGCTGGGTCTGGACGAAAAATTCGATCTCGCGAATGCCGCCGCGGCCGAGCTTGACGTTGTGGCCCTTCACCGCGATCTCACCAAGACCCTTGTGGGCGTGAATCTGGCGCTTGATCGAATGGACGTCGGCGATCGCCGCATAGTCCATGTATTTGCGCCAGATGTAGGGCTGGAGATCCTTCAGGAACGCAGTACCGGCGGCGAGATCGCCGGCCACCGGACGCGCCTTGATCATGGCGGCGCGCTCCCAGTTCTGGCCGCGCGCCTCGTAGTAGCGCAGTGCCGCCTCGACCGGGATCGCCAGCGGCGTAGAACCGGGATCGGGACGAAGCCTGAGGTCGGTGCGGAAAACATAGCCGTGTTCGGTGCGATCCTGGAGAATGCGGACCAGCCGGCGCGTCAGGCGCGAAAACAGCTCCGTCGCATCGAGCGGGTCGACGACGGCAGACGCCTGCGGGTCGAAGAAAACGACGAGGTCGATGTCGGAGGAGAAGTTCAGCTCATGGGCGCCCAGCTTGCCCATGCCGAGCAGGATCCAGCCCGACCGGCGCGCCGGATCCTCGAGGTCCGGCAGTTTGAGCTTGCCTTGTCCGTGCGCGTCGCGAAGCAGGAAGTCGACGGCAGCGCGGGTGCAGGCGTCGGCAAGATCGCTCAGCCGCTGTAGTGTGACTGCTGTTTCATCCTCGCCTGCAAGGTCGGCCAGCGCGATCAGGACATGCGCTTCCGCTTTCAGTTGCCGCAGCTCCATCATCAGGCTGTTTTCGGAGATGGCTTCCGCCCGCGCAGCGTTGTCGATGGAGGCGCCGATCGACGCCAGCCGGGCCACGACGGTTTCATCGAAAAGCGCATCCACGATCTGCGGGCGGCGGCGTACTGTGTCGCGGAGAAACGGCGACAGGTCGAACACTGCGGCGAGGAAATCCTGGACGGCGCCCTTGCCGGTGAGAAATTTCGCGAGCCGGGGAAGCCCGTCTTCCTGCGCAGCGGAAGCGATTTCCGACAATTCGCGCCTGGCGCGGTTCCGATCCAGGGGGACGAGCTTTGCCGCCGGCTTCAGAAGCCAGTTGGTCTGTTCCGCAGCCGCCCTCACCGCCATCAGCGATCCTCCCGTTCGGGAAAACTCATGACGACGGACAATCCGGGATCGGCGGGCAGAAGATCAAGCCGTCCGTTGTGGAATGTCATGATTGCCTTGGCAAGGCTGAGGCCCAGACCGGAGCCCGGCTGCGAGCGGCTCTTCTCCAGGCGCACGAAACGCTCGGTCGCCCTGGCGCGATCGGCATCGTCGGGAATGCCCTGGCCGTTGTCTGTGACGGAAAGCCTGATTTCGCTACCGACGCGATCGAGCGTCACGCGGACGATCGGCTTGGATGTCGAATCGGTCGAATATTTGATCGCGTTGTCGACGATGTTCGATAGCGCCTGGCCGATCAGCTCGCGATTGCCTTCAACGGCGAAGGCATCCTGCACCGAGGTCTCGAGTGTCACTCCCGCCTCCTCCGCCACCGGCTCGTAGAGCTCGACGACATCGCGCACGGACGCAGCCAGATCGACCCGGCTGGTGCTTTCTGAGGAATAGCCCGCCTCAAGCCTGGAGATCATCAGGATGGCGTTGAAGGTCTTTATCAGCTGGTCGGACTCGGCGATGGTCGCTTCCAGCGCCTGGCGGTAGTCGGTAGCGCTGTGCTTGCCGGAAAGCGTTGCTTCGGCACGGTTGCGCAGCCTGGTCAGCGGTGTCTTCAGATCGTGGGCGATGTTGTCGGAGACCTGCTTCAGCCCTTCATTCAGCGTGGCGATCCTGGCCAGCATGGAATTGAGGTTTTCGGAGAGCCGATCGAACTCGTCGCCGGCGCCGGTGACCGGTAGCCGGCCGGAAAGGTCGCCGCCCATGATGCGGCGACTGGCCTCCGACACCGAGTCGATCCGCTTCAGCGCCGCGCGTCCGACGAAGAACCAAATCAAGAGTCCGCCGAGCGCCATCATGCCGAGCGCCAGCATCAAAGCGCGGCGGATGACGGCGCGGAACCGCTCCGGCTCGCCGAGATCGCGGCCGACGAGCATGATCATCTGGTTCGGCAGGCGCAGCACCAAAGCAATGGCGTTGTGGCCCTTCTCGCCTTCGACCTGGACTTCGCTCTGGCTGGGTTCGTTCGGGTCGGCGACTGGGTTGCGCTGCCGCTCGAGCTCGCCCTCGCCGAAGCGCCGATAGGAAAACGGCTCCGTCGTCCAGCCCTCGGCTTCGAGAACGCCGGGCTCCAGGCTCTGCACGTTTCCGGTTAGGATCTGGCCGTTGGTGTCGGCGATCAAATAGAGATTGGCGCCGGGCTGGCGGGAGCGCTGCTCGACCACGCGGACCAGCAGCGGCAAGCCGCCGCGCTGGTAGGCCCGGGCGAGGCCGAGCACTTCGTCGTTGATAGTCTCCTGCGTCTGGCCGGTCAGCATGCGTGCCGACAGCGAGGTCATGTAGAAGACGAGCAGCACCGCACAGATGGCGAACAGTAGGAGATAGAGCGCCGAAAGCCGCGCTGCCGTCGTCTTCATGATGGCCGGCATGGAGAGAGCCATGCTACCCGCTCTTGAGCATATAGCCGGCGCCACGAACCGTGTGCAGGATCGGCTTGTCGAAGCCCTTCTCGATCTTGCCGCGCAGCCGCGAGACGTGAACGTCGATGACGTTGGTCTGCGGATCGAAATGGTAGTCCCAGACATTTTCCAGCAGCATGGTGCGCGTCACCACCTGGCCTGCATGGCGCATCAGATATTCAAGCAGGCGGAACTCGCGCGGCTGCAGCGTGATCTCGCGCGCCGCGCGCCGCACCGAATGAGAGAGCCTGTCGAGTTCGAGATCGCCGACCCGGTAGACGGTTTCGGCTTCCCTGGCGCTGGCGCGGCGGTTCAGCACCTCGACCCGGGCCAAAAGCTCGGAAAACGCATAGGGCTTGGTCAGATAGTCGTCGCCGCCGGCGCGCAAGCCGGTGACCCGGTCGTCGACTTCGCCGAGCGCCGACAGGATCAGCACCGGCGTTGTATTGCCTCTGGATCTCAGACCGGCGATGACCGACAGGCCGTCGCGGCGCGGCAACATGCGGTCGACGACCATCACGTCATAGTCGCCGGAGTCAGCGAGCGCGAAGCCGGTTTCGCCGTCGCCGGCGACATGGGCGGTGTGGCCGGCCTCGGTAAAGGCTTTCTGGAGGTAATCGGCCGCTTCGCGATCGTCTTCTATGACGAGAATCTTCATGGGACCGTTATACGCGATTTCGCTGGAAGATTGAGTGGCCGGCATATGCATCGTGGCCTTCACCAGGGCGTATCGCGAACAAATTGATTCAAAGATACGCAGTAAGTCTTTGTTTTGAAATGTCGTTGCCCCAGAGCCATCGGGCACCCTCGTATCAAGCCCGAGGCAGGCTTTTGGGCGAGATGCTTTGTTGTTTGAGCATATCGTCATGCTTTGTTCGAGCGGCAGCGGGCGATGGGAGCCCGCTGCCGCTCGGGCGGAACGCGATGACTGATTAACGTATTCAAGCCCCGTGCTTCTCCCATGCGACGGCTCGGGTGTTTGAAACCGCCGCACCGGAAAAGTCTGGAACGTCAGCCCTTGGCGACAGGCAGCGCGACGAAGCGGTTGCTGTCGTCGCGGGTGATCTGCATCAGCACCGCCTTGCGGCCCGACTTCACCGCGTCGGCCATGGCCTTGGCGACGTCGTCTGTACCATTGACCTCCGTCGAATTGACCGAGGTGATGATGTCGCCGGGCTGGATGCCGCGATCGGCGGCATCGCTGTCGGGATCGACATCGGTTACGACAAGCCCCTTGCCATCGTCGGATGTGGTGACGGTGAGGCCAAGATCGGCCAGCGTATCGGCCTTTGGCGGAGCGGAAGGCTGTTGGTCGGCCGAGGCCTGCTTGTCGCTGGAAGGCAGCGTGCCGAGATCGACCTTGACCGTCTCGCTCTTGCCGTCACGCCACAGCGTGACGTCGACCGGCTTGCCGGGCTGGTAGGCGCCGATCAGACGGGCGAGTTCCTTCGGCGAAGCGACGTCCTTACCGTCCACCTGAGTGATGACGTCACCGGCTGATATGCCGGCCTTCTTGCCGGGACCATCGTCCTGGGCGCTGGAAACGAGCGCACCCTTATCGGACTTCAGCCCGAGCGATTCGGCGATTTCGGAGGTGACCGGCTGGATCTCGACGCCAAGCCAGCCGCGCTGCACGGTGCCGTCCTCCATCAAATCCTGCACGACCTGTTTGGCGGTCGAGGCGGGAATGTCGAAGGCAATGCCAACGCTGCCGCCGGACGGCGAGAAGATCGCGGTGTTGATGCCGACGACCTGGCCGTTGAGGTTGAAGGTCGGGCCGCCCGAATTGCCGCGGTTCACCGAGGCGTCGATCTGGATGAAGTCATCATAGGGACCGGCGCCGATATCGCGGCCACGGGCCGAGACGATACCGGCGGTGACCGTGCCGCCGAGGCCGAACGGATTGCCGACGGCCACGACCCAGTCGCCGACGCGAACCTTTGAATCATCGGCGAAGTCGACATAGGTGAACTTGCCGTCGCCTTCGACCTTGAGCACCGCGAGGTCGGTGCGCGGATCCGTGCCGACCAGCTTGGCGTCGAGTTCCTTGCCGTCATGCATCACCACAGTGAAGGACGAGCCGTCTCCGACGACATGGTTGTTGGTGACGAGGTAGCCATCCTCGGAGATGAAGAAACCGGACCCTTGGGCGACCGGCCGCGGCTGGCGGTCACGGCGTCCGAAACGCCGCATTCCATCCCGGCCATCCTGATCGCCAAAACCACGGAACTCCCTGAAGAAGCGGCGCAATTGCGGATCATCGGGAAGATTGCCGAAAGCGTCCGGCAGGTCGGAGCCGTCGTCGGCGGTCGATTCTATCTTGGCTTTGACACGGACACTGACGACCGCCGGCGAAACGCGCTCGACCACATCGGCGAAGCTGGGGACCTGCGGCGCCTCGACACGCACGGCGTCGGCCAGGACCGGGGCTGTCCCGGTGGCAACCGCGCCGAAGCCGATCGCGCCGGCAATGGCAACTGAAGCGGCGGCAGCCATCAGGCGTTTGCGGGTGCGGGGACATGAATTGGGGGCAATATGCATGGGTGTCGTATCCTCTTTCAAGGGATGCGCTTCGGTCGGCATCCTCAGGCAAGAGAAATAGAGGCGCGCACATTACGGCGCCATTTCCGGTGCATGAAACTTTGGTAATGTTTGCGGGCACGAACCCCTTGGTCGCGCCTGCCCGTTGCCCTATGTTGTACACAGTTCAGCACAAGGCTTTCACTATGACCGCAAGCGCCACCATGACGATTCGGGTTTCGTCCGAAACCAAGCTGAAGCTGGAGCGGATCGCCGCCGACACTCGGCGCAGCAAATCGTTCCTGGCGGCCGAGGCGATATCGGCCTATGTCGATCGCGAGCTCGAGATCATCGAAGGCATCAAACGCGGCATGGCCGACGCGGCAGTTGGCCGTGTCGTGCCGCACGACGAAGCCATGGCGGAAATCGACGCCATCATCGAAGCATCGAAAGGCAAGCGCGCGGACAAGGCGTGAAGCGGTTCGTCACCTGGTCGCGAGAAGCGCTGGACGACATCTAACAGCAAATCGCCTTCATCGCGCGGGACAATCCAGCCGCCGCCAGACGCCTTGCGGATCGCATTCGTGATGCGGGCCGCGGTCTTGGCGACATGGCGACGGGCCGGCCTGGCCGAGTAACAGGCACCTATGAGAAGCCCATCAGCCGCCTGCCCCACGTCATTGCCTATGAGCTGCGGCCGATCGCTGGGCGTGAGAGCGTCGTTATCTTGCACGTCATTCACACGTCCCGGGACTGGCCGCCGGAGGAATGGCCGAATTAGTTACCCAGCATCTTGTCCAACGCTGCCTTCTCCTCGGCGGTGAGCATGGCCGCAGGCGTCGAACGGCGCGACCGGGCGGTCAGCACGATGAAAATCCCGCCGGCAAGCAGCAGAAGGACCGGCGTGCCCCACAACAGCGCATTGCGCAGGCTGAAGCGCGGCTTCAACAGCACGAACTCGCCGTAGCGGGAAACGATGTAGTCGATCACCTGCCGGTCGGTGTCGCCGGCGACGAGGCGCTGGCGAACCAGCACGCGCAGGTCGCGGGCAAGTTCGGCATCGGATTCGTCGATCGACTGGTTCTGGCAAACCATGCAGCGCAGCTGCTCCGAAAGCGTCCGCGCCCGCGCCTCGAGCGCCGGGTCGGCCAGAACCTCGTCTGGCTTCACCGCAAGCGCGGCGCCGGCAAACAACAGTGTCAGCAGCAGGATCAGCGAAACCAGCGAAAATCTCGCGGTCATGGCAGGCTCGCAGAAGACACGGCGCCCGTCGACTTGCGGCGGCGGGACGGTGCGCCGACGCGCAGCCGCCGGTCCATGAGCGACATCGCAGCACCTGCCATCATGACAAGGGCGCCGCCCCAGATCAGCGTCACCAGCGGCTTCCACCATAGCCGCACCACGACGGAGCCGTCGGTCGCCTCGTCGCCAAGCGAGAGATAGAGCTGGCTGAAACCGATCGTCTTGATACCGGACTCGGTCGTCGTCATCTGCCGGACGGGATAGGAGCGCTTGGACGAGGTGATTGCAGCGGCAGTGCGTCCATCGGCGCCGAGCAGGGCGAAGCGGCCGCGATCCTCGCTATAGTTAGGCCCCTGGGCCGGATAGAGCCCTTCGAAACGCAGCGTGTGGCCGGACAGTTGCACGGTCTCGCCTGCATGCATCGACAAGATCCTTTCGGTGCCGAAGCAAAGCGTGCCGATGATCCCCAGCGTTGTCAGCCCGAGGCCGAGATGGGCGAGCGCGGTGCCGAAGACCGAACGCGGCAGGCCGGCGAAGCGCCTGAGCATGGTGCCGGGCGCGACACTGCCAAAGCCGGACTTAACGGCAATATCGGTGAGCGCGCCGCAGATCAGCCAGAAGCCCAGGCCGACGCCAAGCGCTGCGAACACCGACGCGCCGTCGATGAACAAGGCCGTCACCAGCACGGCCAGAAGCGCTGCGGCGAAGGCCGCCATCAGCCGCTGGGCGACGGCGAAAATGTCGCCGCGCTTCCAGGCCAGCAGCGGCCCGAACGGGACCACGGCCAGAAGCGGCACCATCAGCGGGCCGAATGTCAGGTTGAAGAATGGCGCGCCGACCGAAATCTTGTCGGCAGAAACGGCCTCGACGGCCAGCGGATACAGCGTGCCGATCAGCACGGTGGCAGTGGCTGTGGTCAGGAACAGATTGTTGAGGACCAGCGCCCCCTCGCGCGAGATCGGATGAAACAGGCCGCCGGCAGTCAACCTGGAGGCGCGAAAGGCGAACAACGCGAGTGATCCGCCGATGAACAGTGTCAGGATACAGAGAATGAACACGCCGCGCGTCGGATCGGTGGCGAAGGCGTGGACGGAAGTGAGCACGCCGGAGCGCACCAGGAAGGTGCCGAGCAGCGACAGCGAGAAGGTCAGGATCGCCAACAACAGCGTCCAGATCTTCAAGGCCGAGCGCTTTTCCATGACGATCGCCGAATGGAGCAGCGCGGTGCCGGCCAGCCAAGGCATGAAGGAGGCGTTCTCGACCGGATCCCAGAACCAGAAACCGCCCCAGCCAAGCTCGTAATAGGCCCAGTAGGAACCCATGGCGATGCCGCCGGTCAGGAACATCCAGGCGACCAGCGTCCATGGCCGCACCCAGCGCGCCCAGGACGCGTCGATGCGGCCTTCGATGAGGGCGGCGACCGAGAAGGAAAAGCAGATCGAGAAGCCGACATAGCCGAGATAGAGCAGCGGCGGATGGATGGCGAGGCCAAGATCCTGCAGGATCGGGTTGAGATCGCGGCCCTCGATCGGCGCCGGATTGAGCCTGGCGAACGGGTTGGACGTCGCCAGGATGAACAGGAAAAAGGTGGCGCCGATCGCGCCTTGCACGGCCAGCACATTGGCTCGAAGGGCCGCGGGAAGATTGCTGCCGAAAGCAGCGACGAGCGCGCCGAAAAAGGTCAGGATCAGCACCCAGAGCAGCATCGAGCCCTCGTGATTGCCCCAGGTGCCGGTGATCTTGTAGATCAGCGGCTGCAGCGAATGCGAGTTGTCCCAGACGTTGGCCACCGAAAAATCGGACGTTGCGTAGGCGATCGCCAGCGCCGCGAAGGACAGAGCGGTCAAGGCAAAGCCGGTCACTGCGACCGGACCGCCGACAGCCATCATCTTCTGGTTGTTCATGCGCGCGCCGAACATCGGCACCAGCGTCTGCACCAAAGACAGCGCGAACGCCAGGACCAGCGCGAAATGTCCGGTTTCAACCATTGTGGCCAAGCCCGCCAGGTTTTTGTTTTGCCGCAGGATCTTGCCGCAAAACCGAGGGACACTTTTGCGGAACCTGCTTAGTCACTCTTGCTCTCCTGCCACACGCCCTTGGATTTGAGGCTCTCGGCCACCTCCTTGGGCATGTAGTTCTCGTCGTGTTTGGCCAGCACGCTGTCGGCGACGAAGACGCCGTCCGGGCGAAACGTGCCTTCAGTGATGACGCCCTGCTCCTCGCGGAAAAGGTCGGGAAGAATGCCGGTGTAGGTGACCTTGACCTGCTTCTGGTTGTCGGTCACCGAAAAGGCGACGGTGGCCCCCTGACCGCGCTCGATCGTACCTTTTTCGACGAGGCCGCCGAGTCTGATACGCTGCCCGGGCTGCAGGCTGGCGTTGGTCAGATCGGCGGGCATGTAGAAGTAGGAGGCCTTCTGGCCGAGCGCGTAGAAGGTCAGACCGGTGGCGGCACCGAGAAAGGCCAACCCTCCGGCGATCACCGACAGTCTTTTCTGCTTGCGCGTCATGTTTTACTCCGTCGCCGTCAGGCCAATCGAGACGGCAAAGGCGGTGAATTTCTTCGCTTCCTCACTATCGGAGCCAAAAACGGCGATACCGCGATTGAGCGCGTCGCGTGCCTGATCGGCCTTGCCCAGCACGACATAGGAACGAATAAGCTGCATCCATCCTTCCGCATCGCGCGGGTTTTGCCGAAGTCTTTCATCAAGTCCCGCAACCATGGTGTTGATCATCGCTTCCCTATCCTGCGGCGACATCGACGAGGCGGCATCGACATCCCCGGCGTCCGGGCCTTTTGCAGGCACTCCCGAAGCGACGCTCTGCCTGGCGGATTCGGCCAGTGCCTGCTCGACGGCGGCGCGCCAGGCTGAGTCCTGCGGCAGGGCCGCGAGCATTTTCTGCCAGCCAGCTGTCGCCTCCGCAATGCGGCCTTCCTGCGCCATGCCCATCGCCAGATAAAAGCTGGCCTTCGGATTTGCCGGATCGAGCTTCAGCGCCGCCTCGAAGGCGGCCTGAGCGTCGGCCGAGACAATGCCGCCCGCTGCGCTGGCGATCGCCTCGCCGAGGCCGGCCTGGCGGGCAGCGCTGTCGCCGTCGAGGCGAATGGCGTTGCGGTACGCCGTCACCGCGTCGGAAAACCGCTGCATGCGCAGATAGACCGGCGCCAGAACATCCCAACCCCTGCCGTCGGACGGATTGGCGGCAAGGTGGGCCTCGGCGCGTGCCACCAGTTCGTCCACCGAACTGTCGGCGGGATTCCTGGCCAGTCGCTCGCTGAGCGGCTGCGACGGCAGCTCGGGCGAGCCGAGCTGGCTGTACAAGCCCCAACTGACCAGCGGAACCGCCAGGACCGCGGCCGTCGCAACCAGCCTGGTCGCCATCGACGGCTGCCGCGCCGCTGCTTTGTCGGCGGCATTGTCCAGGCGAAGGATGCGGCGGGCGATCTCCGCACGCGCCTCTTCGGCCTCCGCCGGCTGGATCAGGCCACGCGCCACGTCCCGGTCAAGCTCGGACAACTGGTCGCGATAGACTTCAAGGTCATGATCGCTGCTCGCCGAACCACCCTTCGGGCCGCCGGCCAGCGGCAGCAGAACCGCCAGGCTTGCACCCAGCGTGAGAATGGCAGCTATGACCCAGAACAGCATGCTTCTTCCAATAACGGCAGAGCCCTGCCCTGCCAACACAGGCGTCCTGCGACGCTTTGACGGCAGATGCGTCGCATGTCCTTGATTGATGTCAACCGGACCTAAAGCGCGTCGCGTTCGACCGGCCTCATGCGACGCGCTTTAGGCTGTTGTTTTCATGCATGTCGTTATCGCAAAACCGCTGCACACTTTTGCGCGACATGCATTATCCGGCCGGTCGTTACGTCAGTGGCGTCCAGCTGCCATCGGCGTTGCGGCAAGCGGTTCCGCGCGCGGTGGCGCCGGCAGCGCCGGTAAAGACCGTATGGGTGTATTGCCGGCAGTCCTGCGAGCCGACACGATAGGGCTGGGCGGGCACGACTTCGCCGTAATGCGCCGACCGATCGCTCTTCCATGTCACCTTCTGGCCGCTCGCCGTGTACTCGAGCGCCCTGTATTCCGCTTCCAGCGCCTTGCGCTTTTCCGGATCGCTCAAGCCGGTACCGATGGATCCGCTGACGAGGCCGCCCCCCATGGCGGAAATGATCGTCGTCGCGATCTTGCCGTCACTTGGCGGCGTGGCGGCCGGTTGCGGCGCCACCGTGGGGCCAGAGCTCTTGCCCAGCGTCGTGCAGCCGGAAACGGCCAGCAGTGCGGAAACGAGCGCGACGCGAATCTTCATGCCAACAACCGGTTTTCTTGAGTTAGAGCTGGGCCGCGCCATCGGGGAAGTCGGCGTGGCCATAGTGTCGATGTTTGTCGGAAATTTGGCCGCGGCCGACGGCTCCGGGACCAGTCGACATGCCGCAATATCACGCACCGTCGATCAATGTCGACTGGCCCAGCAAAAGCATAAGTCTAGTGAAGGCTCCGCAATCGAACCACCGCCTTCAACCCGCCCATGCTCGACCGTTCCAGAGCCAGAACGCCTCCATACTCGTTGACCAGGTCGGCGACAATGGCAAGTCCAAGCCCGGTCCCCGGCTTTGTCTCGTCAAGCCGCCGTCCGCGCTTCAGCGCCTCGCGCGCCTCGTCTTCGGGAATGCCCGGGCCGTCATCTTCGATGCTGATCTCGAACAGATTGACAGCACCCTCCTTGCCGACGCCACTCTTCTTGCCAGAGATTGGCGCCACCGACACGGCGACCGCGCTCTTTGCCCATTTCATGGCGTTGTCGAGCAGATTGCCAAGCAATTCTTCCAAATCCTCGCGTTCGCCGGCAAAGACGATATCGACTGCCGGCAGCGAAAGCGAGAGAGCGGTCTGCGGGTTGAGTTTTTGCAGAACGCGCACCATGCGCTGGACCAGCGGCGCCACCGGCGTGCGGTAGACGACGCTGTCGCGTTGCGCCGCAACGCGGGCGCGCTGCAGATAATGGTCAACCTGCTTCTGCATAGAGGCGGCCTGCTCGGCTATGAGCTGGCCCTTGGCGCCGCCGAGCGCCCGCCCCTCATTGATCAGCACCGCCAGCGGCGTCTTCAGCGAATGGGCGAGGTTGCCGACCTGCGTCCGCGAGCGCTCGACGATACGCTTGTTGTTTTCGATCAGCGCGTTGGTCTCGTTGGCGAGCGGCTCGATCTCGGCCGGGAAGCGACCGTCGAGCCTTTGCGCGGTTCCTTCGCGCACCATGGCGAGAGCGTTCCTGACCCGGCGCAATGGCTGCAGGCCCAACAGGATCGCGATGGCGTTGATGGCGATCATGCCGACGCCGAACAGGGAAAGATAGGTCAGCAGGCGACGCTGGAAGGCGCCTATCTCCTGCTCGAGCTCGGTCTTGTTGCCCATGACACGGAAGCGCGCTGCGCGATTTTTCGCGTCGAGGACGAATTCGCTCTCGAACACTTCCAGTTCCTCGCCATCGATGCCTTCTGTCGCATAGCTGCGCTGGAAGCTGGCATTGAAAGGAACCTCGGCGACGCTTGGCGACAGGATCGCCTTGGTCATCGAGGAGGAGTGCAGCTCACCGCGCACGCCTTCCGACGCGGGCTCCACCGACCAGTACCAACCGGAATTCGGCTCCGAGAACCGAAGATCGCCAAGGTCGGGAGCGCCGGTCAGCGAACCGCCTTCGGACACGCCGACCGAGCCGATCAGGTTGAACAGATGCGCCGACAACAAGCTGTCGAAACCGCGCTCGCTCGCCTGGCGATAGAGGGTCGTGATCAGAGTGAAGATGACAATCAGGGTGAGTATCGCCCAGACCGTGGAAAAGGCGATCACCCGGAACGCCAGCGAACGCGGCCAGAACCGCAGTGAAAGCGGCGTTCTTGCAGTCTGTTTGAGCGGTTCCGCCTTACGCCTCCGGCTCACGCATTCGATAGCCCATGCCGCGAACGGTTTCTATCATGTCGATGCCCATCTTCTTGCGAAGCCGCCCGACAAAGACCTCGATTGTGTTGGAATCGCGGTCGAAATCCTGATCGTAGAGATGCTCGACCAGCTCGGTCCGGGACACGACCTCGCCCATATGGTGCATCAAATAGGCAAGCAGGCGAAATTCGTGCGACGTCAACTTGAGCGGCACGCCGGCGACATCGGCCTTAGAGGCCTTGGTGTCGAGCCGCAGCGGCCCGCATGTCAGCTCGGACGACGCATGGCCAGCCGCGCGCCGGATGAGCGCCCGGACCCTGGCCAGCACCTCTTCGATGTGGAACGGCTTGGTGACATAATCGTCGGCGCCGGCGTCGATGCCGGATACCTTGTCGCTCCAGCGATCGCGCGCCGTCAGAATCAGGACCGGCATCTTGCGGCCGCCGCGCCGCCAGCGCTCGACCACGCTGATGCCGTCCATCTGCGGCAAGCCAATGTCGAGCACCACGGCATCATAGGGTTCGGTGTCGCCGAGGAAATGCCCTTCCTCACCGTCGAAAGCCCGGTCGACGACATAGCCGGCATCGACCAGCGCGTCCGATATCTGCCGGTTGAGATCCTTCTCATCTTCGACAACGAGTACGCGCATGCGGGGATCATACCTGTTGAAGATCTGGCCTGTTGAAGATCTGGCCTGTTGAAGAGCTGCCCCGTTGAGAAGCTGGGCGTCAGATATAGGCCGATTCCAGCGCTTGGGAAACGGGAGGGATCAGTTCAGCGGAACGACGATCTCGGTGCGGCGCGGACGCTGCCCGTCCTTGCCCGGGACCAGCACGACGATGACGCAGACCGGCTGGCCACCGCGCGTCGACTGCGACGCCTTGGCCAGCGTGCCGCCATTCTGCTCGGCAACCTGCTGACCGATCGCGTAGCAGTCGGAAGAAGCCAGGACGATCGGCCGGTTCTGCTCGGGCACGACGACCGGCAGCGCCGCCGCCGGCGACGCGAACAGACCGGCAGCGCAGAGCGCCAATGTCGCGGTTCGGAAATGGGAGCGAAGCGTTTTCATGATCAGCGTCCTAACGCATCGGTGCTGAACGTGAAATGAACAGTGAACGCCTGCAACACATGCCTATCTCACCCCCCTGAAACGCGAGACAACCGACCTTATGATTTGGCCGCCCCAACCCGGCAAACTCATCCAAGCGCCAGTCTAGACTGTGTTGCAGCCAGATTGAAAGCGCGTCAGGCGTTTTCTTCCGTCACGGC
Source organism: Mesorhizobium sp. WSM4807 (assembly GCF_055811615.1). Classification (NCBI taxonomy): domain Bacteria; kingdom Pseudomonadati; phylum Pseudomonadota; class Alphaproteobacteria; order Hyphomicrobiales; family Phyllobacteriaceae; genus Mesorhizobium; species Mesorhizobium sp. WSM4807. The sequence goes on from NZ_JBVVQY010000003.1 coordinate 178,659, forward strand.
GCGAAAGCGCAGCAGCCCGTGATAGGCTGAAAGGTCCTCGTCGTAACGGGCCTCGGTGAATTCGAGCCTGAGTTTGATGCGGTGATGCTTGTCGAGCGCAAGCGCCGCATCCTGGAGGCGGGTGCTGACAAGGTCCATCACATCGAGCATTTCTTTCCTGGCCTCGGACTTCGACCAGAAATGCAGCGTGAAAAGCTGCTCGGCATCGTTCTCCAAGCCGGTTGTCCAGTCGTAGACGCTGGTCCGGCCGTAGGTGACATAGGGAAATGGGACATTTTCCGGGGCATGATCGAACAGTTTTGCGCCGCCCAATGCCACTGACAGGGAACCATCACCGTCCAACGCTTCGAACAAGGCCTTCTGCAGCGCGGCGGCGGGCGCGGTCATCGTCTTCTCCCTCGCCCGTCACGGCTGAACAGGCCTTCACCCCGACAGCGATTTCCGCTTGCAGCGTAGCCGCGTTGACGTTCTGGCGCCAGATCACTGGATTTCCAAGGTCCCGATCGCGCGGACGGTCGGGATCTATCGAAAATCGGCCGCTGTCAGCACATACATGCTCTTGCCGGTGCGGGCATAAGCATTCCTTGCGACGTCATGTATGGGACCGACTGCCGAATCGAAGGCGGCGAGATACGTGGCTTCGGCTGTCGCCGTCCCCGGCGGTGCCGTCGAGATGGCGTCTGCATGGATAAAGAAAGAAATCTGGGACATGCCGTCATAACCGACGAAGCGGATCCGTCGGCTCGCCTCGTCGTAGCTTCGGCTTAGATTTGGAAATGTCAGGCTCATGACTTGACCGCCGTTAAGCGGCCCCCGCCTTCTTGACTGCCGCCCGCTTTTTCTTGGGAGCGACGGGATTGAGGGCTTCCGCCGCACGGTCGGCCTCTTCCTTGGCCAGCCGCAGCGCCCGCAACCTTTCGGTCTTGATAGTCCTGGCTTTGGCCTCGGAAATATATTCGGCCGTAGCCTGGTTTCGCTCCGCGGTTTTCTTCTGCTTCTCCATGAAGCGCGCCTCAGCTTTTTCCATGATATTCTGATTGAGTTCCGCCATCGATAAAATCTCCTTTTCGCTGAGGTGATGAAAATTAGTTTCTCACCTAAAATAGGAACTCGGAACGGAAAAACCAATTTTCACAAATGTTTTTGATTGATCAAATGTCTGAAAGACATCATGAAATAATACTAGAAATTGCATTCGCACCGACCCCAAATGCCGTACCGACTGCTCATATACCCCGCTCCAATCAGCGCTAGATCGGAAAACGGCCCGCGCCGGCCCCGCTGGCTTCAGGCTGACGGTTTCTTGCTTCGGCGGTCCAGCAAACTCGAGCTCACGCTGCGGACGAGGACGAGCATGGCATCCACCGCCTCCTCGTCCGACAGGCCCTGGTTCTCAACAAGCGATCGTATGTGGTGAGCGGCAATCTGGGCGCATTGCTTGGCGACGACGTCATTACTGCCGGGCCGGGCACATGGGTGTTCAAGCCGCGGGGCCAGTGGCATACGTTCTGGAACGCTGGCGACACACCGTGCGAAATTATCGAAGTAATTTCGCCGGCGGGGTTTGAGAACTATTTCCGCGAGTTGGCAGCGATCTGGCCCGACAGGACAAAGTCCGGCGAACTTTTACGAAAGTACCAACTGGATATGGACTTCGAGAGTGTTCCAGACCTCTGCGCTCGTTTTGGACTGACGTCCGTCCGCCCCGCCGCAACGATCCGCGCCGAGGATAGCGGATGACGGCGCAGCGCCTCCGCCCGATTTCGCAGCGATAGACGAACGAAACGGGATGACCGCCGAAAGGGCAAGGCGCAGCATCCACGGCCCGGATATGGTTAGGGCTCACGGCCGCCACCTATTCGAGCAGGGACTGCACTGATCCTCACGACACCGGTGCTGCGCCACCCTCTTCCGTGCGCCGCGCTATGAATTCGTCGAGAACACCTGATGTGGCAGCGGCGGAAGCCGGCGGCCGAAAATCGGCCAGCAGCCGTTTCCAGATGCCGGTGGCGCGCTCCGTGGCGGTTCTTGACCCGGCCTGCGTCCAGTTGCCGAAATTCGACCAATCGGCGACCAGCGGCTCGTAGAAAGCGGTGCGGTAGCGCGCCATTGTGTGCCCGGCCGAAAAGAAATGCCCGCCCGGCTGCACTTCGGCGATAGCCTCGAAGCCGATCGCGGCCTCGTCTCCGGGCGTCGCCGCGCAGAGTTCGGCGACCGTCTGCAGTGCCTCGATATCGGTGATCAGCTTCTCGAATGAAACGCTCAAGCCGCCTTCGAGCCAGCCCGCGGCATGGATGCAGACCGTTGCACCCGCAAGCACCGAGCCCCACAGAGCGAACTGCGTTTCATGGGCCGCCTGCGCGTCCGATATGTTGGCGGCGCTGCCGCCGCCGGACCGCCAGGGAAGGCCGGTGAGGCGCGCAAGCTGACCGGCGCCGAGAGTGGCCTTGACGTGCTCCGGCGTGCCGAACGCCGGCGCCCCCGACTTCATGTCGACATTGGAGGAGAACGAACCATAGACGACCGGCGCGCCCGGTCGCACATTCTGGGCCAGCGTCAGCCCGGCCAGCGCTTCGGCGTGCTGCAGCGTCAGGGCGCCGGCCACCGTGATCGGCGCCATGGCGCCGGCCAGGCAAAAGGGCGTGATGATCAACACTTGCCCCGCCTTGGCAAAGTCGATGATGCCTTGCGCCATCGGAATTGTCGAGCTGACGCGGCGAATTGGTGTTGATGACGGTGTAGCAATGAGCGCCCGAACGGAATTCGGCCTCGGACAGGCCGCGCGCCAGCCGCAGCATCTCGAAGCCGTCCTCGACCTGCGGCGTGCCGCGCGCGAAGACGAACGGTAACTTGTCGGAGAGCGTCAGTTGAGCCCGGTTGACGGCATAATGGCGGAAACGGTTGTCGATGTCCTGCGGCTCGATGCAAGGTCCCAGCATATGCAGGACGTCGAAATGCTGCACCAGGCGGATCAGATCCTTGAAAGCGGCAAGCGTTCCCGGCCGCCGGCCGCGCTCTAGATCAGTGACGTTCGGCGCCCCGGACCCCGCCAGGAACGTCATCGAGCCAAGCTCGAGCGTCAGGTCGCGGGCACGGTCACCAGCGTGCGCCCGGATCGATTTCGGCGCAGAGACCAACGCCGCCGCGACAATGTCGCGGCCGATGCGCACCATTTGACTGTCTTCGTCGACCAGCGCACCGGCACGAGCAAGAATGGTGCGCGCCTCCGGCAGCAGCACCTTGACGCCGAGTTCCTCGAGCACGCGCAGCGCCGTATCATGTATCGCGGCGACCTGGTCGGCCGAAAAGATCGGCTGCGGCAGGAACGGGTTCTTCAGCGAACGATAGTCCGGCCGGCGGCTGGTCTCGCTGCCGGCCTCGCCGGTTCGTCCGCGCCTGCGTTCGCGCCTGAGATCACGTGCGGCGTCATCGATCATGGCGGATACTCCTCATTGCCGTATTGCCCTGGCGCTGGGGATCGTAGGGAGAAGCCGCTATGACGCGCGCCGGCCGCTCGGCCCAGTTCGTTGAGGCGGGCAGGATACTTGCACTGTACATATGTGTCTAGTACGGTTGTATGCAGTTCGCCTCATGCCTATTGTGCGGCCATGATCATGATTGCTCCGCAGGACGAGCCGGCGCCCGGCAACATCAAGGTGACGCGCTGGGACTGGATCAATCTTGCACTCCAGACATTGATTTCAGACGGCATCGAAAGCGTGCGCGTGCTGCCGCTCGGCCAGAAGCTCGGCGTTTCGCGCTCAAGCTTTTACTGGTACTTCGAGAGCCGTCAGGATCTGCTCGACCACTTGCTTGCCCATTGGCGGAACACCAACACCAGGGCGATCGTCGAACGCGCGCAGCGGCCAGCCGAAAGCATCATCATGGGCGTCATGAACGTGTTCGAATGCTGGGCGGACGAGCGCCTGTTCAATCCCAGGCTCGACTTCGCCATCCGAGAATGGGCGCGTCGCTCCGACGACGTGCGCCGGGCCATCGACCAAGCCGACAATGACCGGCTAGGCGCGATCCGCGACATGTATCGCCGGCATGGCTACGACGAAGAGGATGCCTTCATCCGCGCCCGTGTCCTTTATTACATGCAGATCGGTTATTATGTGCTCGACCTCAAGGAACCGGTCGAGGCGAGAGTCAGTCATCTCGCCGCCTATCTGCGCAGTTTCACCGGCCAGGAGCCAAGCGACGCCGACGTGGCACATTTCATGCGCTTTATCGCGGCGCGGTAATTTGAAAGCGGATGCGAGGTGCCAAGGCTGTGGAGGTTGCAGGCCCCTACCCCTCGCATCGACAATCCGTGCCGCAAAAGTCCCCCTCGCCCTTGTGAGCGGGGCCAAAATGGACGAATAGTCTTGGCTGGCGCGCCGCCCTGAAATTGCCCGCATGCAGTTTCTCAGTGAGAGGCGTAGCCGCAGCCGGATCCTGGAATGGCCAGTCCTTTGAAACCACGCAAAAGAAGAGGTCCGATTGCCGCAAGACTGCTGGCAGCGGATGCGTGGTTCGATTCCTCGCTCTACGAGATCGGCTTCAAGGCGCGCCGGTTCTGGGAAGCGGCCACGATTTTTTTCCGGCGCTTCCGCGTCTCCGGCTGGCGCCGCGGCATCATCGAACTGTTGAGCGAAGGTTTCACCCTCGGCGCCGGCGGCATCGTCGTCATGCTGGCGCTTGCCTTGCCGGCCTTCCAGGAAACCGCCGGCGACTGGCGTGCCCAAGGCGATTTCGCCATCACCTTCCTCGACCGCTACGGCAATGAAATCGGCCAGCGCGGCATCATCCAGCGCGATTCGGTGCCGGTCGACGAGATGCCCGACCAGGTCATCAAGGCGGTGCTGGCCACCGAGGATCGGCGTTTCTTCGATCACTACGGCATCGATGCGCTCGGCCTTTCGCGCGCGATCTTCGCGAATGTGCGGGCGAATTCCGTGGTGCAGGGCGGCTCGAGCATCACCCAGCAGCTGGCCAAGAACCTGTTCCTGACCAATGAACGGACGCTGGAGCGGAAGGTCAAGGAAGCCTTCCTGGCGCTGTGGCTCGAGGCCAATCTGTCGAAGAAGGAAATCCTGCAGCTCTATCTCGACCGCGTCTATATGGGCGGCGGCACGTTCGGCATCGAAGCGGCCGCCGATTTCTATTTCGGCAAAAGCGTCAAGGATGTGAACCTCGCCGAAGCGGCGATGCTGGCCGGCCTGTTCAAGGCACCGACCAAATACGCGCCGCACATCAACCTGCCTGCTGCCAGGGCGCGGGCCAATGTGGTGCTGTCGAATCTCGTCGAAGGCGGCTTCATGAGCGAGGGTCAGGTGCTGCAGGCGCGGCTGAATCCGGCTGAAATCGTCGACCGCGGCGAGCAGAAGAGCCCGGATTACTACCTCGACTGGGCATTCGAAGAGGTCAAGAAGATCGCCGCGAAGTCCGGCCAGCATTCGCTGGTCGCTCACACCACTTTCGACGCCAACATCCAGAAGGCGGCGGAAGAATCTATGGAATTCCATCTCCGCCAGTTCGGCAAGGAATACAACGTCACCGAAGGCGCCATGGTGGTCATCGAAACCAATGGTGCAGTCAGGGCGATCGTCGGCGGCCGCGACTACGGTGCCAGCCAGTTCAACCGCGCCACCAAGGCGCTGCGCCAGAGCGGCTCATCGTTTAAACCCTACGTATACGCAACGGCGATGGAGCACGGCTTCACGCCGGACTCCGTCGTTTCCGGCGGGCCGATCTCCTGGGGTGCCTGGTCGCCGCACAATTACAATGACGGACGCGCCGGCAAGGTCACGCTGATCACGGCGATGGCCAAATCGGTCAACACCGTGCCGGTGCGGCTGGCCAAGAATCATCTCGGCATCAAGCCGATCAAGGCGATGGCGGAAGCCATGGGCGTCGAATCGCCGCTCGAATCGCACAAGACGATGGTGCTCGGCACATCGGGCATGACCGTGATGGACCAGGCGACAGGCTATAGCGTGTTTGCCCAGAACGGCTTCGTCGGCTCCCGGCATGGCATCACCCAACTCGTCACCCGTACCGGCGAGGTGGTTTACGATTTCGCCAAAGATGCGCCGCCGCCGCACCGTGTGCTCTCGGAACAGGCGCTGAAGTCTATGAACACCATGCTGGCGGCGGTGCCGGTGATGGGCACGGCGCGGCGCGCTGCTCTTCCCAATATCGTTTCGGCCGGCAAGACCGGCACAACGCAGTCTTACCGCGACGCCTGGTATGTCGGATTCACAGGCAACTACACGGCTGCCGTGTGGCTCGGCAATGACGACTTCACCCCGACCAACAACATGACCGGCGGCTCGCTGCCGGCGATGGTCTGGCAGCGGCTGATGGTCTATGCGCACCAGAATATCGACCTCAAGCCGATCCCCGGTCTCGATCATCCCTTCGTCGACGAAGAGATCGCCGCCAAGGCCGAGGAAGCGGAAAAGAAGAATGCCGAGCAGGCAGCGGCCGACACTGCCGCCGAGCGCCCGCCGGTGCTGTCCAGCCAAACAACGCGGGCGCTCAGGGACATCACAAGACTGTTCCAGTCAGCGCCCGTCCTACAGGCGCCTGCGACGCCGGAGACCCTGTCGGCGCTTTGACGCCGGCACGACGAGCCAGGGCATGCTCGCGCCGGCAATTCCACAGAGGTCCGCTTGCCATCGCCCCCTGCCCCGCGATATCCCCGGGCGGCACTCCTCTTTTTTCCCGCGGCTCTTCATGCTCAAGAACGCATTCCTGACGCTCCTCGCGCTTGCCATAGCCATCGGCGGCGGCGGCGGCAGCGTCTGGTACGCTCTCAAGACGCAGGGCGGCATCGGCGCGATCAGGATCGGCCCATGGACAGCGTTCCCCGATATCGGCACGAGGGCGGCGGATCCTTATTCGAAAGCCCGCGTGGCGCGCGAGGGTATCCTTGCACTCGGGCAGGCAGAAGGCCTGTCCTTTATCGCCGAGCGCGATTCCGGTGGCGAACAATTGAAACGCCAATGCGCCTATGAAATCGAAGGTGGATTTCCCGCGGCCCGGTTCTGGACCCTCTATGCCGCCGATCAATCGCTCGGGGTGGTCAAGGCCGGCAAGCCAAGGCTTGCGGCACTTCAATCACACCAGGTTCTGCGCCAACCCGACAATTCGGTAGTGATTTCCGTCAGCAACCGCCCCACACCCGGCAACTGGCTGCTTTCCGGCGGCTTCGGCCGGATGTATTTCGTGCTGACATTCTACGACACGCCGATCGCCAGCAGCACGGGTCTTTCGGATATCACGCTGCCGCAGATCCTGAAGGTCGGCTGCAATGCGTAGGCTGCTGCACGCGATCCTGCTCGGCCTGCTGGGCGCCGGCATCGTGCACATCGTCGTGCTGCTGCTCGTCCCGGAATTTTCCGAACGTGATGCGTGGTCGCGGCTGGCCATGGCCTCGGACCTCTATAGGATGACCAGGCTGGACGCCGAGGCCGGCGGTACGCCGGTGGTAAAATCCGTCGATCCGCTGTTTTATGCGGCTGCTTGCCGGTTCGATCTGTCAGAAGGGATGGTTCGGGTGAAGGCACCAGGAAACGTCCCGTTCTGGTCCGTATCGGTCTATGACCGCAGCGGCCATAACATCTACTCCTTCAACGACCATAGTGCGACCGGAAGGGTGCTGGACAGTATCGTACTGACGCCGGCGCAGATGATCGAGATCCGCAAGGAGCTCCCGGAGGAATTGCAAGGGGCAATCTTCGTCGAGGTGCCCGTCGACGAAGGCATGTTCGTCATCCGCTCGTTTGTGCCCGACGACAGCTGGAAGCCGGTCGTGTCGCGGTTTCTCGAGCAGAGTTCCTGCGAACTGCAGGCCTACTGACGTCAACCGAAATATGCCGCCGGTTTCCGGCCCAACAGGGTGCGCGGCGCTCTTTTACAGTGTTAGAGCGTCCTTTGCGCGCCCAACAGGGCGCGCGGCGCTCTAATGATGCGGAACAGGCAGCGTCCCCGACGATCCCGGCATCGTCCTTGACGAGCCCGGCTTATCTGGACCCGCGCCTGGCCGCGTCTCGCCCGTCAGCTGCCGTGGCTCGTAGCGGACGCCTGGGAAAATGATCACCGCCGCCGGCGTTCCGGTGTTTCGTTCTGCTCGATTGGTTGCCGCCGTTCGCGGCACGAAAGACAGTACCATGCCCATGGTTCGTGCATTCCTCTCGGTTGCCCCGGAGCACAACGCAACGCCTCCAATCTGATTAAGGACGGCAGTAGGTTAACGGAACGCTAACGGATCGCCGCTAATTTGATCTTTGTTCTGAGGTCAGGAAGTCCTGACCCGAGGCAAATGCGAAACCGACACAGTCCCGGTCGAGCATGGTCCAGATCGTGTCGAGTGTCAGGCGTATCCTTCGTGTCAGCTTCGGATTTCAGGCAAATCGCTATACGGGCTGAATCGGGAAAGGCCGAAAGGCTGTTCCGCGCGGCGGTGTCGGCGTTCTGTTCGCTCACCCGCCCTTCGCGCCGGGAGATCGCACAACTTGAGGATCTGACGCTTCCGCTTTTCGCCAATGTGTCGGTCGAATCGCGCCGCTATGTCGCCGCCGCCCTTTCCGAATGCGAATACGCACCCACTGCGCTGGTCCGGCGGCTTTGCGGGGAGCCGGTCGACGTTGCCGCGCCGTTGCTCATCCGCTCGCGCGCGCTGAGTGATATCGACCTCGTCGCGCTGATCGGACGGCACGGCCTGCCGCATGCGCGCGCCATCGCGCGCCGCAAGGATCTGAACCCGACCATCGCCCAGTTGATCAGGGCACTTGAAAAGCCGACGCTGGTGAGCGTGCGGCAGCAGGAGGCGGTCGCCAAGACGGCGCCTAAAAGCGCCGAAGTCATCGCGCCCAGCCCCGACAGCCAGCATGTGCCCGGCGCCGCCGCCGAGAATGCACGGCGCCGGCTGCGGTCGATGATGCGTGCCGATGATGAGAGCGGCGGCGCGACCGTCAATCCGTTCGCCGGCGCTGAAACCTATGTCAAACTGCGCGAGACGGCGCTGACCGGCAATGTCGCATTCTTCCAGACAGCACTGGCCGACGCGCTCGAAATCGATTTTTCAACGGCGCGGTCGCTCACCGCAAACCAGAACTACACGTCGCTTCTAGCCGCCCTGCGCGCGCTTGATCTCGGCGAAGAGAGGGCGTTCCTGATCACCGTCGCCGTCTATCCCACAGAGTTTCCGCACCCGCAGGCTATTCGCATCTTCCTCGACCGCTACCGACTGCTGCATCGCGACGCAGCGCTGGACAGGCTACGCGGCTGGAAGGCCGAGACACTGTCGAAGGCCATTCGCAATGCCGGACCGGTTGCGGCAAACGCCGACATCCGCAAAGCGGACAGCGACAATGCTGCCGCCAGCCCTAAAGCGCGTCGCGTTTGACCGGCCTCATGCGACGCGCTTCAGGTTGTTGTTTTATGCACGCCGTTATCGCAAAACCGCTGCACACTTTTGCGCGACATGCATTAAGGCGCGTCGGGTCTGAAAGAGATTCAAGCGAACGCTTTAAGCCTTTGTTTTCATGCATATCGTTAGAGCGACTTGACGGAAATAAGTTCCTCGACGGGAACAGCGCCGGCCTCGATCTCGACGACCCAGATGTCGGGATCGAATTTCTTCTCCCTTTCCAGTTGTGCGTCAAAAACGGCGGCATCCTCGCCGGCGCCGAGCAAACTGAAGAATCGGTCGTCGGGTTTGGCTGAATCGTAGCTCGTCTGCGGCGCCGGTCCAAACAAGGCAATCTCGCCCATGCGGCCTCGCGCCAGCACGAAGACGGCGCCGGCCTCGGTTGCGCCGCGCTTGACCACGGCGGCAAAGCCGCCGGCGCCGAAAACCCGGCGCAACAGGGCCGATACCCACAGATCGGTGGTTATGCGCATAGCAGCATTCTGGACGACATCGGACGGTACTTAGAGCGCTTTGCGTTTGGGTGAAACCAGAACCGCGCGCCTCCGCCCATCAGTTGGTCAGGCCGATCTCGCGCATCTTGACGTAAACGACCTCGTCGGGCTCGCCGGTCTCAGGCAGCCCGAACAGCGACTGGAACTCCCTGATCGCTGCCTTGGTGCGGGCCCCGACCACGCCGTCGAGTTGCATATCGTCATTGCCGAATGCCTTCAACCCAGCCTGGATCTTGATGATACGTGCGTCGGGTGCCTGCGCCGGCGCATCTGCCGGCGCCGAAGCGGAGACGGGAATCGCGGCCAGGTCGTCCGGACGAGGTGCCGGATGCGGCACGACCGTCGAGGCGGTTGGCGTGGCGCCCAGTTGATCGAGCAGAACGCTGTCGATTTCACCGGAAGCGTTGAGCCCGACCTTCTGCTGATAGGCTTGTATGGCCTTACGCGTGTTGGGGCCAGAAATGCCGTCGACCGTGCCGGAATAGAAATCCAGGTCCTTCAATATGCCCTGGATCTGCTCGACGACCGGATCGCTCTTGATCGGGGCCAAGCCCGGCCGCACGATGTTGATAGTGGTTTCGGGCTCGTCGGCGCCTGCTTGAGGAAAGTTCTCTATGCTCCTGGTCGCGAAAAACGCGCCGGCATGAGGAAAAGGCTGATACCACAGGGCGTTCGCCGAGACGTACAACAGCGTCACCAGGAAGGCGGTCGAACCGCCGACCAGAACCGGATTGCGCGAGATCAGGCTGCCGACCGCGACCGCGCCACCCTGGAAGGCATCGCCGCGGCGCTTGACCGTCTTAGGCTGTTTTGCGGAGCGAGCCATGCCTGTCCCCTTTCGTCTCCGCCTTCGCCGCAGGCATTGGCAGCACGCCGGGCTTGTCCGTCGAACGTCCCTTCGGTCCGTTCACCGGCAAGCTGATCGTGACCGTGGTGCCCTCGCCCGGCATGCTTTCGATCGACATCGTGCCCTCGTGCAGCGCCACCAGGCCCTTCACCAGTGACAGGCCGAGCCCGGTTCCCTCGAAGCGGCGCGTATAGTCGTTCTGGATCTGCATGAACGGCTTGCCGAGATTGGCAAAGTCTTCCTCGGCGATGCCGATGCCGGTGTCCCTGACCCAGAAATGCAGTCGCGAGCCGATCCGCTTGGCGCCGACGACGACATCGCCGCCATCGGGCGTGAATTTGATGGCATTGGAGACTAGGTTGATGAGTATCTGCTGCACGGCACGACGATCGGCGTTTATCTCGCCGGCATCCGGTGCGATCTGAGCCTGCAGATCGATGTTCTTTGCCTCGGCCTGCAAGCGCATCATCGACTGGCACATTTCGACCGCTTCCACGAAACGGAACGGTTCCGGCTCGGTTGCATAGGCGCCGGCTTCGATCCTCGACACGTCGAGTATTGAGGTGACGACGGCAAGCAAATGCTGGCCGGACTCCTTGACCAGGCCGACATATTCCTTCTGGCGCGGATCCTTGAAGGTGCCGAACATCTCATGCAGCAGCATGTCGGAAAAACCGATGATGGCGTTCAACGGCGTGCGAAGCTCGTGGCTGACGACCGCCAGAAACCGTCCCTTCGCCACTTCGGCAGACGCGGTCGCCTCTTTCGCAGCGGCAAGCTCTTCGCGCAAGCCGACGAGTTCGTCGTTCTCGCGCAGGACGAGCGCGAAGACGTCCTCCTGCTCCGCCCGCATCAGCTCAAGGGAAAACGGCCGGTAATTGTCCGCCATTGGGCCGTTGCCGTTTTGCGGCAGTCGGACGCGAAGATCGAGCCGACGCGCCGACGCGCCATCGCGCATATCGGCCAGCGCGCTGAGGTATGCGACGCGATCGGACAGATGGATGCGGTCGAACAGGCCGCTACCGGACAGCAGTTCCGGCTGCAGCTTCAGGATCGTGCGCGCCTTTGCCGACGCATCCAGAACCTCGCCATGCCTGCCGGCCCGCAGGACAACGGCGTCAATGATGTTTTCGAGCCGATCGTCGGTCGCCGGATCAAGACGCGCGCCGGCCGGATTGCCAAGTCTCGCGACGCGCGGAACGACGGTGAGCGTCCAACCCAGCGGCAGCAGCCAATGCCAAGCGGTGATTTCCGCCGGGCTGAACGGGAAACCTGAACCGGCAAAAGCCTGCAGCAGGATAGCGACAAATGCAGCTATGGCGCCCCAGAGTGCGGCGCGACGAGACGCCCCGATCCACCAGGCTTCGAACGGCAGCGCCACGACAAGCATGGCGACCGGCGAGGCCAGACCGTCCGCCGCGGCAATGACACCGGCAAGAGCAAGACTGCCCATCACCAGGGCGACCTGGCCGGCGAACGCCATCTTGCCCGATGCCGCCACCAGCAAGGCGGCAAACCAGCAGAGGCCGAAAGTCGCAAAGATCGCAGCCATGGTCACGGCCGCGCCCATGCCCGAGGTGACCAGCGTGACCGCTGCGCCTGCCGCAAAGAACGGAGCGGCCAGCATGACACCGATAAACCGGCGCTGGCACCGGCGGTCGTTCTGTCCGAGGATCGACGGATGAACCATACGTTCGCAACCGGCTGCCATAGCGCCGGGCAACTCAACGTATCTGGCCCTTATCGAACTCAACTCAACGCACTCGCACCTGGTCGTGAACTGCCCTGCTTCGCAGGATTGCTTTTGTTGATCTGAAACTCGCATCCAGCGTTTAAGGAATGGATAAGGCAGGAACCGATCAATGCCCGGCCTGAGACAAATATTGGGAGGCCGGCGCGGCAAAACCTTGGCAATTGCAGCCATAGTAAATGGAGCGTTATCCGGGCGAACCGCCCTTTCGCCTCCGACAGTCGCCACCGGCACGCTGCGTTTCGGGGAAATCACTACGGAAAACAATTAGATGGATGGTTAACCTCAAGTAAAGAAAATCGGCTGGATTTGAGACAAATCCATTGCAAAATGCTTCGTTTCGAATTTGCCTAAAATTTGAGGAAAATTTTCGCTGACCGGGCAAGCCGTCCTTTGCGCGTCTATGCCACTATCGTACCCATAAGGGGTCATGCCGCACGAATGCATGATCCGGTCACAGATGAGGGCATACAGATGGGCTTTCTGATCAGAATGGCTTTCTGGTTTTCGCTGGTGCTTCTGGCACTGCCGCTGAATGTCGGCTCCGACGAGACAGGCCACCAAAGCGTCGGGCCGATCCAGGCGTTGTTTGCGGCACGCGAAGCCGTCGGCGACATTGCCGGCATATGCGAGCGCAGGCCCGATGTCTGCGAGACCGGCAAGTCCGCAATGCACACGATCACCGCCCGGGCCAAGGAGACCGCCAAGATCGCGGCCGCCATGTTGGACGACAAGACCGGCGAACCAGACACGGCGACAATGACCGGCAGCGTGCCCGAAGACATCGTGTTGCCCGCGAAAATCGACTTGCCGGCGAAAATCGATCTGCCGGCGAAAAACTAAGATATTTTTAGCGCATCTGTCACTGCACCATAGGCCGTCCGCCCGTCGTCGCCTATGGTGTTTTCCTCTTTTTCCGTGACGCGGCGTCGCCGGATGACTATATCCGAGGTGATGACCACGACGATCCAAACGATCCGCGACGACTTCTCCCTGCTTGACGAGTGGGAAGACCGCTATCGCTATGTGATCGAACTGGGCGAGGCCCTGCCGCCGTTTCCCGATGAGGAACGCAACCCTGCCAACAAGGTGCCCGGCTGCGTCAGCCAGGTCTGGCTGACCACCGAATATGGACCGGGTCCCGACCCAGTCGTCACCTTCGCCGGTGATTCGGACGCCCATATCGTGCGCGGCCTTGTCGCTATCATGCTGGCGCTGTTTTCCAGACGACCTGCCAGCGAGATCCAGAAAACCGACGCGGAAGCCACGCTGAGGGCACTTGGCCTCGACGAGCACCTGTCGCCGCAACGCGCCAATGGTCTTCGTTCCATGGTCAAGCGCATCAAACGCGACGCCGAGGCGGCGTTGAGGCAGACCGCCTGATTAGGCCGCGCGATTGCCCCGAATGACGGAGAGCCCGCACATGACGCAACGCATATCGGCTGCTCCAGCAATGCTCCGAAACCAAAACGGCGCCCGGAGGCGCCGTTGATCGTTCAACCCACGTTGGGAAGAGCCGATATCAGCGCCCCTTGCGCTTGCGGCCGAGACCCATTTTCTTGGCGAGCTGGGAGCGGGCGGCAGCATAGTTGGGAGCAACCATCGGGTAGCTTGCGTCCAGGCCCCATTTTTCACGATACTCGTCCGGCGTCAGACCGTAGTGGGTCATCAAGTGACGCTTCAGCGACTTGAACTTCTTGCCGTCTTCAAGACATACGATGTAGTCGTCATGGACGGAGCGTTTCGGGTTTACTGCCGGCTTCTGCTTGTCGGCAGGAGGCTGTTCACTGGCCCCGCCCACGCGCCCGAGGGCGGCATGGACATCGGCGATGAGGCTCGGCAGTTCGCCGACCGGCACCGGATTGTTGCTGACATAGGCGGCTACGACGTCGGCCGTCAATTCGATCAGCGCATCACTATTTCTGGAAGGTGTTTCGATAATATCCATGGCTTCCTGGCCCCAACGTGAGTTGTTTCTATCTGCGCCCTATTTTTGACAGGTCGGGCATCGCGCGAAATTTTTGCAGGAAAGAGCCTCTGCGATTCGCGTCGCAGCATCCTAATGAGCCACTAAACCAAGTAAGTCAATTCGCTTCTTGCGCTGTATTCATCGATGGCAATAAAATATTCGACGATCAGCTTCAACCTTTCGTGCACTCTGTAACTTTGCGATATTTTCTGGGCAGACCAGCAGCGGCGGACGCCCGGTCGAGTTGCCGTTACATCCATGAGAGCCAGTAAAAAAAATCTCAATGCTTGGCTATGCTTGGTTGTGGCGCAGGCTAGCTGGTTGTTTTCAGAGTCCGCAAAACCATAGGTTGCGATTTGCTGTTGCAAGCAAGCCGGAAATCAGCACCGCGGACCGGCAGTGATCCATCAATGTGGGGTGATGTATTTTCCGTAGACCCAGCCGGTTACGAAATTGCCGTTCTGTGCCGGATCATGCCAGACTTCGTACCAGCGATAGCGGATGCTTCAAGCGCATGACCCCGAAAATCGGAATCGATTTTCGGAAAGGATCATGCGCAGATTCAAAGGTGCTACAGCGTCCTTTGCGCGTCCAGAGGACGCGCGGCGCTGTAGCGCGCCTGCTTGGCGATGTCGAGCAGGTTTATGCCGCCTGTGCATTTCCCGGTCATCTGCAAAACGGCACCGTTGGGATAGGCGGCCTGCTTCAGGGACGATCCCGCCGGATACTTGCGCACGTTGAGCGTGTCGCCAAACGGAACGTTGGTCACTTGCCAAGCTGCGAACACGGTTGCATGAGATTGGCCGGTAAAGGCCAAAACTGTCGAAGCGACGGCGGAAGCCGCAGCAACGTGAAAACGGAATTTCATTTTTCCCTCTCCTCCGGCTCATCTTCTGGGGCCCGGCGCAAACATATTGTCCAGCCCTTGAACCTGCACTGATCGGCGTGTTCATTCGCCATTCAAGTAACTTCCACAGCGAGACGCAATGACCCGAACCCCAGCATTTCCAACTGTCAGCCCGCCGCAACCAGAGAAGCGACCAGTCTTCGATCTCCATCATGGGGTAACCCGGACGGACGACTATGCCTGGCTGAGAGCCGACAACTGGCAAGAGATGTTCAGGGATCCATCCCTGCTCGACGGCCAGATCCGCGCCCATCTCGAAGCCGAGAACGCCTATCAGGCGGCGTTGATGGCCGACACCGCCCAGTTGCGGAAGCAGCTTTTCAAAGAGATGAAGGGCCGCATCAAGGAAGACGATTCTTCCGTGCCGATGAAGGATGGGCCGTACGCCTATGGGTCATCCTTCAAGCTTGGCGGCGAGCAGCCGCGTTATTTCCGCACGCCGCGCGATGGCGGCGACCAGCAGATCCTGCTCGACGGCGACATCGAGGCCGAGGGCAAGGCCTATTTCCGCCTCGGTGGCGTCGACCATTCGGCCGATCACGGCAAGCTCCTGTGGGCGTTCGACGATAAGGGCTCCGAATTCTTCACGCTTCGTGTGCGCGATCTTACCAGCGGCAAGGAGTTGCCGGACAGGATCCCGGACACAGGTGGCGGCGGCGTGTGGGATGCCGGAAATGACGGATTTTTCTACACCCGCCTCGATCCCAACCACCGTCCTTCCAAGGTGCTGTTCCATGCCCTTGGCGACAGTCCTGAGAACGACCGGCTGATCTACGAAGAAACCGATCCGGGCTTCTTCATGAATGTCGGCGGCACCCGCTCCAACGAATGGATCATGGTCGGCATCAACGACCACGAAACCTCGGAATACCGCATCATGAGCGCCAGCGAGCCATTCGCCGAACCGAAGCTGGTTTCGCCGCGCGAGACCGGCCTGCAATACGATCTCGAAGAAGGCGGCGATACCTTCTTCATTCTCACCAATGCCGACGGCGCCAAGGATTTCAAGATCATGACGGCGCCGGCGAGCGACCCGGTGCGCGCCAACTGGCAGGAGTTGGTGCCGCACGAAGCGGGCCGGCTAATCCTTTCGGTGATCGGCTTCAAGGACCATATGGTCAGGCTTGAACGCAAGGAAGGCCTGCCGCGCATCGTCGTGCGTGACCGCAAGAGCGGCGAGGAACACCTCATCTCCTTCGACGAGGAAGCCTTCTCGCTCGGCCTGTCGGGATCCTATGAATACGACACCGAGATCATGCGCTTTTCCTACTCGTCCATGACAACGCCGGCGCAGGTCTTCGACTACAACATGCGGACCCGCAAGCGCGTGCTGCTGAAGACCCAGGAAGTTCCGTCCGGTCACGACCCGGAGCATTACGTGACCCGGCGGCTGATGGCGCCCGCAGCCGACGGCGAACTGGTGCCGATCTCGCTCATCCACCATCGCGACACGCCGCTCGACGGATCAGCGCCTTGCCTGCTTTACGGCTACGGCTCCTACGGCATCACGGTCCCGGCCGCCTTCAACACCAATTTGTTTTCGCTGGTCGACCGCGGCTTCGTCTACGCGATTGCCCATGTCCGCGGCGGCAAGGACAAGGGCTATGGCTGGTACGACGACGGCAAGCGGGCGCACAAGATGAACACGTTCACCGATTTCATCGCGGTCGCACACCACCTCGTCGCCGAGCGCTACACCGCTCATGATCGCATCGTCGCACAGGGCGGCTCGGCCGGCGGCATGCTGATGGGCGCGATCGCCAACATAGCGCCGGAATGCTTCGGCGGCATCGTCGCCGAGGTTCCGTTCGTCGACGTGCTGACCACCATGCTCGACGCGACCTTGCCGCTGACGCCGCCGGAATGGCCTGAATGGGGCAACCCGATCGCTTCGGCGGAAGACTACCGGACGATCGCCGCCTACTCGCCCTATGACAATGTCGGGGCGCTCGACTACCCGCCGATCCTGGCGCTTGCCGGTCTCACCGACCCGCGTGTCACCTATTGGGAGCCGGCCAAATGGGTAGCGCGGCTGCGCGACCGCAAGACCGGCGACAATCCGGTGCTGTTCAAGATCAACATGGACTCCGGCCATGCCGGCGCATCCGGCCGGTTTTCCAGGCTCGAGGAAATCGCCTTCACATATGTGTTTGCACTGAAGGTGGCGGGCAGGGCCGACCTTTCCACCACCGCGCCGCCCACCCTTTTGGACGCGCAAAGGGCGCTGTAGGAGCTTGATCTTGCGCACGATCCCCAACGGGGAATCGATTCCGATTTCGGGTCATGGCCTGGCTGATTTTCCGCTCGCAATTGCGATGGCCGCGCGCTACCCAATGCGCGGCTTTTCGCAGCCGCGCCGCCAAAATCATCCAGTCAAGTCAAGGGTCTGCCATGTTGCTCGTCGACGTCTATCTCGACAAATCGCCCATCCAGGGCATCGGTGTCTTTGCCAAGAACCACATCCCACGGGGCACACTGGTCTGGAAGCTCGATCCCAATTACGACCGGCGTATCCCCGTCGAGGTCTATGAGCGCGAAACCGGGTCGGTTAAAGCCTATCTCGATCGCTATTCCTACCCCGACCGGCGCGACCCGAACTACATCGTTTTCGAAGCCGACGACGCGCGCTACATGAACCATGCCGATGACCCGAATTGCGACGTCGCCACACCCGAGGAGACATATGCGTTGCGTGACATAGCGCCCGGCGAGGAGATGACCTGCGACTACAATCATTTCTTCGAAGCCGGCTTCGATTTCCTCGGCGACCGCTGACGCGCCGCCATCCCGTCCGGTTTTCGCGTCAGCTCAAAGGCTACTTGCGCGCCGGATAGCCATTGGGATGCGGCGGTATGGCCTTCAGATAGGCTGATATTGCCGCCCGGTCCTCGGGCGTCAGTTCGGCCATGTTTCTCTGCACGTCGACCATGGCGCCACCGACGGAATCGAAATCCGGCGTGAAGCCGGTTTCGAGAAAGTAGGCTATGTCGGCCTCCGACCAGTCACTGAGCCCGCCTTCACCCGAAGTAATGTTCGGCACGATGCCGCTGCCTTCGGCAGCAGTGGCTCCGGACAGCCACTCGCTCTTCCTGGTGCCGCCAGCAAAATCACGCGGCGTGTGGCATTCGCCGCAATGGCCCGGCCCTTCGACCAGGTAGCGGCCGGCCATCACCGGATCCGGCGTGCCATCGGGGAAGGAAACCACCGGCTTGTCACTCAAATAGAGGCGCTTCCACAGCCCGATGCCGCGACGGATATTGAACGGGAATCCCAATGAATTGGGCGGCGCCTTGCCGGCGACCGCCGGAAGCGTTTTCAGGAAGGCATGGAGATCGGCAATGTCGGCCGGCTTCATGCGCGCGTAGGATGCATAAGGAAACGCCGGATAGAAATGCTCGCCGCTCGGCGACACCCCCTTCATCATTGCGTTGGCGAGGTCTTCGACCGTCCAGGCGCCGATACCGTCCTTGGCATCCTGCGAGATGTTCGGTGGCACGAAGGTGCCGAACGGCGTCTTGAGTTCGAGACCGCCTGTCAGTTGAAGTCGGGCATCGCCTTGTGAGCCTGGCTTCGCATGACACGATGTGCAGCCTCCGGCTTTAAAAACGCGCTTGCCCCTGGCGGCATCGCCGGGGCCGAGTTGCGCCAGGGTCTCAGTGTCGAGCCTGACCGGCGCCGACTGGAACCAGCCGGCGACAGCGCCGGCGGCGCCCAGTAGGAGGGCGGCGCCGACGAGTTTTTTCAGCCGGCGCATCGCCCGCTATCAGCCCTTCTTTGTCCTGTATGTTTGGTGGCAGGTGCCACAATCGCCGCCTATGGTGTTGAACCCCGCCTTCAAGGCATCAACGTCGGCAGGGGCGGCGGCCGCCGCCGCCTTGACGTCGGCGAGATATTTTTCCTCAACCGTCTTGAAGCCGACCATATCCTCCCAGATCTTGGGGGCAGCGGTGGTGTCGCCGGTTTCGCTGCCAGCCGGGAAAAGGGTCTCGACGTTTGCATGGAATTTCTCGGCGTTCGCCTGCAGCGCCTTCAACGCCACCAGCACGGCCGCGGCGTCATAAGGGGTCTCGCCCTTGACCACTTTCGACAATTGGCCGGCGATCTTTCCACGTTCCTTCATTAGGGCCTGGCGGTCCTGGATCGGATCGGCGAATGCCGCCGAACCGGCGAAGGCGAGCATCGAGATGGCGAGGATAAGCTTTCTCATTCAATTGGCTCCATGGTGAAGATGTTTCGGGTGAAGGTCCGACTGATTGGTAACGGCAAAATTGGCTTAAAAATTCCGGAAATTCGCCTCACGCTTGTGTGAATTTTCGCGACGATCGTTCTGTGCTGGAAAAGGGCGGCCGATCCCTTGAGCCAAAAAGAAAGCCCCGGTTTTGCCGGGGCTTTCTTGCAACTCAGTTAGGCCTATGCCTTTTCGTAGAGCTCGAGGACATGGTCCCAGTTGATGAGACTGTCGACGAAGGCTTCGAGATATTTCGGCCGGGCGTTGCGATAGTCGATGTAATAGGAGTGCTCCCAGACATCGACGCCCAGGATCGGCGTCGCGCCATGGACCAGCGGGTTCTCGCCGTTCGGCGTCTTCGAGATCGCCAGCTTGCCGTCCTTGACCGAAACCCAGGCCCAGCCCGAACCGAACTGAGTGGTTCCGGCGACGATGAAGTCGGCCTTGAACTTGTCATAGCCGCCGAGGTCGCTGTCGAACGCCTTTTGCAGCGCGCCCGGCAATTTGTTGCCGCCGCCGCCCTTCTTCATCCACTTCCAGAAATGGATGTGGTTGTAATGCTGGCCGGCATTGTTGAAGAGCCCGGGGTTCTTGCCGAAGGACTGTTTCACAACCTCTTCGACCGACAAATCGCCGAGCCCGGCTTCGGCAGCAAGCTTGTTGCCGTTGTCGACATAGGCCTTGTGGTGCTTGTCGTGGTGATACTCCAGCGTCTCCTTCGACATGTAAGGCTGCAAAGCCTCGTAGTCATAGGGCAAGGCGGGCAGTTCAAAAGCCATCGGTCGTACTCCTCGTGGAAAAATCCGGTGCAATACTGGACTAACATAGGTCTGGATTGATATGGAGCAACTCCGGAATGAAGCGCCGGTTCGCTTTTTCGCCAGTCAGCCGGTCGAAATCGAATGCGCCCAATCCCAGTAGAGTTCGCGCGCCTTCTTGGCTACAGGCCCGGGCTGAAGATTGCGATCCTCGATGCGGGTGACCGGCACGACCTTCGAATGGTTTCCCGTCGAGAATATCTCGTCCGCTTCGAGGAAATCGCGCACCGACAGCGTCTTTTCGGTGGTCTTGAACCCATACTCGTCAAGCAGCATCATCGTCCGCGAGCGGGTTATGCCGGACAGGAACGTGCCGTTCGGCGCCGGCGTCAGGACATGGCCGTCTTTGACCAGGAAAATGTTCGAGGTTCCGGTCTCGGCGACATTGCCAAGCATGTCGAGCACCAAGGCATTGTCGAAGCCGCGCATCTTGGCTTCGAGAATGGCACGACCGTTGTTGGGATAAAGGCAGCCGGCCTTGGCGTTGGTCGGCATGGTTTCGATGGTCGGACGCCGGAACGGCGAGACGGTGACCGAAAAGCCCGACGGTGGGATCATCGGCGATTCATAGAGGCAAAGGCAGAAACGGGTCGAGGCCGGATCGGCCGGCACGCTCATATAGCCACCATGCTCGGCCCAGTACATCGGCCTTATGTAGACCGCCGTCTTGCCGTCGAACTTCTTCAGCCCGTCCCAGGTCAGCCCGACGATCTTTTCGGCGCTCATGGATGGTTTGAGACCAAGCGCGATCGCCGAAGCGTTTACCCTCGCGGCGTGGCGGTCGAGGTCGGGGGCGACGCCCTCGAACCAGCGGGCACCGTCGAACACGCTGGTGCCGAGCCACATGGCATGACTGCGCGGCCCTAGGATGGCGACGTTGCCTTCGTACCAGTCGCCATCCACAAAGGTCCATGTCGCGGATTGCGCCGCAGTCGCCAGTGTCATCGCTTGGTGTCCGTTCCAGACTGTCCTGTGTCGCCATTGGAAGATGCTTTGGCGTCTGCCGTCAACGGGCATCGCTGAGATTTGTTGAGGCCAGCGCTATGTGAACTGCAATCTGTGCTTGCGCCTAGCCTTGCCTCGCCGCAAAACTGTCACCATGCACCACGCGGCTTACGTTTTCGACGCTTACGGCACGCTGTTCGATGTCCATGCCGCCGTGCGCCGTCATGCCGACCAGATCGGGCCGGATGGCCAGCTCCTGTCGGAGATATGGCGCGCCAAGCAGCTGGAATATTCCTGGGTCAGGACGCTGATGGGCGCCTACGCCGATTTCTGGCAACTCACCGAGCAGGCGCTCGATTTCGCGCTGCGCAAGGTTCCCTCGGCGGACAAGGGGCTCAGGGCCAAGCTGCTCGACGCCTATTGGCGGCTCGACTGCTATCCGGAAGTGCCGGCCGTGCTCAAGGCGCTCAAGGGGTCTGGCGCCAAGCTGGCGATCCTCTCCAACGGCTCGCCTGAAATGCTGGAGGCGGCGGTCAAATCGGCCGCGCTCGACCAGTTTCTTGACGACATCTATTCCGTCGATGCCGTCAAGCGCTTCAAGGCCGATCCGTCGGTCTACGACATGGTCACGACAGGCTGGCGCCTCTATCCGGATGCGGTGTCGTTTCAGTCATCCAACCGCTGGGACGTCGCCGGCGCCACCAAATTCGGTTTCCGGACAGTCTGGATCAACCGCTCCGACCAGCCCGAGGAATATCGGGATTTTCCGCCGGCCCTGATCCTGCCCTCGCTCGAAGGCTTGCTGGCCGGAGGCTGACACATGACCCCAAAAATCGGAATCGATTTGCAAAGGATCATGCGCAAATTAAGGGTGCTACAGCGTCCTTTACGCATCCAAATGGACGCGCGGCGCTGTAGGCCTGTTGCCTCGGCGCAACAGGGGCGGAACCGTCACAGCTTTGCCTTTGTTTGTCCACCCTCAGGCCAGAATCGGAACCGCCTATCGCGCCGGGCATTGGTAGGGCTGGCGCCGTACTGATCGGCGTATTGATGTTTGTTTCGATTTGAGACCTAAAAAAAGGCAACCATGTTCACAACCGAAATCGAGTCCTATCGCCTGAGCCGTCGCGGCTTTCTCAACGCCGCTGCACTCGGCGCCGCCTCGATTGCGGTTTCCGCCTGCACCACGGTGGGAGGGCAGCCGGTCGAGCCGCCGCCGCCAGCCAACGTCGAGCCGCCGCTCCTGGACTATGCAACAATGTACGCTCCGGTCAGCGACGGTGGGTTCGAGCTCCCGGGCATACCGTTCGAGAAAATCGACGAGCAATTTCTGCGTCAGATCGTTCCCGATCCGACCGGCCAACGGCCCGGCACCATTGTCGTCGATACGGCTGGCCACCACCTCTATCTCGTGCGTTCGGGCGGAAAAGCCATTCGTTACGGCGTCGGGCTGGGTCGCGCCGGTTTCGAATGGTCTGGCGATGCCGTCGTCCAGTGGAAGCAGAAGTGGCCGAAATGGACCCCGCCGGCCGAAATGATCGCCCGCCAGCCCGAGCTCGCAAAATACAGCGCCGAGAATGGCGGCATGCCCGGCGGGCTGACGAATCCGCTCGGCGCGCGGGCGCTGTATCTGTTCGAGGGCAACGAGGACACGCTTTACCGCCTGCACGGTTCGCCGGAGTGGTTCTCCATAGGCAAATCGGTATCATCCGGCTGCGTTCGCTTGATAAATCAGGACATCATCGATCTCTACGACCGCGTGCCCAACAAGACGCCGGTGGTCGTTACCGCCGGTGTCGGTCAGGAGCTGGTTGCCACGGCAGACCGCAAAGCCATTCCGATCGATGCGGGCGTCCCGGAAGGATCGATCCTGCTCGGCCCGGCAAGAACGATCTCGGACTCGATTTTCTGAGCTGGTCGAAAGCGCTGGAGCGGTGGACTTTCGGCGCCGCAACTTTCCGGTCCGATGCTTTTCCCTGAGCAGTCGGATTCTCGCAAAACCGGTGCCCACTTTGGTCCGATGCGGTACTTTCAGCGCCGCCCCCTTGCCAGGCTGCCGAGGATGCCGCGCACGATTGCCCGTCCGACGGATGAACCGACCGAGCGAACCACCGATTTGATCGCCGCCTCCGCCACCGTCTGGCGATTTGACGCTCGCGGCGCCGGTGCTCGCCTGCCGCCGGCGGGCTGGTGGGCGGGATCGTCATTGCCGAAGCCTGGAATGGTCCAGCGTGAGCCGCCGCTCTCCTGCTGCTGCGCCTCCGCGTCCAGCGCATCCTTGGCTTTTTTCTGCAGCATCTCGAAAGCCGATTCGCGATCGACGGTCTGATCGTACTGTCCCGCGACCGGGCTCTCGGTGATCAGCGTACGGCGCTCGTCAGGCGTGATCGGGCCAAGTCGCGACGACGGCGGGCGAACTAGCGTCCGCTGGACCATCGACGGAACACCTTTGGCTTCCAGCGTCGAGACCAGCGCCTCGCCGGTGCCGAGCTGCGTGATCACGGTTGCACAGTCGAAATCGGGATTGGGCCTGAACGTCTCGGCGGCGGTCCTCACGGCCTTCTGCTCCCGTGGCGTGTAGGCGCGCAGGGCGTGCTGCACGCGGTTGCCGAGCTGGGCTAGAACCGTTTCGGGGATATCCAGCGGATTCTGGGTGACGAAGTAAACGCCGACGCCTTTCGAGCGGATCAGGCGGACCACCTGTTCGACGCGGTCGACTAGCACCTTCGGCGCGTCATCGAACAGAAGGTGCGCCTCGTCGAAGAAGAAGACCAGCTTCGGCTTGTCGGGATCGCCGACTTCGGGAAGCTCCTCGAACAGTTCCGACATCAGCCACAACAGGAATGTCGCATAGAGCCGGGGATTCATCATCAGCTTGTCGGCGGCCAGCACGCTGATCGCGCCGCGGCCGTCGCGGGTGGTGCGCATGATGTCGGCGATCCGTAGCGCCGGCTCGCCGAAGAAGTTCGTCGCTCCCTGCTGCTCCAGGACCAGCAGCGTGCGCTGGATCGCGCCGACCGAGGGTTTTGTGACATTGCCGTAGCGAGCGCCGATTTCTTCGGCGCGTTCGGCGATGTTGGCAAGAAGCGCTTGCAGGTCCTTCAGGTCCAGCAGCAACAGGCCCTCTTCGTCGGCGATGCGGAAGGCGATGTTCATGATGCCTTCCTGCGCCTCGGACAGGTTCATCAGGCGCGACAGAAGCAGCGGCCCCATTTCCGAGACGGTGGCGCGGATCGGATGGCCCTGCTCGCCGAACAAATCCCAGAAGATGACCGGAAATTCCTGGAAATCATAAGGATCGAGCTTGACCTGCTCGGCGCGCTTGACCAGAAAATCCTGTGCCGTGCCCATCATGGCGATACCGGACAGATCGCCCTTGATGTCGGCGCAGAAGACCGGCACGCCGGCATTGGAGAAACCTTCCGCCAGAATCTGCAAGGTCACGGTCTTGCCAGTACCGGTCGCACCGGTGACCAGGCCGTGACGATTGCCATACTGAAGCAGCAGATTTTCGGCGCGCTGGTAGCTGTCATCAGGCTTTCGGCTGGCTCCTATGAAAATACTGGTGTCGTCAGCCATGTGTCCGGTCTCCGCAAACCTGAAGTGTTGAACGCCCCGGTCTATTGAAAGTAATGGGGCTCGCCGCAGGTATAATGACGCCATTGCGCAGCGACAATGGCCATGGTCGAAATTGGGCTTTTTGGAGCTTGCGGATTTTGCGCATGTTTGGCAATCGGTTGACGGTTCACCGTCGCAGGACGCGTGTTGCATTGTGATATGGGACGGGGAACCGTAGACTGACGTTCCAGGCCTATCGGCCGAGAAGACGAGGAGAGCGGATGGGCGCCGGTGCCTTGAACCACGATGCCAAACTTCCGAACCCTGACCGGCAGCGGTGGCTGGCCCTTGCGGAAAAAGCCTTGGCCGGCGAATCCTTCGAGGAAAAGCTCGTATCCCATACGGACGATGGCATCCGTATCGAGCCGCTCTATGATCGTTCGGTCACCGCAGAGCCTCTCGCGCGGGCAAATCCCAGATCGCCGTGGATCGTCAGCCAGCGTATCGACGACCCCGATGTCGGCCGCGCCAAAGCCCAGGCCCTGGAAGACGTCGCACAGGGCGCCACCGGATTGTCGCTTGTCTTCGAAGGCGCGCCGAATGCGTTCGGCTACGGCCTGCCGAGGACTGCCGAGGCGCTGGAGACCGTGCTCGACGGCGTGCCGCTCAATCGCATCCAGGTCCGCATCGACGCGCATCCCTGGAGCCGCGCCGTGGCCGACTGGCTGGTTGCGTTCTTGAGCAAGCGCCGGTCGGACCCGGCAAAACTCAACCTTTCCTTCGGTATCGATCCGGCGGCGATCTTTGCCGGAACCGGCCGCTTGCGGATGTCGATCGAGGCCCTGCAGGCATCGATGCCGCAGTCCCTGGCACATTTTTTCTCGATGGGCGTTCCCGGGGTTCTGCTGGAGGCAGACGGACGCGTCTTCCACAATGCCGGCGCCACCGAAGCGCAGGAGCTGGGCGCCATGATGGCTTCGGCGGTCTCCTATCTCCGGATGTTCGAGGAGGCGCGCCAGCCGCTCGTCTATGCGGCGCCCCATATCGGCTTTGCGCTGAGCGTCGACCAGGATCAATTCGTGTCGATGGCCAAGGTCAGGGCTTTGCGCAGGCTGTGGGCACGTGTTCAGGAGGCATGCTCGATCGCCGCCTCCACCGCCAACATCCATGCCGAGACGTCCTTCCGCATGATGACTTCGGCGGACCCGGAGACGAACATCCTGCGTACTGCGATCGCCGGTTTTGCCGCGGCAGCCGGCGGGGCGGATTCGATCTCCATCCTGCCGCATACGATCGCGCACGGCCTGCCGGCGGGCTTTGCCCGCCGTGTCGCCCGCAATACGCAACTGATCATGGCCAGCGAAAGCCATATCGATCATGTCGCCGACTCTGCTTGCGGTTCGGGCGCGGTTGAAGCGCTGACCGCCGAACTCTGCGAAGCGGCGTGGGAAGAATTCCAGCGGATCGAGGCGGAAGGCGGCGTGCTGTCCAGCCTGCAGCAAGGACACATCCAGAAACGGGTTCAGGCGGCCGCCGCCCGCCGCAATGCTGCCTATCAGGCGGGCGATCGGGCCATCATCGGCACGACGCTTCACCCGTCGAAGACCGAACGTCCGGTCGAAACGCTGGCGGCGGAGCGGCGGCCTGCCGTCACCGAGGGCGTAGCGGTATGCGAGCCGCTGTTTCCGATCCGCCTCGATCAATCGATCGGAGCAGCGCCATGATCCCGGATTTCAGCCAGATCGGCTGGTCGGCGCCGCGCCGGGCGCCGATCGAGGCCAAGGGCCAGCGGATGACCCCGGAAGGGTTGGCCATCAAGCATCTGTACAACCAGGGCGACCTCCAGGGGTTACCGCATCTCGACACCTATCCGGGCCTGCCGCCATTCGTGCGCGGCCCCTACCCGACCATGTATGTCCAGCAGCCGTGGACGATCCGGCAATATGCCGGCTTCTCGACGGCGGAAGAGTCGAATGCCTTTTACCGGCGCAACCTTGCAGCCGGCCAGAAGGGACTGTCGGTCGCTTTCGACCTCGCCACGCATCGCGGCTACGACAGCGATCATCCGCGTGTTGCCGGCGATGTCGGCATGGCCGGCGTCGCCATCGATTCCATCCTCGACATGCGCCAGCTCTTCGACGGCATACCACTTGACGAGATGACGGTGTCGATGACCATGAATGGCGCGGTGCTGCCGATCATGGCGCTCTACATCGTGGCGGCGGAAGAACAGGGCGTTGCGCAGAAGGACCTCGCCGGAACCATTCAGAACGACATCCTGAAAGAGTTCATGGTGCGCAACACCTACATCTATCCGCCAAAGCCTTCGATGCGGATAGTGTCGGACATCTTCTCCTACACGTCGCAGCACATGCCGAAGTTCAATTCGATTTCGATCTCCGGCTATCACATGCAAGAGGCAGGTGCGACCGCCGACCTCGAGCTCGCCTACACGATCGCCGACGGCATCGAATATGCCCGCGCCGGTGTCGCGGCGGGTCTCGATATCGACCGTTTTGCGCCGCGCCTTTCCTTCTTCTGGGCGATCGGCATGAACTTCTTCATGGAGGTCGCCAAGCTAAGGGCAGCCCGCCTTTTGTGGTCGAACCTGATGCTGAAGAACTTCTTGCCGAAGGACGAGCGCTCGCTGTCACTGCGCACCCATTGCCAGACTTCGGGCTGGTCGCTGACGGCGCAGGACCCCTACAACAACATCATCCGCACCATGATCGAGGCGATGGCGGCGACGCAGGGTCATACGCAATCGCTGCACACCAACGCCTTCGACGAGGCGATGGCGCTGCCGACCGACCATTCGGCTCGTATCGCCCGCAACACGCAGCTCATCCTGCAAAAGGAATCCGGTACCACCCGCATCATCGATCCATGGGGAGGCTCCGCCTATCTCGAACGGCTGACGCATGACCTGGCGGCGCGCGCGCTTGCCCATATCGAAGAGGTCGAGAGCCTGGGCGGGATGGCCGCCGCAACCGAAAAAAACATACCGAAGCTGCGCATCGAAGAGGCCGCCGCGCGCACGCAGGCGCGGATCGATTCCGGCGAGCAGATACTGGTCGGCGTCAACGCCTATCGTCCGGAGACGGACATCAAAGTCGACGTGCTGAAAATCGACAACGCCGAAGTCAGAGCCCGTCAATTGTCGAAACTGCAACGGCTGAAAGGCACGCGCGACGTCGCTGCTGTCGAGAGCGCACTGAGTGCGCTGAGCCGCGCTGCGGAGAGCGGCGAAAATCTGCTGGAGTTCGCCATTCGCGCCGCGCGCGCCAACGCCACGGTCGGCGAGATTTCGCTGGCTCTGGAAAAGGTCTTCGGCCGCCATGTCGCTTCGGTCCAGACGATCTCCGGCGTCTATCGCAAGGCGCTCGGCGACAATCCGGTGGTCGACCGGCTGCAGGACAAGATCGTGGCGTTCGAGGAGAAGTCCGGCGGCAAGCCGCGCATTCTCGTCGCTAAGATGGGGCAGGACGGCCACGATCGCGGCCAGAAGGTCATCGCCACGGCCTTTGCCGATCTCGGCTTCGACGTGACCGTCGGACCGATGTTCCAGACGCCGGACGAGATCGCCAGGCTCGCGGTCGAGCACGACGTGCATATCATCGGCGCCTCGTCGCTGGCGGCGGGACATTTGACGCTCATTCCCGAACTCAAGGACGCGCTGAAGAAGCTCGGACGCGACGGCATATCGATCGTCGCCGGCGGCGTTATCCCGCCGCAGGATTACGATGCTGTGATGCAGGCGGGGGCCGCGGAGATCTTCCCGCCGGGCACGGTCATCCCCGAGGCCGCCGACCGGCTGATGGACCGGCTGTTGCAGGTTGGATGAGCCGTTATAATATATGTTGTAACGAGGGCGGGTTTCGTTATAATTGGTGTTGCAACCAAGGTGCAACGCCATGAACACGACAATCCGCAAGATCGGCAATTCCGAAGGCGTCATCCTGCCGAGGGAGCTTCTCGATCGCCTGAACCTGAAGGCTGGCGACCAGCTTCAAATCGTTGAAACCGGTGATGGCCTTGCGCTGAAGCCGGTGGACGATAGCTTCGAGCGGCAAATGAAAGCTGCCCGCGAGGTGATGGACAAATACAAAGTGGCGCTTCGAAAGCTCGCCGAATGAGCTGGCAATTCCTGAGCCGGCGCGCCGTGGAAGCGATGCACGCGGAGCAGCTGCGCCGGCATGGCGGCGCACAAGGTTTAAGAGACGAGAATGCTCTTGAATCGGCGCCCGCCCGAGCCGAGAACAAGGCGAACTATGGTGATCCATCGATCGAGGACCTGGCTGCGGCCTATATCTTCGGCACCGCCAGAAATCGCCCCTTTGTCGACGGCAACAGGCGCACGGCCATCGTCGCCGCCGGCGCGTTCCTGATTGTCAACGGCTATACGCTGACGGCCGACAACGGCACGATCTATGAATTCGTCATGGGTGTCGCCGCCGGCGAGATCGACGAGGCTGGGGCGGCGGCATTCTTCCGCGACCATGTCGTGAAGATCGAGGTCTAATTGTCGGAGAGCTTGACGATTTCCCACTCCTTGCCGTTCACCACGGCAATTTCGCCGACCTTCTTGCCGAACAAAGCCAGGGCCATCGGTGAAACATGGGAAATCGTGCCCTTGGCCGGATCGGCCTCATCCTCGCCGACGATCTTCCAGTGCACCTTCCTGCCGTCATCGCCTTCCAGCGTGACGCCCATGCCGAAGCGAACCAGGTCGCTGCCCGGTTCCGGTACGGAAAGCTCGGCGCTTTCACGCCGCGCGGTCCAGTAGCGCAGGTCGCGCGAGATGAGCGCGATGCGCTCGCGGTCGGCCCTCTTTTCCGCTCGGGCCAGATCATCGCGCAGAACAGCCAGTTCGGCGTCGATCAGCGCCAGGCCGCGTTGCGTCACCAGATTGCGGTGCGGACTGATCGGCCGCTCGCCGATGCCGGCGATGGCGTTTTCGCTATCCTCTTCGCGCGTGAAGGCTCTGCTCATTGGTTGAGCTTATGCCTCGCGCGGCGACTCCACAAGCTATTGCCGGCAAACCCGATCGGCCGATCGGTCTGGCACGATTCCTGCGGCGCGACGGCCGAACGCTGGGACTCTGTGCCGATGTTGAACAGACGAAAATTTCTCGCACAAACCGCCGGCTTTGCCGTCCTGGGCCTCTCGCTCGGCAAGGCAGCGGCAGGCAGCCTGCCCGGCATCGACAATGCCTCGATGCGCGGCTCGATCAACGCTGCCGACCTCGGCGTGCAGCTCGGCGCGCTTGACGACCAGAGCGAGGCCTTCGCCACGCTGCTGCGCGAGGCAAACGACCGCGATATGCCGGTGTTCCTGCCGCCGGGAACCTATGTCGTATCCAACCTTTCGCTGCCCAGCCGTATCAGACTTTCCGGCGTGCCGGGCGCATCGCGGATCGTCTATGGCGGCAACGGCCACCTGCTTATGGCCGAACAGGCCGAGCATATCGAATTCACCGGATTGGTATTCGACGGCACCAACCGCTGGATGGGCGATTACGCGAAAGGCCTGCTCGACCTTCGCCGCGTCGCTCACCTCGTCATCGACAATTGCCAGATATCAGGCAGCGGCAAGAACGGCCTGGCGCTCGAGCATGCTTCGGGCCGCATCGAGCGCTCGGAAATATCAGGCGCGGCCGACGCCGGCATCTATTCGGTCGAAGCCGCCGGCCTGGAGGTATCAGGCAACACCGTTTCCGACTGCGCCAATGGCGGTATCCTCGTGCACCGCCGGCAAGCGGCCGAGGACGGCACCATCGTCAGCGGCAACCGCGTCGAGCGCATTCAGGCGCGTAGCGGCGGAACCGGCCAGAACGGCAACGGCATCAATGCGTTCCGCGCCGGCAACGTCGTCATCTCGGGCAATATCGTCTCGGATTGTGCGTTTTCGGCGATCCGCGCCAACAGCGCCAGTAATCTGCATATCACCGGCAACACCTGCTCGCGGTCGGGCGAAACGGCGCTCTATTGCGAATTCTCCTTCGAGGGGGCGATCGTCAGCAACAACATCGTCGACGGTGCCGCCAACGGCATCTCTATCGTCAATTTCAACGAAGGCGGCCGCATGGGCGTGTGTTCGGGAAACATCGTCCGCAACCTCTCGACCAGTGGCCCCTACCCTGCCGATCCACCCGGTTTCGGCATCGGTATCAACGTTGAAGCGGATACCACCGCCTTCGGCAACGTCGTCGAAAATACGCCGCTCTACGGCATGCACATCGGCTGGGGGCCATTCATGCGCAATGTGGTCGCCATGGGAAACATCATCCGCAAGGCTGGAACCGGCATCGCCGTCACCGTGGTCGAGGGCGCCGGCACGGCGATCATCTCCGACAATGTCATCGATGGCGCCCAAAACGGCGCGATCGTCGGCCATCGCTGGGCCGAGCCGGTGACCGGCGATCTCGCCTCATCAGGCAATGCCGGCTATGCGCATCTGACCATCGAGCGCAATCATGTGCGCTGAATGCCCGATCTCAGTGCAGCAGTGGGGCGGAGTGCGCCGACCTTGGCGCCGATCCGGCTTTGGATGGGTGGATTTGCCTGTTCGATCAGCTTCTCCGCCAGTGCCTTGTCGGCGTGCAAAAGCCTGGCCATGCATGCCGCGACCATGACTTCAGCCGCGCGGCCAGCGCCATCATCGCATTTGAGCGCAATGCCAAGGCCAAGCTCCGGAAGGGCTGCGCAATAGACGCCTTCGGCCCCTCCCTTGACAAAAATCCGGCCGGGTGCGGCCTCCATCAGCGCAACATCGGCCCTGCCTGTGCCGGCGACCAGAAAGGGTTCGGCCATGCAGGCGGAAAGCAGCCGCTTTGCGGCTTTGGCGCGCACGGGTTCAAAGCCGACCCCGGTCGCCATGCGGGCAAAGCCGAGCGCGAAGCTGCGTAGCGGCACGGCATAGGTCGGGATCGAGCAGCCGTCAGTACCGCAATGATCGAAATCATGGGCGGCACCGGTCACCGCCTGCATCGCATCGCGCACCATCTCCTGCGAGGCATGGCCTGATTTGACATAGCCGCGATGCGCGATGCCGGATTGGACGCAGGTGCAGAGAAAGCCCGCATGCTTGCCAGAACAATTGTTGTGCAGCGCGTTCGGCAAGTTACCGGCGCTGGCCAGCGCAACCGTCGCATCATGGTTCGACGGCCAATGCGCGCCGCATTCCAGCGCCGCCTCGTCCAGCCCGGCCTTCGCCAGCATCGCCCGCGCCAGTTCGACATGCGCCGGCTCGCCGGAATGCGAAGCGCAGGCTAGCGCCAGTTCGCGGTCGCCGAAACCATACGCATCGGCGGCGCCGCTTTCGACCAGCGGCAGCGCCTGGATCGCCTTAACCGCCGAGCGTGGGAACACAGGGCGGGCCGTATCGCCGATTTCCCAGACCGGCCTGCCGTCGGCATCGAAGACCGCAATGGCGCCACGATGCGCGCTCTCGACCACGGTGCCGCGCAAAACTTCGACCAGAACCGGATTCGTCATGATTTCCCCGCTGACGCATGACCTCGAAAGTCATGCGTAAAATCAAAGTGTTACAGCGTTCTTTGCGCGCCCGGAAGGGCGCGCGGCGCTGTAATGCGGGCCGCTTTTATCTGATCCGATCGAGAATGGAAACGTAGTTGGCGACCGCGGCACCGCCCATATTGAAGATGCCGCCGAGCTTGGCGCCCGGCACCTGGATGCCGCCGGCTTCGCCAACGAGCTGCATGGCGCTCAACACATGCATGGAGACGCCGGTGGCGCCGATCGGATGCCCCTTGGCCTTCAGCCCGCCGGACGGATTGACCGGCAGCCGGCCGTCCTTCGCCGTCTCGCCGTCCATTGCAAGTTTTGCGCCCTCGCCCGGTTTCGCCAGTCCCATCGCCTCATATTCGATCAGCTCGGCGATGGTGAAGCAGTCATGCGTCTCGACGAAGGACAGATCATCAAGCGTCACACCAGCCCTCTTCAACGCCTGGTTCCAGGCCTGTTCGCAGCCTTCGAACGCCAGGATGTCGCGCTTCGACATCGGCAAAAAATCCTGCACATGCTCGTTGGCGCGGAAGGCGACGGCGCGGCGCATCTTCAACGCCGTCGCCGTGTCGGCAAGGACCAGGGCGGCGGCGCCGTCCGAAACCAGCGAGCAGTCGGTGCGTTTCAGAGGGCCAGCGACGAAGGGGTTCTTCTCGCTCTCATGCCGGCAGAACTCATAGCCGAAATCCTTGCGCATCTGCGCATAGGGATTGTCGACGCCGTTCTTGTGGTTCTTGGCGGCGATCATCGCCAGCGCATCCGACTGGTCGCCATAGCGCTGGAAATAGGCTTGGGCGATCTTGCCGAAAACGCCGGCGAAGCCTGCCGGCGTGTCGCCCTCCTCGGGCAGATAAGAGGCCTTGAGAAGGTTCTTGCCGATTTCTGGACCTGATGTCGTCGTCATCTGCTCGGCGCCGACCACC
Source organism: Mesorhizobium sp. WSM4807 (assembly GCF_055811615.1). Taxonomy (NCBI): domain Bacteria; kingdom Pseudomonadati; phylum Pseudomonadota; class Alphaproteobacteria; order Hyphomicrobiales; family Phyllobacteriaceae; genus Mesorhizobium; species Mesorhizobium sp. WSM4807. The sequence goes on from NZ_JBVVQY010000003.1 coordinate 212,045, forward strand.
AGCACGATGCGGGCGGCATTGGCGTCGATGGCGCGGATGCCTTGCCTGACCGCCGCCGAACCGGTGGCGCAGGCGTTCTCGACGCGGGTCGCCGGCTTGAAGCGCAGCCGGTCGTCGGCCTGCAGGACCAGGCTTGCGGTGAAATCCTGTGTGGAAAAGCCGGCATTGAAGTGGCCAAGCACGATCTCGTCGACCTCGTCCGGACCGATCCCGGCATGATCGAGCGCCTCGCTAGCCACCTTGGTGATCAGGCCCTCCAGCGTCTCGCCTTCGAGCTTGCCGAAACGCGAATGCGCCCAGCCGACGATGCATGCTGTCATGGTTATCTCCATCCTGCGGGCCCGGGCTACGCGATGTCGCAGCGCCTCAGCATTGTTCAATGCATGAACCGTTCCAGCGACTTCGTGAAGGGGCCAGAACCGCGCAATCGCTTGATCTTGTGTATCTGGTCACGGCACCTGGCTTTTGCCACCAAATCAGGCTGGATTTTTGTTGATTGATCCGTCAATAAAAAATAATCTCGTGGCAACAGGCCGGAGCAAAGATGCCGAAAATCGGAATGGAGCCGTTGCGCCGCAGGGCGCTGATCGACGCGACGATCTCGGCGATCGGCGAGCGCGGTTCGCTTGATGTGACGATGTCGGAAATCGCCGGGCGCGCTGGCGTGTCCTCGGCGCTTGCCCATCACTATTTCGGCGCCAAGGACGAACTTTTGCTGGCGACGATGCGGCACATCCTGGCCGAGCTGACCGCCGACATGCGGCGCGCGCTTCGATCGGCCGGCACCCCACGCCAGCGCGTTTCGGCCGTGGTCGCCGTCAATTTCTCCGACGTCCAGTTCCGGCCGGAAACGATCGCCGCCTGGCTGGCCTTCTATGTCGAGGCGCAGAAATCGGCAGCACTTCGCCGGCTGCTCAAGGTCTATGCGCGGCGCCTCCATACCAATCTGTTGAGCGGGTTGACCGGCATCCTGCCAAGAAACGAAGCCGACCGCGTCGCCGAGGCGACAGCGGCGCTGATCGACGGGCTCTACATCAGGCGCGCGCTGAAGGACGGCGTGCCCAATGCCGCGACCGCGATCGCACTGATCGAGGATTATCTCGAAACGAAACTCAGCCGGCGGAGCGCACAGTGACGTCCAAGCGACCCAATTTCCTGATCGTCATGGTCGATCAGCTCAACGGCACGTTGTTCCCGGATGGGCCGGCGGACTTCCTGCATGCGCCGCATCTGAAGGCGCTGGCCGCTCGTTCGGCGCGCTTCAAAAACAACTACACTGCCTCGCCGCTCTGCGCGCCGGGCCGCGCTTCGTTCATGAGCGGCCAGTTGCCGTCACGCACCGAGGTCTATGACAATGCCGCCGAATTCGTCTCGTCGATCCCGACCTATGCGCATCATCTGCGCGCCGCCGGCTACCATACCTGTCTCTCCGGCAAGATGCATTTCGTCGGGCCGGACCAGTTGCATGGTTTCGAGGAACGGCTGACCACCGACATCTATCCGGCCGATTTCGGTTGGACGCCGGATTATCGCAAGCTCGGCGAGCGGATCGACTGGTGGTATCATAATCTCGGCTCGGTGACCGGCGCCGGCGTCGCCGAGATCACCAACCAGATGGAGTATGACGACGAGGTCGCTTTTCACGCGGTGCAGAAGCTTTATGATTTCGCCCGCGTCTCCGACGACGCTTCGCGGCGGCCGTGGTGCCTGACCGTTTCCTTCACCCATCCGCACGACCCCTATGTCGCCCGGCGGCGCTATTGGGATCTCTACGAGGACTGCCCGGCGCTTGAGCCCAAGGTGGGCTTCATTCCCTACGACAAGCAGGATCCGCATTCGCAGCGGCTCTACCGGGCGAGCGACTATGACAGATTCAAGATCACGCCGGAGCATATCCGCCGCGCGCGGCGCGGCTATTTCGCCAACATCTCCTATCTCGACGATAAGGTCGGCGAACTGCTGTCGGTGCTCGAACGCACGCGAATGCTCGACGATACAATCATCCTGTTCTGCTCTGATCACGGTGACATGCTCGGCGAGCGCGGCCTGTGGTTCAAGATGTGTTTTTTCGAGGCCTCGGCACGGGTGCCGCTGATGATCGCCGGAAAAGACATTTCGGCCACCCTGATCGCCGCGCCGGTCTCCAATCTCGACGCGACGCCGACGCTTTGCGATCTGGCCGGCATCGACATGAGCGCGATTGCGCCATGGACCGACGGCCAGTCGCTGCTGCCGCTGCTCGACGGCAAGACGCGCACCGCACCGGTGCTGATGGAATATGCGGCCGAAGGCTCTAATGCGCCAATGGTGGCGATCCGCGAGGGTCGCTTCAAATTCATCCATTGCGAGATCGATCCGCCGCAACTGTTTGATCTTGAATCGGATCCGCTCGAGTTGACCAATCTCGCCGCCGACCCGGCGCATGCGGCTTTGGTGGCTGCATTCACCGACAAGGTTCGGGCGCGCTGGGACATGGCCGCTTTCGACGCCGCCGTCCGCGCCAGCCAGGCGCGCCGCTGGGTGGTCTATCCGGCGCTGCGCAACGGCACCCATTACCCCTGGGAATTCCAGCCGCTGCAGAAGGCTTCGGAACGCTACATGCGCAACCACATGAACCTTGACCTGCTCGAAGAGCAGAAGCGCTTTCCGCGAGGCGAATGATGACAACCCTTGTCCCCTCCCTCGATCACCTCAAACAGGCCTATGCCGCCACCGCCAAGGCGACGCAGATCACGCCATTGCTGGAGTCAGCGGCCTTGGCCAGGGAGACCGGAGCTGCCCGTGTCTTCGTCAAGCCGGAATCGCTCCAATGGGCGGGATCGTTCAAGGTGCGCGGCGCCTATTGGCGGCTGAAGCGGCTGTCGCCTGACGAAGCGAGCAGAGGCGTGGTCGCCTATTCCTCCGGCAATTTCGCGCAAGGGCTGGCCGCCGCCGGCCAGGCGCTGGGCATTCCGGTCACGATCGTCATGCCGATCGACGCGCCGGCCGCCAAGCGCGACGCAACGGCTGGCTATGGCGCGCGCGTGGTGCTGACCGACCATGGCGAGCGCGCGCGTGAGGAGGTTGCCGCCGCCACGGCGCGCGAGATCGCCGCGACCGAGGGGCTGGCGCTGCTGCATCCGTTCGACGACCCCGAGATCGTCGCCGGCCAGGCTGGTGCGGGGCTGGAGGCACTCGAGCAACTCGATGCCAGGAATGCCAGCGCCGATCTGCTGTTCTGCGCGGTTGGCGGCGGCGGGCTGATCGGCGGCGTTTCGCTGGCTTTCCACTATCTGTCGCCGGCGACCGAGATCATCGGCGTCGAGCCGGAAGGTTTCAACGGCATGGGGGCGTCGCTGGCGCATGGCGCCATCGAAACCATGCCGATCGGGCCGAAATCGATCTGCGACGGGCTGATGGCGCGCAAGCCCGGCGACGCGCCGTTCGCAGCGGTCAGGACCGCGGGCGTTCGCGGCATCACCGTCGACGATCAATCGGTGCGCTGTGCGATGCGGATCGCCTTCGAGCGGATGAAGCTGGTGCTGGAACCTTCGGGCGCTGCATCGCTGGCGGCGCTGCTCGGCGGCAAGGTGGATGTGAGCGGCAAGACGGTGCTCGTGGTGGCAACCGGCGGCAATGTCTCGCTCACCGATTTCATGGCGCATATGAACCATGCTTGAGGCGGATTTCGTCATCATCGGCGCCGGCTCGGCCGGCTCGGCCATGGCCTACCGGCTGTCGGAGGACGGCAAGCATTCGGTGATCGTCATCGAATTTGGCGGTAGTGATGTCGGCCCGCTGATCCAGATGCCGTCGGCGCTGTCGATCCCGCTCAACATGAGCCTCTACGACTGGGGCTTTGCCAGCGAACCGGAACCGCACCTCGGCGGCCGCGTGCTGGCGACGCCGCGCGGCAAGGTCATCGGCGGCTCGTCCTCAATCAACGGCATGGTCTATGTGCGCGGCCATGCTCGCGATTTCGACCATTGGGCCGAACAGGGCGCGGCCGGCTGGAGGTTTGCCGACGTGCTCCCCTACTTCAAGCGCATGGAGGACGCCAACGGCGGCGAGAATGGCTGGCGCGGCCACGGCGGCCCGCTGACCGTGCAGCGGGGCTCAAGGACCAACCCGCTCTACGGCGCGTTCGTCGAGGCGGGCCGTCAGGCCGGCTTCGAGCTGACCGACGACTATAACGGCGCGAAGCAGGAAGGTTTTGGGCCGATGGAGCAGACCATTCGCGGCGGCCGCCGCTGGTCGGCGGCGAGCGCCTATCTCAGGCCGGCGCTCAGGCGGAAAAACGTGAGCCTGGTCAAGGGCTTCGCCCGGCGGGTGATCATCGAGAATCAACGCGCTACCGGTGTCGAGATCGAAGCGCGCAAACGGATTCAGGTGGTCAAGGCGCGACGTGAAGTGATCGTCGCCGCCTCCTCGATCAATTCGCCCAAGATCCTGATGCTGTCCGGCATTGGCCCGGCCGAACATCTCAAGGAATACGGCATTCAGGTGGTCGCCGACCGGCCCGGCGTCGGCCGCAACCTGCAGGACCATATGGAGCTTTATATCCAGCAAGAATCGACGCAGCCAATCACGCTGAATTCGGTGCTGAATCCCTTCTCCAAGGCGATGATCGGCGCGCAATGGCTGTTTTTCAAATCGGGTCTCGGCGCAACCAACCATTTCGAGGCGGCGGCCTTCGTGCGGTCGCGCGCCGGTGTCGACTATCCCGACATCCAGTATCATTTCATCCCGGCCGCAGTCCGCTATGACGGCAAGGCGGCGGCGAAAGCGCATGGTTTCCAGGCGCATGTCGGGCCGATGCGATCGAAGTCGCGCGGTTCTGTCATGCTGCGCTCGCCCGATCCCGGATCGAAACCGGTGATCCGCTTCAACTACATGTCGCATCCGGACGACTGGACCGAGTTCCGCCACTGCATACGGCTGACGCGCGAGATCTTCGGCCAGTCGGCATTCGATCCCTATCGCGGCAGGGAGATCTCGCCGGGCTCGCACGTTCAGTCGGACGACGATCTCGATGCCTTCATCCGCGATCACGCCGAAAGCGCCTACCACCCTTGCGGCACCTGCAAGATGGGCCGCACCGATGATCCGATGAGCGTCGTCGATCCGGAATGCCGTGTCATCGGTGTCGAAGGGCTGCGGGTCGCCGATTCCTCGATCTTCCCGCGCGTCACCAACGGCAATCTCAACGCGCCTTCGATCATGACCGGCGAGAAGGCCGCCGACCACATTCTCGGCCGCACGCCGCTGGCGCCGTCCAACCAGGAACCATGGATCAATCCGCGCTGGCAGGCATCGGACAGATAAGCCATGATCCGGCGGACTGTCCGCCCGCCGGTCCCGGCGAAAGACAATTTTGGAGAAGCTCCCATGCGCGCCCAGCCAAAGGCATCGCACTATGTCAACGGACGCTATATCGACGACGAGCAGGGTGCGCTGCTGCCGGTGATCTATCCGGCAACCGGCGAGACCATCGCAATGCTGCGTTCGGCGACACCGAACGTGCTGGAACTCGCGATCGAAGCAGCGCGTGCAGCACAACCGGCCTGGGCGCGGCTGAAGCCGGTCGAGCGCGGACGCATCCTGCGCCGCGCCGCCGACATCGTGCGCGCGCGCAACGCCGATCTGGCGCGCATCGAGACGCTGGATACAGGCAAGGCGATCCAGGAGACGCTGGTGGCGGACGCGCCATCGGCAGCCGACTGCCTCGAATATTTCGGCGGCGTGGTCGCTGCCTTTAATGGCGAGTCCATCGATCTCGGCGGACCCTTCGCCTATACAAGGCGGGAGGCGCTCGGCGTCTGCGTCGGCATCGGCGCCTGGAACTATCCGATCCAGATCGCCGGCTGGAAATCGGCACCAGCGCTCGCCATGGGCAACGCCATGGTGTTCAAGCCGTCGGAGAACACGCCGCTGTCGGCGCTGGCGCTCGCCGAAATCTATACAGAAGCCGGCCTTCCCGACGGGCTGTTCAACGTCGTGCAAGGCTATGGCGATGTCGGCGCCGGCCTTGTCGGGCACGATGTCGTCGCCAAGGTCTCGGTGACCGGGTCGGTGCCGACCGGGCGCAAGGTGCTGTCGCTCGCCGGCTCGAAGATGAAGCATGCCACCATGGAGCTCGGCGGCAAGTCGCCGCTGATCGTCTTCGACGATGCCGATCTCGAAAACGCCATCGGCGGCGCCATGCTCGGCAATTTCTATTCGACCGGCCAGATCTGCTCCAACGGCACACGGGTGTTCGTGCAGAAGGGCATCCACGACCGTTTCGTCGAACGTCTGACCGAGCGGACCAAGAAGATCCGTATCGGCGATCCGCTCGACCAGGAAACGCAGATGGGGCCGCTTGTCTCCAAGGCCCAGCACGAGAAAGTTATCGGCTATATCGAAGCCGGCAAGCAGGATGGCGCCGTGCTCGCCTGCGGCGGCAACGTGCCCTCGCTGCAGGGTTTCCAAGGCGGCTTCTTCGTCGAGCCGACCGTCTTCATCGGCGTCACCGACACGATGCGCATCGCGCGCGAGGAGATTTTCGGGCCTGTGATGAGCGTGCTGAAATTCGACGGTGAGGACGAGGTGATCGACCGCGCCAACGATACCGAATTCGGCCTTGCCGCCGGCGTGTTCACGCGCGACCTGCCGCGCGCCCACCGCGTCATCGCCGAGCTGCAGGCCGGCACCTGCTGGATCAACGCCTATAATCTGACGCCGGTCGAAATTCCGTTCGGCGGCTTCAAGCAATCCGGTATCGGCCGCGAAAATTCGCTGGCGGCGTTGGCGCTCTATTCGCAGCTGAAGTCGGTCTATGTCGAGACCGGGGATGTGGCGAGCCCCTATTGAGGCTCGCGGCTACTGCTGGTCAGCCGCTGTATTTGCCCGACTGGAAATCCGGTCGGATGCAAGCTCGATGAATGCCTTGACGAGGGGCGAAAGATGCCGGCTGCTCGGATATAGGACATGCAGCCCGCCGACCGGAGTCGTGTAGTCCCGGAGAACGCGGCTCAGCCGCCCCCCATTGATGAGGGGCTCGGCGATGCTGTGCGGCAATTGGGCGATGCCGAAGCCTGCGAGCGTGGCCGCAACGACCGCCTGCATTTCATTAGCGGCGAAGCGCCCGGCCACCGTGACCGTTTCCTGGCCGTGTGGCCCGTCCAGCACCCAATGGGTGCCCGAGGTCGAAGGGCCTGCGATGACGCACTGGTGGTGCGCGAGATCCGCCAGGCGCTCCGGCACCCCGCGGCGCGCGAGATAGTCCGGGCTGGCGCAGAGCAACCTGTGCGTGGAGCCGAGTTTGCGGGCGATCAGCGTCGAATCCTGAAGAACCCCGGTGCGGAAAGCGAGATCTATACCGTCCTCAACCAGGTTGAGCTTGTCGTCGGTCAGGCGCAGTTCGACCTTGGTTTTTGGATACATCGCAAGAAAGTCGACCACCGCCTGGGTTAGGAAATGGCCGCCGAAGCCAACGGGCGCCGAAATGCGGATAGTGCCCGATGGCTCCGCCCTCGCTTCGGCGAGGCGCAGATTTGCTACCTCGATCGTCCGCAGCGCCTGGCTACTCTGCTCGTAATAGAGACGCCCGGCATCCGTCACGTTGAGGCTGCGCGTCGTGCGCTGCAGCAGGCGGACCCCAACTTCACGCTCGAGCGCGGCAACGCGTCGACTGACCGTCGTCTTGGGCATGGCAAGCAGCCGCGCGGCAGCGGTGAAACTGCCAGCTTCGACGACTCGAGCGAACACGACGATGTCGTTGAGATCGAGCATAGTATCCATGCATGGGACAAAGTTTTCCAATTATAGGCAATTATGCATCAATGTGACAGGCCCTAATTTTGCTCCATCGGAAAAAAGAAGGAGCAAACACATGACCACCAAACGAAACGTTCTGGTGACCGGCGCCACCGGCCAGCAAGGCGGCGCAGTTGCGCGTGCCTTGCTGTCGAGTGGACATCGCGTCAAGGCACTGACCCGCAAGCCGGACAGCGATGCCGCACGGCAGCTGGCGTCGGTAGGCGCCGAGATCGTGGCCGGCGATCTCGGTGATACGGCCTCCGTTGTGCAGGCAGTCAAAGACGTCGACACCATGTTCCTGATGGGCAACAGCTACGAAGCCGGGATGGAAGAGGAGACCCGCCAGGGGATTCTAGCCGCCGATGCAGCCAAGGCTGCAGGCGTCGGGCATCTGATCTATTCGTCCGTTGCCGATGCCAACAAGAAAACCGGCATCCCGCATTTCGAAAGCAAATATCTCGTCGAGCAGCATGTCGAACGGCTCGGCATTCCCTATACGATCAGCGCCCCGGTTGCCTTCATGGAGAATTTCGTCGCGCCGTGGTCGATCGGCGCGCTCAGCCAGGGCACGCATGCCTTTGCAATGCCCGCCAAACGTGTCCTCCAGCTGGTCGCACTTGCCGACATCGGCGCCTTCGTTGCCGCCCTGGTCGAGCGACGCGAGCGCGTGTTTGGCAAGCGCTTCGATATTGCGGGAGACGAGTTGTCCGGCGAAGACCAGGCCAGGATCCTTTCGCAGTCCATCGGCCGCCCGATCAACTATCAGGCAATTCCAATCGCGGTGGCCCGCCAACAAAGCGAAGATACGGCGCTGATGTTCGAGTGGTTCGACCGCGTCGGCTATGACGTCGATATCGCGGCTTTACACCGAGATTTCCCGGAGGTCCGCTGGCACAGTTTTGCCGACTGGGCGCGGGAGTTCGACTGGCGTGCCCTTGAGCGGGCTTATTCCGCTGCCTGAGCTCCTGTAGACATGATCGGCCGATGAAAACTGGGGGAGCGGACCAGCTGTAACGGGAAAATTTGGTCCGCTCCCCCACCGTGGCCTTCTCACGCCGCGATGAATGAGAAAACCTAGAAAGTCTGGTTATAGGCGCCGACCTCAGGGCTGCGGCGCAGCACCGCATCGACGGCTTCGAACATCTGCCGGCGCCGCTCCGACGACACCGGGCTCTCCACCACCACGACCAGCTCCGCCTTGTTCGACGACGCCCGTACCAGGCCCCAGGTGCCGTCCTCGGCAACAACGCGCACGCCATTGACGGTTATCAGGTCGGCGATCTTCTGGCCGGCGAAGACCGCGCCGTCCTGCTTCATGGCCTGAAAGTCGGAAACGACCCGCTCGACCACGCCGTATTTCAGTTCGTCGGCGCAGTGTGGCGACATGGTCGGCGTGCCGAAGGTCAGCGGCAGGTCGCGATAGAGATCGGCCATGCTGCTTGTCGGGCTGCGATCCAGCATCTGACAGATGGCGATGGCTGTGATGAGACCATCGTCATAGCCGCGCCCGATCGGCGGATTGAAGAAGAAATGACCGGATTTCTCGAAACCGGCGATGGCGCCAAGCTCGGCCACGCGCCGTTTTATGTAGGAGTGGCCGGTCTTCCAATAGTCGGTGACGGCGCCATCGGCGCGCAAGGCGGCGTCGGTGTTGAACAATCCGGTCGACTTGACGTCGACGACGAAGGTCGAGCCGGGATGCAGTCGCGCGATGTCGCGCGCGAGCATGACGCCGACCTTGTCGGCGAAGATCTCGTTGCCTTCATTGTCGACCACGCCGCAGCGGTCACCATCGCCGTCGAAGCCAAGCCCGACGTCGGCTCCCGTCTCCAGCACCTTGTCGCGGATGGCATGCAGCATCTTCATGTCTTCGGGATTGGGATTGTAATTCGGAAACGTATGGTCGAGCTCGACATCGAGCGGGATCACCTCGCAGCCGATCCGTTCCAGCGCTTCAGGTGCAAAGGCGCCGGCGGTGCCGTTGCCGCAGGCGGCGACTACCTTGAGCTTTCTCGCTATGCGCTTGTCCCGGGTCAGGTCGTCGAGATAGGTTTTGCGGAAATCCGCAACGAAGTCATAGGAGCCGCCTCCGATAAGATCGAAGTCGCCGGCAAGCACGATCGCCTTCAATGCGCTCATTTCCTCCGGGCCGAAGGTCAGCGGACGCGCCGCCCCCATCTTGACGCCGCTCCAGCCGTTCTCGTTGTGCGAGGCGGTGACCATGGCGACCGACGGCGTGTCGAGCGCGAACTGGGCGAAATAGGCCATCGGCGACAGCGCCAGCCCGATATCCCTGACCCGCGCGCCGGCGGCCATCAGCCCGGAAACCAACGCCAGCTTGATCGCCAGCGAATAGGAGCGGAAATCATGCCCGGTCACGATGTCCGGCCCGGCGCCCAAGCGCCGGATCAGCGTGCCGAGCCCCATGCCGAGCGCCTGGACACCGATCAGGTTGAGCTCCGGCGGCTCCGCCGAGCCAGGATGGCCGAACCACCAGCGCGCATCATACTCACGAAAGCCGGACGCCTTGATCAGCGCCGAGGTTTCAAACTCGAAGGTGTTGGGACGGGCTTCGCTAACGATCTTCAGGGACAAGACAGCAACTCCAAGCGGCTGGATTCAGAGTGGTTTTAACGCAGGTGGCCATGCCTATAACACGAGCCCTTAAGCGGTGTTTATCCCGCAGGGAACTTAAACCTGTGTGACGTTAAGGCGAAACGGCAAGAAATGCGACAGAAGCGCTGCCATTGGCGCTTGCAGGAACGAAGTACGGCGGCTATAAGCCCGCGGTCTGGTCACGGAGTGTAGCGCAGCCTGGTAGCGCACATCGTTCGGGACGATGGGGTCGCAGGTTCAAATCCTGCCACTCCGACCAGAAAAAACAAATACTTAAGCGTCTCCCGAAACCGCCCGCCTCCGGCCGGCGGACGGACTGATGTTCCGCGACAGGCACCGGCGGCTACCGCGCCATAAGGATCGGCATCGACGGGTCTTCAAGCATCGAGACGGTGACGCCGCCGAAGATGCGCTCGCGCAACCGGGAATGACCATAGGCGCCCATCACCAACAGGTCGGCGGCGATGTCGAGTGCGTGCCGGCGAAGTACGTCGACGACTGAATGGTCCAGGCTGGGTAGCCGGTCGACCGTGACATTCACGCCATGCCGCGCGAGATAGGCAGCGGCGTCGGCTCCGGGTTCGGCCCCGTGGCGGTATTCGTCCTCCACCGGGTCAACCATGACAAGGTGCACCTCGTCGGCGCCTGGCAGCATGTCGAGGGATTCGCGGACGGCACGCGATGCCTCCAGACGGGCATCCCAGGCAACCAGCACGCGTTTCGGCTTCAGGGTCGGCCGTGACCCCTCGGGGATGAGCAGCAAAGGCTTTCCCGAAGAAAACAACGCGCCTTCGATCGCTTTGCTTTTCAGCGTTTGGTCGGCAAGCAACTCCGGTCCAATAACCGTAATGTCGGCGTAGCGGGCACGGCGGCCGATGGTGTCGTCAACCCAGCCGGCTTCCGGATATTCGCTGGAGACATCGGCCGAAGGCGCCCTGCCGGCGAGAAATGCCGACACGGCAGCGGTTCGCTTCTTCAACAGATTCTCGTCGGCCTGACGCTGTTCGAGCCAGGCTTCTGAAACGACCGCGGCGTACTCTCCGACTGGCGGCGGCGCAGCAATGGCAACCACCAGAACAGCAATATGGGCGCCGATTTCGTTGCACAGGTCGGCGGCGAGCTTGAGATCGTTGTCACCCTTGTTCGGTCCCGTAACGGTAAGTATCGTCCTGAAAGCCATGGTGGCTGCTCCCGATTTTAGGTCAAACCCCAATCGTCGCTGCAACAACAGCGAGACGGCTCGGCGCGTTCCTGGCGCTGAGTGAAGAACGTCGCCGCGCATCATTTGATCCGTATCAACGTGCCCACGTGCCGACGCCAATAGATTTCAGGCCGCCGGAGCTAAGAAATACGCCCCGAACACCGGAAAAGCATCACCACGGAACGCATCCGTGACCTGGCTGGTTATATCCAGACGCTGCAGCAGTAAGGGCCCGATGGCGCGGAATTTCAGCGACCACGCTCGTCGGATTCCAAAGGTTGGATACGATAAAGAGGCACCCGATGATCGTCGAAGATCAGGAATCCGTGGCCGCGATGTTGATGGACCCTGCCGAATATGGCGAGAGCGGGCCGGTCGAGGCGATCGAAACCCATATCTCGCGTGTCTTCCTGGTTGGCCAGCGCGCCTACAAGATCAAACGAGCAGTCAAGCTGCCCTATGCCGACTTCTCGACCGCGGTCCTGCGGCTCGCCGCTTGCGAAAAGGAGGTGGAACTCAACTCCAAGACCGCGCCTGGCCTCTATCTGGGTGTGCGGCGCATCACGCGAGAGGCCGGCGGCAAGCTCGCCTTCGACGGAAGCGGCAAACTGGTCGATGCGGCGATCGAGATGGTCCGCTTCGACCAGTCGAAGCTGCTCGATCGAATGGCAGTCGGCGGCGAACTGACGCCTGCGTTGATGACGGCGGTCGCGCGCATGATCGTGCGCTATCATCGCGGCGCGCCGGAGGTCCACAAGAGCAGCGGATCCTCGAACCTGGCAGGCGTGCTCGCCATAAACGAAGCCGGCTTCGCCACTAGCCATGTTTTCGACGAAGCCGAGATCAAGGCATTCACTGGGATTTTTCGCACCGCCCTCGCCCGTCATTGCGAGTTGCTCGACCGGCGGGAGACGGCAGGCAAGATCCGGCGATGCCACGGCGACCTGCATCTGCGCAACATCTGTCTCTTCGACGGAGAGCCCCGCCTCTTCGATTGCATCGAATTCAATGACCGGATCGCCAGCATCGATGTGCTTTACGACCTGGCCTTCCTGCTGATGGACCTTTGGCATCGCGGTTTTCCGGAACTCGCCAACCTGGTGATGAACCGCTACCTCGACGAAGCAGACGACGAGGACGGCTTCATTCTCCTGCCGTTTTTCATGGCCGTGCGGGCCGCAGTGCGCGCGCATGTCACCGCAACCCAGATCGAGGAAGGCAGTGCCGATTCCGGCGGGCTGATTGCCGAGGCCAGATCCTATTTCGAGCTTGCCCGAACACTTCTCCAGGCAAGGCCGCCGCGGCTGATCGCCATCGGCGGCTTGAGTGGTTCCGGCAAGACGGCCGTTGCCGAGGCACTCGCCGCACATGTCGGCGTGCCGCCCGGCGCGCGCATTGTCGAGAGCGACCGCATCCGCAAAGCCATGCATGGGGTGCCGGCCGAAACGAAGCTGCCGGACAGGGCTTATCGACCTGATGTGTCGGACCGCGTCTACCGCGAAATGGCATGGCGCGCCGACTTGATCCTTGCCGAAGGTGGTTCGGTGGTCGCCGATGCCGTCTTCGACCGGCCGGCCGATCGCGACCGCATCGAGAAGGCGGCAAACGGCAGAGACGTTGCTTTCGCCGGATTCTGGCTGGAGGCGGATCCGCTTGTTCTTTGGCGACGGGTAAGCGAGCGCCGGGGTGGTCCTTCCGATGCCACCATCGATATCCTTTCGCGGCAATTGCAACGAAAGGCCACCCCGTCCACCTGGCGCAAGGTCGACGCCGATCGAAAGCTCGCCGACATCGCCGCTGAGTTGGCAAAGGTTTCGGACGCGGCCGCTGCTGCGCAGGGTGCTCCACTCAAGACAGCATCGTGACGGCGACGCGCATAAAGATGGGTGAATGGGCATGACGCAGGAAAAACTGGTGGTTTGCGGCAAATGCGGCGGGGTCAATCGCCTGCCGCCGGGACGGGATGCCGGGGACGCGAAATGCGGAAAGTGCGGCTCTAAACTGTTCTCGGGTCACCCGGCAGACGTCGATGCACAGAGCTTCGATCGCCAGGTCACGCGAAGCAGCCTCCCCGTTGTCGTCGATATCTGGGCACCATGGTGCGGCCCCTGCAAGATGATGGCGCCGGCCTATGAAGCGGCAGCAAACGAACTGGAGCCGCATGTTCGCCTGATCAAGCTCAATTCCGACAATGAGCAGGCCGTGGCAGCCAGGCTCGGCATCCGCGGCATCCCGACCATGATCCTCTTCTGTGGCGGACAGGAGGTTGCGCGCACATCCGGCGCAATGACGGCGGGGCAGATCGTCAGGTGGGTCCGCGATCACCTGCCGACGGCCGCAGCCTGAAAGCCGCCGCGCCCTGGATTCGCCCATCGCCATGGCCGAGTAGCAAAGACGTCAATGAGCGCGAGCTAGGTGGGCCTGACGGCCGAAACGCGGAGCGCAGAAGACATATGATGATCTAAATGCATTCCACCTTGGATGATCATTTTCATATGATGACCTCGCTTTTGACCCGCGCTAGGAGTATGGAACCTCATGACCCGGCAAAGTTTGGAGGACCCATGCAGCAGGCCGAACATCGAACGTCCCGCAGGTCGTTCGTTTCTCAGGTCGCAGATGCGCTGCGCGGCCAGATCGAAGCCGGCTTTTATGCGCCTGGCGACAAATTGCCGACAGAACCCGCGCTGATTGACCGGTTCGGGTTCAGCCGCACTGTGGTCCGGGAGGCCATTGCCGCGCTTCGCGCCGACGGGCTGGTGGAATCGCGGCAAGGCGCCGGCGTCTTCGTTCTCGGCCCGAAACCCGTCGACGAGGGATTGAAGCTCTTCACCGACGAAACGAACAAGATCTCGGACATCATCGAAGAGCTCGAGCTGCGCATCGGCATCGAAGTCGAGGCAGCCGGCCTTGCTGCAGCCCGCAGTTCGCCGGCGCAGGAGGCCGAAATCGAGGCCCAGGTCGAAAGGTTCGCCGATCTCATGGCGCAGGGGCAACCCACCGACGAGGCGGACTTCCAGTTCCACTTGGCGATTGCCACCGCAACGAACAACGCCCGGTTCAAGGCATTCCTCGAACATATCGGCCGGCGGATGATCCCGCGGGTGAAGTTCAAGACGATGATGGGCGGCATCGATCCCTTGCCCAATCGCGACCATCCAATTCTGGAGGAGCACAGGGAAATCGCGGATGCGATTCTCGCGCGCGACCCGGAAAAGGCGCGTGAGGCGATGCGCCGCCATCTGGTGACGGGGATAAAGCGCTATCGTGCCCTCACCGTCAGGCGCTCGACGAACCAGGACAACACCAGCGGTTGACTCGTTCGCATACTCATCATATGAATCTGGATGACATCATATTAATTTGTGGGATGGGTTCCTTTGTCGCCAGATGAAATCAAGTCGCGTGTCGCTTCAGGGCTGCTGTCGTTTCCGGTCACACATTTCAACGAGGATTTCAGCCTCAATCTCGAAAGCTATCGCGCGCATGTGGAATGGCTATCGGGGTTCGGTGCCGCTGCCCTGTTCGCGGCCGGCGGCACGGGTGAATTCTTCTCCCTGTCGCCGGAAGAGGTCGCCGACGTTACACGTTCTGCCAAGGAAGCCTCCGGAGACGTGCCTATCATCGCCGGCTGTGGTTACGGCACGGCGCTCGCCACGGAAATTGCCCGCCGCGCCGAGGCTGCGGGAGCCGACGGTCTTTTGCTTCTGCCGCATTATTTGATGGAAGCCTCGCAAGAGGGGATATTCCGGCATGTCAAAGCCGTGTGCGAATCCACCGGCCTCGGCGTCATCATCTACAACCGTGCGAACTCGGTCGCCAATGCCGACACGGTTGCTCGCCTAGCTGACGCGTGCCCAAACCTCATCGGCTTCAAGGACGGCACAGGCAAGGTCGATCTTGTCCGCCACGTCACCGCAAAGCTTGGCGATCGGCTCTGCTACATCGGTGGCATGCCCACGCATGAGCTCTTTGCCGAAGGCTTCAATGGCGCCGGCGTGACGACTTATTCCTCTGCGGTGTTCAATTTCGTGCCGGAATTGGCACAGCGGTTCTACAGGGCGATGCGGACAAGCGATCGCGCCGCAATGGAAGGAATCCTGCACAGCTTCTTCTTCCCCTTCGCGGCTTTGCGCGATCGAGAACAAGGTTATCCGGTGTCGATCATCAAGGCAGGCGTCGAACTCATAGGACGGACGCCCGGCCCGCTTCGCCCGCCGCTGACGGATCTGAAGCCGCAGGAGAAGGACGTGCTGCGCGGACTGATCGCGAAAATCGCCGCCTAGTCGCCGCGAGATCGGCAAATTGTCGGACCAACGGGACGAGGAGGTTCGTCCGTCGCCCGACAGCCAAAACGGAAGATCCCAAAATGGAAGATCAAAGGGAGGAGAGACATGAATAGAAGCGTTCATACGATGGCAGCTGTCGTATTGATGACCGCTGCCGCGCCATCGGCTGTCGCACAAGAAGCGGCGCAGGTGATCCGTATCGTCCTGCCGGAGCAACCAGCCAATCTTGAGCCCTGCGGCACCATCATCACAAATGTCGGCCAGATACTCAGCCAAAACGTGGTTGAATCGTTGACCGTCATCGATCCGAACACCGGACAACCCCAGCCGAAACTGGCGACCGAGTGGATCAGCGTGGACCCGACCACCTGGCGGATCAAGCTGCGCGAGGGCGTCAAATTCCAGGACGGAACCGAACTCAATGCGGATGCGGTCGTCTTCTCCATCAACAGGATGATCAGCGGCAAGCTTACCTGCAGCAACATTGCGAAATTCGGCGATGCCAAACTGACGCTGACGCCGGTCGACAACCTGACCGTCGAAATAAAGTCGGACAGGCCCGAGCCCATCATGCCGACGCTGTTGAGCGTGGTCATGATCGTCTCGCCGAAGACACCGGTCGACCAGGCGGTGAACGATCCGGTCGGGACCGGCCCGTTCAAGCTGTCGACCTTTTCCCCGCAAACCGTAGTGCTGGACGCGTTCGACGGCTATTGGGGCAAGAAGCCGGAGATCACGAAGGCAACCTATGTCTGGCGGCCCGAATCCTCGATTCGAGCGGCCATGGTCGAGACCGGGGAAGCCGACCTGACGCCGTCGATTGCCATCCAGGACGCCAGCAATCCGGAGACGGATTTCGCCTACCTGAACTCCGAAACCACGGCGATCCGTATCGATGCCGCCGAGCCGCCGCTCGATGACCTGCGCGTCCGCAAGGCGCTCAACCTCGCGATCGACTGGGAAGGTCTTGCGCAGCTGTTCGGCGACGACGTCAAGCGTGCGTCGCAGATGGTCGTCTCCGGGATCAACGGGCATGACGATGCGCTCGAGCCTTGGCCATATGATCCGGAAGAGGCGAAGAAGCTCATCGAAGAGGCACGCGCGGCGGGCGTCGCGGTCGACACCGAGATCAAGCTCATCGGGCGAAACGGCATCTATCCGAACGGCGCGGAAGCGATGGAGGCCATGATGACGATGTGGCAAGACGCCGGCCTCAACGTCAAGCTTACCATGCTCGATGTCGCCGACTGGCTGCGCTATCTGCAAAAACCGTTCCCGCCGGAGCGCGGCCCCAATCTCCTGCAGATGATGCACGACAACAACAAGGGCGATGCTGCCTTCACTGTTCCGATCTTCTACCGATCGAGCGGCAGCTACTCGACCGTGGCCGATCCGGCGTTCGACAAGGAGATAGACGAGGCCCTGGCGGCGACCGGCGAAGCCCGCTCGAACAGCTTCAAGGCGATCTTCGGCAAGGCCCGCAGGCAAGTGGTGGCGGACATCCCGATGTTCCACATGATCGGCTATACCCGCGTTGGCACCAGGCTGGAATGGAAGCCCGATATCACCACCAACAGCGAAATACCGCTGGCCAATATCGCTATCAAAAAAGACTGAGTGATACGGGGCGCCGGGTCCGATCGTGGTCCTGCGCCCCTGACCCGCCTCCGTCGATATCCGTCCAAGGGCATCCCAAATGATTACCTATCTTGGACGCCGGGCGTTCCACAGCATCCTGTCGGTCATAGGTCTGTTGACGCTGGTCTTTTTCCTGACACGGCTCACCGGCGATCCTTCCGCCTTGTACCTGCCTCTGGATTCGACTGCGGAAGCTCGGGCCGCGTTCGCGCGGTTGAACGGCCTCGATCAGCCGATCTATAGGCAGTTTCTGGAATATTTGCGCGATCTTCTGCAGCTGGATTTCGGTGAATCGCTACGCCAGAACCGCTCGGCGATGCAGGTTGCGCTTGAGGCGTTCCCGGAAACGCTGAAGCTTGCCGCCGTCGCGATCACGCTGTCGACCGCTTTGGCCATCCTTGTCGGCTCTCTTGCGGCCGCGCGGCCGGGCAGCATGTTCGACCGTATCGCCAGCCTCGTCTCTCTGGCCGGCGCAAGCGCGCCGGATTTTTGGGTCGCCATCGTCGGCATCCTTGTCTTTGCTGTGGGGCTCGGGCTTTTGCCGACTTCCGGCACCGGAACCTGGGCCCATTGGATCATGCCTACCTTCGTGCTGATGCTTCGCCCGTTCGGTCTCCTGGTGCAGGTCGTGCGTGGAACGATGCTGTCCGCGCTTGCCTCTCCATACATCAAGACCGCAAGGGCCAAGGGCCTGCCCCGACAGAAGATCATCTTCGGGCATGCGCTTCGCAACTCGCTGCTGCCCGTCGTCACGGTCGCCGGCGACCTGGCGACCGGTCTTGTCAACGGCGCCGTCGTCGTGGAGTCGATATTCGGCTGGCCCGGCATCGGCAAGCTGATGATCGACTCGATCATCCAGCGCGATTTTGCCGTCGTCCAGTCGACCATTCTGGTGACGGCCACCGCCATCTTCATCCTCAACATCGCGATCGATCTGCTCTACGCGGTTCTCGATCCGCGCATCCGATATTGAGCCATGACGATCATCACCCCCGACACCAAGCCGGCGGCCGTTCCAGGCAGCGGCAGCGTGCTTCTCGCCTATTTGAAGCGCGACAAGCTTGCGCTCGCAGCCGCTATTTTCCTGGCGATCGTCGTGATCGCGGCGGTCCTCGGCCCGTGGCTGGTGGGCGATGCCGCTTCGCGGCTGGGGCTGCGTCAGCGCAATCTCGCTCCGTTCGCGCTGGCCAGCGGCTGGATCTATGTCCTTGGCGCCGATACCCTTGGCCGGCCCATTCTGGCCAGGCTGATTGTCGGCGCGCAGAATACGTTCGGCATTGCCGCGGCGGCGGTATTCGCGTCCATGCTGGTTGGTGGAACACTCGGCCTGATAGCGGGCTATTCGGAGCGCTGGTACAGCCATCTCATTCTGCGCCTGGCCGATGTCGTCATGAGCTTTCCCTCGCTGCTGCTGGCGCTCATCGTGCTCTACACGCTCGGCCCGAGCATCACCAACCTGGTGATCGTTCTCGCCGTCACGCGCATGCCAATCTACCTCAGAACGGCGCGCGCCGAAGTGCTGGAGTTGCGCGAGCGCATGTTTGTGAGCGCGGCGCGAGCCATGGGTGCGAAGCCGGCCCGGATCATCATCCGGCATATCGCACCCCTCGTTCTGCCGACATTGGTGACGATTTCAGCCATTGATTTCGCGACCGTCATTCTCTCGGAATCGGCGCTGAGTTTCCTTGGCCTTGGCCTTCAGCCACCGGATTTTACCTGGGGTGCAATGGTAGCAAACGGCCGCGGCTATCTCGCCACCGCCTGGTGGATCGCATTCTGGCCAGGTCTTGCAATCATGCTGACGACGCTGTCGCTCAACATCCTCTCGAACTGGGCGCGCACCGTTGCCGACCCGCAGCAGCGCTGGCGTCTTCAGACTTTGCGAAAAACTGTCCGATGAGCAACGCAACCAATCCCATTCTCAAGGTCGACGGCCTGACCGTTGATTTCCTTTCGGACAATGAGCCGGTACGCGCCGTCAACGACGTCTCTTTCCACGTCAGCCGTGGCGAGACTCTCGTGATCCTCGGCGAAAGCGGTTCGGGAAAAAGCGTCAGCACCAGCACGGTGATGGATCTCATCGATTGTCCGCCAGGCGATATCGTGGCCGGCTCCTGCCTCTTCGATGGTGTCGAACTCTCGGGCCTCGGCGCGGAGGCACGCAGAAGCATCAACGGCCGCAGGATTGCGATGATCTTTCAGGATCCGCTCGCCTACCTGAACCCCGTCTACACGGTGGGGCGCCAGATCGAGGAGGTCTATGAGAGCCACGGTGCGGGAGACGGTAAGGGCGCACGCGCCAAGACGATAGAACTGCTTCGGCGCGTGGGCATTCCAGAGCCGGAAAACCGGGTCGACTTCTATCCGCATCAGTTCTCGGGCGGACAACGCCAGCGCGTGATGATTGCCATGGCGATCGCGTTGAAACCGGACATCCTGATCGCCGATGAGCCGACGACGGCTCTGGACGTCAGCGTGCAAGCGCAGATCCTCGATCTGCTGCGCGATCTCCAGCGCGAGACCGGCATGGCGTTGATCATGATCACCCACGACCTCGAAGTCGCCTCGTCCATGGCGGACCGGATTATCGTCATGAACGGCGGCAAGGTCGTGGAGACAGGCATCGCCAAGGAGGTCTTCAGCAATCCGCAGCACGCCTACACGCGCCGCCTCATCTCCGCCCTGCCCCACGGCAACGCAGCGGAAGCGCCGAATAAGCGTTCGACGACGATCGCCGACAAAACCCTGCTCAAGGTGGAACATCTCACCAAGCACTATGTGCTTGCTTCCGGAGCCTTCAGCAGCAAGCGGATGTTCAAGGCGGTGGATGACATAAGCTTCGAGGTCAGGAGAGGAGAAACGCTCGGCATCGTCGGCGAGTCGGGCTCCGGCAAATCGAGCGTCGCGCGCATGCTGCTGGGGCTGAACGCGCCAAGCGCGGGCAAGGCCGTGTTCGCCGGTGAGAACATCTTCGAGATGAACGAGAAGCGCCTTATGGCGTTTCGGCGCAAGGTCCAGATGGTATTCCAGGATCCATACGGATCGATGAATCCGCGCATGCGCGTTTACTCCATCATTTCCGAACCCTGGGTGATCCACCGCGATATCCTGCCGAAGAACCGGTGGAAGGCTCGAGTGGCAGAGCTCCTGGAATTGGTGGGGCTGTTGCCGGAACATGCCGACCGCTACCCGCACCAGTTTTCCGGCGGCCAGCGACAGCGCATCGCCATTGCACGGGCGCTTGCGAGCGAGCCGGAACTGATCGTCTGCGACGAGGCGGTTTCGGCACTCGACGTCTCCATCCAGGCGCAGGTGATCGACCTTCTGGCCGACCTTAGGACCAGGCTCAGCCTCTCATATATTTTCATCACACATGACTTGCCGATCGTGCGCCATTTCGCCGACCGGATCATGGTCATGAAAGATGGAAAGATTGTCGAGGAAGGCCAAACCTCGGCGCTGTTCGGGGCGCCTCGCCACGAATATACGCAAAGCCTGTTGCAGGCCGTTCCCAGGCCCAAATGGCTTACGCAAGCTCAATAGTCCGAGCCTAGCGCGAGCGACGCCTGGCAGTGCCAACCGCGCGTCGCGGAGACTTCTGCACCGGCCCGGGTTTCATCCTCCCGCAGTCAGCCTTTGAACAGCCGAACGTCAAGCTCGAACGGATCGACTCGTACGATTTTGATTCGGGCCGCGGCAGGATGACAAGGATTGATGAGCACATTCTCGTCTGGCCCGTCCGAGATCGGGACAATGGCTGACGGAACACAGAACAGAGCAGCGCTGACGCTGTTCAGCCCCTCATTGCCGAGCCGAATCCGCCGACTTGAGTCGGCGGATTGTTCGGCACTATGATCAAACCGCACTGCCGGAGGATCTGCCGATGCCACAACGCCCCTATGATGAGCGCCTGCTCCGTCAGGCGTTCGAAGTCGCGCGCAGGGCCCGCGATGCTGGCGAACATCCCTTTGGTTCGCTCCTCGCTGACAAAGACGGCAATGTGTTGCGCGAGCAACTCAACGGTTACAAATCCGGAGGGGGCGACCGCACCGCTCATGCCGAAAGGCTGCTGGCCTCGTGGGCGGGGATGAATTTCAGTCTCGAAAAGCTGGCCTCCTGCACACTCTACACTTCGGCCGAACCTTGCGCGATGTGCTCCGGAACAATCTATTGGGCGGGCATCGGACGGGTCGTCTTTGGGCAGAGCGAACATGACGTCAAAGGGTTGACGGGTGCACACGTCGAGAATCCCACACTCGACCTCCCCTGCACGATCGTTTTCGAAGCTGGGCAGCGTCCGACTGAAGTCGTCGGCCCACTGCTTGCCGATGAAGCGGCGCAACTCCAGGCCGATTTCTGGAAAGACAAGTAGCTCAATTGGCGCGCGCGGAAAACGACTGAGTGCTAGGCGATGTCGTCGCGAATGCAGGCCTTCAGATGGCCATCGGACGTTGTTGCCCGCAATGGCGGGACGATTCCGGCGCAAGCATCCAGGGCAACCGGGCAACGGGTTCGGAAAACACACCCGGTTGGCGGGTTTGCCGGGCTTGGAATGTCGCCCTTCAGCACCTGCCGGCCTTGCTTGGCCAGTGGGTCGAGCGACGGAATGGCCGAGAGCAGCGCGCGCGTATAGGGATGCTGCGGCCGGGCATAGAGCGCGGCAGCAGGTGCGACTTCCATGATCCGGCCGAGGTAGAGAACGATCACCGTGTCGCAGATATATTCGACGACGGCCAGGTCATGCGAGATGAACAGCATGGTCAGACCGAGCCGGACCTGCAGGTCGCGCAAAAGATTGATGATTTGCGCCTGGATCGAGACATCGAGGGCAGAGACCGGTTCGTCGGCGACGATGAATTCGGGTTCGAGCGTAAGCGCCCGGGCGATGCCGATGCGCTGACGCTGCCCGCCTGAAAATTCGTGGGCGTAGCGGTCATAGGCGTCGACCGGCAACTCGACCGCGGCAAGTGCCTTCTCCGCCCTCGCCCGCCGCTCGCGCCTGTTGCCGATGCGCTGAATATCCAAGCCTTCGGTCAGGATCTGCCCGATCGTCATGCGCGGCGACAGACTGGCGAACGGATCCTGGAAAATATACTGCATCTTGCGGCGCTGGCGAGCCAGCGGCCCGGCGCCCAGCTTGGTGATATCGACGCCGTCAAATCTGATTTCGCCGGACGTCGGCTCGATGAGACGCAGCACCGAGCGGCCGATCGTGGTCTTGCCCGACCCGGATTCGCCGACGAGGCCGACCACCTGGCCGCGCGCAATGTCGAAGGAAATATCGTCCAGCGCCCTGACGACGGGACCGCGCGAGAACGCCGTCGGCGCAAAATGCTTGGTCAGATTCCTGACCGAAAGGAAGGGGGCGTCCACTGTCAGAGATCCTCCCAACGCAAACAACGGCTTTGCTGGGTCGGTGTCGCCGCGAACAATGGCGGTACAGCAGTGCGGCAGGCATCGACAGCCAGGGCGCAACGCGGCGCGAAGGAGCAGCCATTGGGCAGCAAGGCCAGCGACGGAACATTGCCGGCGATGGTCGGAAGTGGCGTTCCTGCTGCCTTTAGCATGGTGGCCTGGCCGAGCCGCGGCACCGAACGCATCAGCCCGGCGGTATAGGGATGACGCGGACGAGTGAACACCTCGCTCACCGGACCCGATTCCACGATGCGCCCGGCATACATGACCGCGACCCGGTCGGCGATCTCGGCAACGACGCCGAGATTGTGCGTGACGAACAGAATGCCCATGCCGCGTTGCGCCTGCAGCTCGGCCAGCAGGTCGAGAATCTGGGCCTGGATGGTGACGTCGAGCGCAGTGGTCGGCTCGTCGGCGATCAGCAAGGTCGGATCGCAGGACAATGCCATGGCGATGGTGGCGCGCTGGCGCATCCCACCCGACAGCTCATGCGGGTATTGCCGCGCCCGCCAATCGGGGTCGGGAATGCCGACCTGAGCCAGCAGCTGCACGGCATCAGTTGCCGCATCACGATGCGACTTGCCGAGATGGATGCGGATCGGCTCGGCGATCTGTTCGCCGATGGTGTAGACCGGATTGAGGCTGGTCATCGGCTCCTGGAACACCATGCCGATGTCGTTGCCGCGCACCTTGCGCAGCGACTCAGGATCGAGGCCGGTCAGCTCGGTGACAGTGCCGTCCCTGCGCCGCAGCGCGATCGATCCCTCGGCGATGCGTCCGATCTTCTTCGGCAGCAGGCCGATGATCGACAGGCTGGTGACGGATTTGCCCGATCCGGACTCGCCGACCAGCGCGACCGTCTCGCCCGAACCGATCACCAGATCGACGTCCTGCACGGCGGCGATGTCGCGTCCGGCGATACGGAACACCGCCCGCAGACCGGAAATCGAGAGGATCGGAGCGTCCACGGTCAGCGCAGCAATCCGACGTCGCGAAGGATGATTTCGACCTTTGCGATTTCCTCGTTGTTCAAGCTGCGTTGCGGCCGCGCCATGGTGTTGGAGGCGATGATGCCGAGGCTCTTCATCGCGGTCTTGAAGGCGCCGACGCCGGCCGAGCCGGCGCTTGTTCTGCCGAGCGAGATCCAGACGATCTCGAACAGCTTCAACAGCCGCTCCTGCTCCAGGCGAGCTTCGGCGTGCTGACCCGCCTGCATCAGGTTCCACAGCCTGACGTAGCCGTGCGGGTCGACATTGGCGAGGCCCGGCACGACACCATGCGCACCCATGGCAAGCACGCTGTCGACCAGGATCTCGGACCCGGTCATGCCGAAGAAACTCGGATCGTTGGCCATGTCCTTGAGCACATAACGCAGATTGCCGTCATCGCCGCTGGAATCCTTGATACCGGCGATAACGCCTTCGCTGGCAAGGCCGACGGTGGTCCTGCGCTCCAGCTTGACATGGACGCAGACCGGGATGTCGTAGGCGATGATGGGGATGTCGACGGCGTCCCTGATATAGCGGAAGTGATCGCCGATCTCGGGTTGGCTGGTGCGGGCATAAAACGGCGCGGTGACGACGACGGCGTCGGCACCGGCCGATCTGGCTATCTTGGCGTGGTTGATGACACGATCGGTTGTCGGATCGATCACCCCGGCGAAGATCGGAACACGGCCGTTGTTGACCTTGACCGCGTGCTCGATGATCGCCCTGCGGCCGGCCTCGTCATGGAAGACTACTTCGCTGGTCGAGCCGAGCACGAAGAGCCCGTGGACGCCGCCGTCGAGCAGGTTTTCGATCGTCCGGGTGAACGACGGCAAGTCGACATTGAAATCGGCATTGAGCGGGGTGACGACAGGTGGCACGACGCCGGAAAACAGGGGCATTTGAAAAAAACCTTCAGGTCAGTTGAGATCGGAACGAGGGTCGAATGCATCGCGCAGGCCATCGCCGATGAAGTTGATAGCCAGCACGGTGAGCACGAGTACGGCGCCGGGAAACATCCATTGCCAAGGATATTGCTCGAGCACCACGGTGGAGCGGGCGAGATTGAGCATGTTGCCCCAGCTGGCTTCGGGCGGTGCGATGCCGAGGCCGAGGAAGGAGAGACCGGCTTCGAGTAGAATGGCGTTGGCGATCTGCAGCGTGGCGTAGACGACAAGAATGTCGATGCAGTTCGGCAGGCCGTGACGGAACAGGAGATGCGGCAGCCCCGCCCCCATGCCACGGGCGGCGACGACGAAGTCACGCTCGCGCAGCTCGAGCAGCCGCGCGCGCACCATGCGCGACAGCACCGGCCAGGAGAGCAGTGAGATCACCAGGATGGTCGGCGCAATGCCGGTGCCGGCGATCGAAGCGAGCACGAGCAGGAAGATCACCGGCGGCAGCGTCATTGCGAGATCGACGAAGCGCATCACCGTGGCGTCGACAAGACGCCCGCCGAAGCTGGCGACGGCGCCGACCAGGAAGCCGATGACGATCGATATGGCGACCGAGCAGACGGCGACCAGCAACGAGATCCGCCCGCCTTGCAGCAGCCGGGCCATGACGTCGCGGCCGACGCCGTCGCTGCCTAGCCAATGAATGGCGGACGGTCCCTTGTTGATCGCCCTGAGATCGATGGCGTTGGGGCTGAACGGCCACCATAGAGGATAGGTCGAAACCGCCAGCAGGATGGGGATGACGATAAGCAGACCGGCGCGCGCCGCACGATTTTCAAAGAAGCGGTCGAGCGCGCGGCGGAGCGGTCCTCTGGTTTGCGGCACGGCTGTCGGGTCGACTGCCGGGTCAACTGCCGGATCTGGCGCGGTGATCGTCATCACGACACCTGAATGCGCGGGTCGACGACGGCATAGACGATATCGGTCAGGAGATTGACCAGAATGACGCAGATGCCGATTACCAGGGTGGCGCCCATGATCACCGGGTAATCCCTTGTGCCTACGGCGTTGACCAGCAGCAAGCCCATGCCCGGCCAGTTGAACACGCTTTCGAGGAAGATGGCGCCGCCGATCGCGATGCCGACCGTTGAGCCGATCAGGGTGATAACAGGCAAAAGCGCATTGCGGGTGGCGTGCTTGATGATCACCCAGAATTCGCGCACTCCCTTGGCACGTGCGGTCCGCACATAGTCTTGGTTGAGCACTTCCAGCAGCGACGCGCGCATATAACGCATGATCAGCGCGGCGTGTCCGATGGACAGCAGGCAGGCGGGCAGGACGAGGTGCGCGAGCACGTCCGATACGGAAAAGGGTGCGCCGGCGGTCTGCATGCCGCCTGATGGCGCCCAGCGCAGCAGCACCGAGAAAAAGTACAATCCGAGAAGCGCCGTCAGAAAAGCCGGGCTGGAGATGCCGACGAAAGAAACCACCGACAGAGCGATGTCGGGCAGCGCGTTACGGCGGACGGCGCTGAAGATGCCGGCGGAAATGCCGAGCACGATGGCGATGGCCAAGCCGGTGCTCATCAACAGCGCGGTTGGGCCGATGCGCTCCATGACCAGCGGCAGCACGGCAACGCCGCCGCGCTGGATCGAATAGCCGAAGTCGCCGCCGAGCGCAGCGCGAAGCCAGGCGAGATATTGCACGGGAAGCCTCTGGTCGAGCCCAAGCCGGTCACGCAGGACTTCGAGGTCGGAAGCAGACATCGGCCTGGACGGATTGATATAGGCGTCGATCGGATCGCCGGGCGCCAGCCGCAGAAGGATGAAGATGAGGACGCTCAGGGCGACCAGCATCAACAGTCCGGTAGCGCTGCGGCGGGCAATGAAACTCAGCATTGGCGGTCCGTGGTGATGGTGAGCGGGGCCGGCATCGTGCCGGCCCGTTTCATTGGCGGGCCAGAGTGGCCCGCCAGCCGTTTTACTGGATGTCCCAGCGTTCCGGGTGAGCCGCATAAGGACCGCCGGCCGGCGCCGGCGTCCAGACAAAGTCACGCAGCTTGTTGAAGGCGACGCCATAGCGGTTGGCCACCCATAATGTCGCCCAGGGCAGATCCTTGTTCATCACCTTGCAGACTTGCTGCCAGGATTGATCGATCTTGGCCGGATCGGTCTGGCCGAGCGCGGCGTCCAATGCAGCGCTGAGATCGTCGAACTCGATGCGCATGGTGTTGAAGCCTGCCGGCGGGATCTGGGACTTGTTGAGACCCGGGCTGATGCCAGCCGGATTCGGACCGTTCTGCAGGCCGGCATAGACCATCGCAAACGCGTTCCAGTCCGGCGTGCCTTCCTTGTAGACGATGCCGTTATAAGTCGGCGTATCGACGACGCGCGGCACCACATTGATCCCGACCTCGGCCAGCATCGACTGGATGGCAGCCATCACATTGGCCGCTTGCGGCGAGCCGTAATAGGTCAGCAAAGTGATCGGCTTGTCGCCGTTGATCTTGTCCCAGCCAGCCTCGGCAAGCAGAGCCTTGGCCTTTGCCGGATCATAGGCATAGGGTTCGAGGCCTTCGGGAAGCAGGTGCGGCGCGACGTAGCCGCAATTGGCGGGTTTGGCCGCCCCGCCATAGAGGCTCTCGATGATGGCATTGCGATCGATCGCGTACATGATCGCCTGGCGCACGCGAACATCCCTAAAGAGCTCGACCTTCTGGTTGAGGCCGATGTAGTTGACCACATAGGAGGCGCCCTCGATCACCTTGAAATTGCTGTCGCTCTTGAAGGATACCGCATCGTCGGGCTCGACATAGGTGAACTGGATTTCGCCGGCGCGCAGCGCGGCAACGGCCGCCGCCGGGCTTTCGAAATACCTGTTGATGAGCACGTCGACCTTCGGCTTTCCGCCGCGATAGTCGTCATCCGCGGCCAGTTCGACATATTGATCGCTGACATAGCGCTTGAACTTGAAGGGGCCGGTGCCGACCGGAGTGGTGGACCACCAGGTGCTCGTGGCCAGCGTTTCCGGCGGCATCGCGGCCAGGGCATGCTCCGGTAGGATCATCACCTGCGAGAGAATCGACAGGAAGGAGCTGTTGGGCTTCGACAATTTGACGACCACGGTGCGATCGTCCGGCGCGTCGACCGACGCGATGTCGCCGAGGCGCGCGGCAAACAAACTGCCGGAGGCTTTGTTCCTGGCGAGCTCAAGCGTGAACTTGACGTCCTTGGATGTGAACGGCTTGCCGTCGTGCCAGCTCTCCTGGGCAAGGTTGAACGTATAGGTCAGCTTGTCGTCGCTGACCTTGTAGCCCTTGGCCAGATCGCCTTCGAGTTCGGTCAGATTGGCGTTGTAGATGACCAGCGGTTCAAAATA
Source organism: Mesorhizobium sp. WSM4807 (assembly GCF_055811615.1). Taxonomy (NCBI): domain Bacteria; kingdom Pseudomonadati; phylum Pseudomonadota; class Alphaproteobacteria; order Hyphomicrobiales; family Phyllobacteriaceae; genus Mesorhizobium; species Mesorhizobium sp. WSM4807. The sequence goes on from NZ_JBVVQY010000003.1 coordinate 240,243, forward strand.
GGTGCTGAGCCAGGTAAAGCCGCCGGTCGCGGCCAGCGGATTGAAGTTCTTGGGAAAGCCGCCGGGCCCGACGTCGAAGCCCCCGGTGATGGTCTTGGCGTCCTGTGCCTGGACGCTAGTGGCCAAGCCGATGCCGCCGAGCAGCAGTCCGGTAACGGCCAGATGACGAGCGATAGTCTTGATGCGCATGGTATTCCTCCCTTGTCATTGTCAGGAAGTCCGGCGTTGGGTCAGGTAATCCGGTTTTTGGCGATGACTTGCTGAATACCCCTGTAGTGGTCGTCGAGGCGCTGACGCGCCCGGTCGACGTCCTTGGCGGCGACGGCCTCGACGATCTCGTGATGGTCGCGCCACGTCGCCAGCGGTGTTGGATTGTCGAGACTGGTGAAGTTCGAGGCCTTGTTGAACGCCACCCAGAAGATGTCGATCAGCGCGCTCAGCATGTGATTGTTCTGGCAGCGGAACAGCAGCTGATGGAATTGCTGGTCCTCTTCGGCAAAGCTCTCCTGGCGCTCGGCGCGCCGCCGCATGCTTTCGGTCAGCTGGCGCAGCGCGGCGATGTCTTCGGCGCTGATCATCTCGATGGTCTTGGCGATGAGGCCGGTTTCAAGGACCCGGCGGATCTCGCGCAGCTCCTCCACGTCGCGCAACGAGTCCTGCAGGCCATATGCCAAATTATCCAGCAAGGGCTTGAACGAGAATTCCTTGACGAACACACCGATGCCGCGACGCGTCTCCAGAATGCCGATAGACTCCAGCGCCTTGATCGCTTCACGCACCGAGTTGCGGCCGACGCCGAGCCGCTGCGCCAGGAAGGTCTCCGGAGGCAAGGGGTCCCCCGCCTTGAGCTTGTTGCTCTGGATATATTTCCTGAGGCTCTCCTGCACGCTGACGTGAAGCAGCGGCGGTCGGGTCAGCGGTTCGATCGATTTTTGTTCCGAGATCAACTTGGTCTCCGAGATCGATTTGGGTTCCGGCATTTTGCTTCCAGAGCCGCTGCAAATGCGCCCGATGGCGCGTCGCAAAAGCGGTCGATGCTTGTAGCATAGCGACTTGTAGGATATCCTGCAAGCGAGAGGATTACATCGCTGAATGAAGATAGTTCTGGCCGGCTCAAGCCATTGGCACGCCGAAATGCATCTCGACGCCGCAAAGTCTTGTGGCGCCGAAATTGCCGGCATCTGGGATGAGGACGCGGAGCATGCGCGCGCCTTCGCGGCGCGCCATCATTTGCCGTTCATCACCGATTTTGCGAAAATCCTCTCCAACCCGCCGGACGTGATCCTGCTGATGGGACATCCTTCGACGGTGCCGGCGCTGGCGAGTGCCGTCATCGAAGCCGGCATACCGCTGATCCTGGAAAAGCCGGCGGCGAGCAGCACCGCAGCGTTGGCCGCACTGCGCGACTTGGCGAGGCAGCACAGGGCGTTTGTCAGCGTTCCCCTGCCCAACCGTTTTGGGCCGGCCGTCACTGCCTTTGAACGGCTGCGCAGCCAAGGCCGCGCCGGTGCGGTTGCGCATTGCCAGTTCCGGCTGGTCAACGGCCCACCGCAGCGCTACGCGGCCGAAGGCGTCGCCTGGGTCGTGGATCCGGCGATCGGCGGCGGCGGCGCGCTGAGGAACCTAGGCATACACGGCGTCGACGCGGCGCTCGGTCTGGCAACAGGCGGGCTTGGACTGAAAGCCGTTTCGATCGAGAACCGCATTCACCGCGCCCTGGTCGAGGATCATGCGCTGCTTATGCTGGAGGACGCTGCCGGAACGTTGTTCATCGTCGAGGCCGGATACACTTTCGCGTCGATGCGCCCCGGCGGCGACTTCGAATGGCGCATCGTCAGTGAGAATGCGACCCTCATCGACTATGGCGACCGCGCCATCTGTGCGACGCTCGACGATGGCGCTATCGTCGACCTGGCGATCGAATTGCCGGCGACGCGCTACCGGCTGTGCATGAGCGACACGCTCGACCGGCTGGCTCGAACGGCGCCGCCGGCGACTTCAATCGATGACTATGTTGCGGCGATGTCGCTGATCGACGCCGCGTATGAAAAGGCAGGACGATGATTGGAATAGGCATTATCGGAGCCGGCGATTTCGGCGCGGCCCATGCAAGGGCAATCAAGCAAGTGCACGGCCTGCATCTCGTCGCATCGTGCCGCGGGAACAACGATGCCCTGGCCGGCTTCACCAGCGAACACGGTGGTCGCGGCTACACCGACTGGCGCAAGCTGCTGGACGACAAGGACGTCGATGCAGTCCTCATCGCCAGCCCTCACCATCTCCATGCCGAAATGGCGATCGGTGCGGCAAAGGCCGGCAAGCACGTCATGCTCGAAAAGCCGATGGCGCCGACGGCGGCGGCATGCGATGCGATCAATGCCGCAGTGGCCGCCGGTCGCGTCAAGCTGATGATGGCCCATCTCATGCATTTCGCCCTGCCCTGCATGGCCGCCAGGCAGGCGCTGGAGGAAGGAGCGCTCGGCCGGCCGCTCATCGGATCGAGCTGGATCATCAAACTCTGGATGGAGCACAATCGCCGCGACTGGCATCTGCGCAAGGAGACCGGCGGCGGCATGCTGTTGACCGCCGGCATTCATGCGCTCGACCGCCTGGTCTGGCTGATGGATGACGACGTCGTGTCGGTGAGCGCCATGCTCGGCGCCAAGTTCCATGGCCAGGAAGCCGACGACACCGCCCTGCTCGGACTGCGCTTCGCCGGCGGCGGGCTCGGCCAGGTGCAGAGCGTTGGCTATCGCAATGGCGCGACCGGCTACGCCATGGACCTGGTCTGCGAGCAGGGGACGCTGCGCATCGACATGGACCGCGGCACGATGCTTGGCCGCGATACCACCTGGATCGACCTGCCCGGTTCGTTCGAGCCGAACTGGATGCACAATGCGCTGGTGCGTGAGTGGAGCGCGATGGGCGATGCCATTGCCGACAACAAGCCGGTGCCGGTCGACGGCGCCTATGGTCGCAAGATCATCGGCATCATCGAGGCCGCCTTTGCGTCGAACGAAACCCGGCGCGAACACGAAATCGCCGGTGCGCGCTGAACCGGACGACCACCTGACCCACTTGCCCGCACACGCGCCGCGCGGCGTCTGGGGCGCGGTGATGCTGGCCATCGGCGATCGCGGTGCGGTCGACTGGGAGGCGACGGAAGAGACGGTCGCGCGGCTCTGTGCATCAGGTGTCGATGGCATCTATTCCAACGGCACGGCCTGCGAATTCCACTGCCAGACCGAACCCGAGTTCGACCGTCTTTGCGACCTGGTGGCCGCGATAGCCGGCCGCGCGCGCCTGCCCTTCCAGATCGGCATCAGCCAGTCCAATCCGCGCGTCGCGCGCGAGCGGTTGACGCGGGTGTCGGCGCTTCGCCCGGCGGCAGTGCAATTCACCTTGCCCGACTGGTGGCCGCCCAGCGACAACGAGGTCATGCGCTTCGTCGGCGGTCTTTGCGAGACTGCGCCTGACATGCCGCTGGTGCTCTACAATCCACCGCACGCCAAGCGCCGCCTGACGCTCCAAGGCATCGCCAGGCTGCGTGCAGCCGTGCCGTCGCTCGTCGGCGCCAAGCTGCCGGCCGGCGACGCCAGCTGGTACGCCGACATGCGCCGCGAACTGCCGGGATTTTCGGTCTTCGTACCCGGCCATACGCTAGCGACGGGATTTACCCAGGGCGCCCATGGCAGCTATTCCAATGTCGCCTGCCTCAACCCGAAGGGCGCGGTGACGTGGTGGCAGATGATCCGCACCGACGTCGCAGCCGCTGCCGAGGTCGAGACGCGCATCCAGGCTTTTCTCGCCACGCACGTTCTGCCTTTTCGCGCTCGCTACGCTGTCAGCGATGCGGCGCTCGACAAGGCGATGGCGGCGGCCGGCGGCTGGGCGCCGCTTGGCCCGCGACTGCTCTGGCCCTACAGCTCGGTTCCCGACGGGGAGATCGCGACGCTGGCCGAAGCCGCCCGCACGGCCTTCCCCGAATGGTGGCAGTGACCGTCGGTTTAGGGCGCTGCGGCCGCACGTCGCTCATTCGGACTGCATTCGACTTCCCTAAGTGGTGGCACTTCTGGAAATCCATCCACGCTGGCCATCAGTTCCAAATACCGTTGAGCCGACGCGGCCCACTGAAATCGGGCCGTCCTTGCGCGACCGCGTGCGATTAATTTGGCTCTGAGGCCTTTTTCGTGGACCAGGCGCATGAAACAATCGAACCATGCATTCTCATCACAAGGTGATGCGTACAAAACCGCATCCCCGCCGATTTCGGGCAGACTGGCACGGTCCGACATGACCACCGGACATCCAAGTGTCATGGCTTCGAGGGGCGGCAGTCCGAAACCCTCAACCAGGGAGGGGAACGCGAGGCATAGGGAATCGCGCAGAAGTGCGCCGAATTCCGCGTCCGACCTTCTTCCCAGCCAAATGACGTTCGTCGACGTCTTGTTGCCAATGCTGCCGAAAACACGGGGCGTTGACGCGCCCACAACAACAACCCGTAGCCCCGCCGCGGCAAGGCGGTCGTGCATGCCAATGATCAAGCCGACATTTTTGTGCGGGATAGAACTGCCGAGTACGATGATCGTACCAGGGCCGGCAACTGCCAGGGTTTGTTCCGAGTGACAAGAAGCCCATCGCAGCGCATGTTCATGCCCGTTACCCACAACCTCGGCCTTTGCCGCCGGGCACACGCCATAGCGCGTCAATTCACCTGCAGAGTATTGCGATACTGTCGCGACCTTAAGCGCGGTCCTGCCCAAGGCAGGAATTAAGGTGCGGTAAAGAAGCCGAAATGGAAATGAATAACTCTGTGGGCATGCCCGTGTATTGACGTCGTGAATGCACAGCACCTGCCGGCGTACGGCGAGAGGGCCCGTATTGCAGAGGCTGAGCAGGCCGCCGCGAAGATAGGCCGGAAGCACAGCTTGCTCCCATGCATGCCCCCCGAAGCTGCCGACAGTCCTGACACGGATCGCGGCTAAGGACAACGTGTCAAGCGTCCCCGGTGGGACCAGCAACTCGACCGTTAGATCCCGCGCCAAGGGAGCTTGGCCCACGATCAAGGCATCCAGCGCCGAAACGATCTCGCGTGCGTACCGCTGAACTCCGGTGGTCGGCTGCGCGAGAAAACGGCCGTTGATCGTCCAATGTCGTGTCATCACAGGGTTTTGGTCACCAGCGCCATGTCTCAGTTCCGCGACTTTGGACGACCAAGACGGCAGGGTCATCTTGGCCTTTGGGACGTAACCGGTCGTTTGCCCGAGAGGCTTCCCGGCAGCTCTCATCCGAATGGCGTGGCAAATCATGGGCGTTTACGCCAAATGTTTGAGGTTCGGCGTGGCGCGGCAGTGGTAGACTGCGTTGGGCAGTGCGGCAGGTCTCAATCGTCGTGCTCGGATGGATGTCAGGCAGAGTTCAGCGAATGGAGTGATGCCGAAAATGTCTGGCGCAAGACAAGCAAGTTCGCGCTGATGCAGCGGCCGACCAATCCATCGCAACCAGGTTCCATTGGACGGGCCGTCGCCGCGACCAGACGTCTTTGGACAACCCTGGCATGCCTGCTGGGCATGACGGCTTCGTGCGCAGCGGATCTGCTATGGGGGGTGAACGGCCATCCCTTCAACGCCTATCCTGGGATATCGATCGAACAGCAACTCGACTATATCCGCGACCTCGGCATGAAGTCGTATCGCGTCAACATTTCCAGCGCCGACAGCGCCACCAAACTTGCCGAACTGGTCAAAGCGGGCAAGGAGCGCGGAGTCCAGATCCTACCGGTAATCACGCCCGAACTAGACCTCGACAATGAATCCGTCGATGACCTCTATGCGCAGGCCTACGATCTCGCGTCGACACTCGTATCCCGCTTCAAGGACGACATCCGCGTTTGGGAGCTTGGCAACGAGATGGAGAACTACGCTATCTTGATGCCCTGCGAGATGCAGGACAGCGGAATACAATACAACTGCTCCTGGGGCCCTGCCGGGGGCACCGAGACGTCCGACTATTTCAGTCCGCGCTGGGCGAAAGTAAGCGCAGTGTTGCGCGGTCTATCGGATGCAACCGTCGCAGTGGATCCGACCATAAGAAAAGCAATGGGAACGGCCGGCTGGGGTCACCGCGCAGCGTTCATCCGCATGCTGCAGGACGGTATCAAATGGGATATATCGGTCTGGCACCTTTACGAGGGTGACCCGGAGGAAGCATTCAAATTCCTGGCGACGTTCGGCCAACCCATCTGGCTGACAGAGTTCAACTACAGTGGCGGCAGCCAACGAGGGGAAAAGCAGCAGGCCGAAGGTCTGGTCCAGATCATGACGCTCCTGCGCAGATATCAATCTCTATATGGATTGGAAGCTGCCCATATCTACGAACTGCTCGACGAGACGTACTGGGCGCCAAGCTACGAGGCCTTTATGGGCCTCGTCCGCCTGAAGAAGCGTGACAACGGGCTATGGGCGCCGAGCGGGCAAAAGCTGGCATATGATGCCGTAAAGAAAGTCATTGCGGACGGCGATGCCGGCTCGAGTTCGCCGACGGTCTCGACGAAGAGCTTGCCGCCTGCGGCCCAGACGTCGGTACCCCCCATTGCCGATGCCGGTGCATTTCACCCCTGTTCGCTTGATGCGTTCGACAAGTCTGCCTTCAACCATGCCAACCAGATTGCATATGCTTACTGCCTAATCTTGCGTCGCATGCCGTCTCCGACCGAGCAGTGGCGCGAGGTCGTCGCGATGAAGAAGGATCCATCTATCTTTCCGACACTGACGAAGATGTTGCTTTCGGTCGAATTCAGGACTGACAATCAGCCAGTTGGGCTTGGAAATGCGCAATTTGTAGCCCTTCTCTATCGGACATTGCTGGGACGGGAGCCTGACGGCCAGGGGCTTTCTGCTTACGTATCGAAACTGGACAGCGGCGAGTTAAGTGGAGAACAGATCGTGGCGGAATTGATCCATTCGTATGAGTTTCGCTCGAGACACACGGTTCTGTTTCCCAACGAGCCTCAGCAGCGGGTTCAATGAACGTTTTCGGCCGACAGGTCGTCACTGGCGCTGTTTGGGCCGCTGTCGAGACCTGGAGCGACAGATCGCTATGTTCGGCGTATTTGTGGTGCTGGCGCGGCACCTTGGCCCCGAGGCGTTCGGGCTTGCGGCGCTCGCCATGGTGGTGCGCAAGATTCTGGCTGCTCCGGTAACGAGGGGTCTACCTGACGCCAATATCCAGCGGGAGGAAATCGATCCCATCCACCTTGGTTCGGCTTTCCGCCTCCTTGCGGCGACAGGCGTTGCGATCACTGCACTTATCTGGATATCCGCCGGTGCCATCGCGGCCGCGTTCGACCAACCGTGTTTGGAGGCGCTCGTAAAATGGACCAGCGCCATCGTTGTGATCTAGGCGTTTGGTGTCGTACCGGCGGCAGTCCTCAAGCGGCAACTGAATTTTCGACTGTTTGCCGTTGCACGCTTACAGGCTCGGAAGTCGGCGGCGCGTGGGGCGTAGGCATGGCTATCGCAGGTTCTTGCGTGTGGAGCCTCGTGTGGATGCAACTCACGAAGGCCGCAGTCGAAACCGCCATTGTGGTTGAGAAGAATGACCCGAAAGCGCTTGCAGCCCAAATCATCGGCCATCTTGGAGATCCAGGCGGGCGGCGAAACTGGGACGCCAGGGAGCCGCGCGGGTCGCCGATCTCTATTCGGGGGAAAAAATAGCCCGGTCGACCCGGGACTTGTACGATAAGGCCATCGTCATCCAACCGTTTACGGCTTGGAAAGCGAAACCGCCCTTTCGCTCAGCGCCGGGCCTTGAACGACGTGAACACCGAGCCCGTGTCATCTCCCCACTCCCAGTTGACGGCGAGTCCGACCCGCAAAATTTGAAAGGCGGCATCATCGGGATAGATGTCGGTGAGGCTTCGCTGCATCACCAGTTCGTCGTCGATCAAGATTGCAAACCGATTTCCGTCGAATGCAACGCGCATGCGAAAACGTTTTCCCCAAACGACCTTGTCCGCCACATTGGTCCAAACCGCGTCATAAAGTTCCTCAAAGCCGAGCCGCTTGATGAACACCGAAATCGAGGCACCCTGGTAGACGTCGTCGAGCCAAGTCGTGACACAAACGTAGTTGTCGCTGTCTTGCCAGAAAAGCAGTCCTGCCCGGCCGCGCTGATCTTGTCCTCGGCGCTCCCCGGGAGGCTCGATTGTGACCTCGAGATCGGCGAATCCCGGTAGGTCCCATGGCAGCGAATAGAATGTTCGACCGGGGTTCGGTCTGTCTACGCTCGCGCGCACACGAGCGCTGCCCAGCCCGTCGACGTCGATGACCCCGGTGCCCAGTGTTCTGGCCCATTGCCCGCCGCCCAGCTCCGACATGCGGCGATCCAGTTCGCCGGCAGTACCGGTAAAGCCGTCGGCGTAGGACAGGCTTGCTCCGAGTTGGTTCCAAGGTGCCCCCAGAGGCGCCATTAATGGGATGGGAACTTCGCAAGGATGAGCCTCGAAATTATGCCAGCGCGGCTCGCTGTCGAAGCTTTTCCATATACCTACTCCGGTAGCGTTCTCGACCGAATCGGCCTCGACAGACGCTTCGAAAAGGCGAATCCCGTCTAGAAAGCAGCTCACCTGACCGTTCCAGTCAAGAATCTGGACCGAATGGATAGTACACTCGCGCAAAGCGTGTTCCGTACCGGTCGCGATCGCAATCTCTTTGCCCGATTGCTTGCGCACCAAGGTCCATCCGAGCGTCGACAGTTTCATCACCCAGAAATTGTCCTTGTCCCGAAACCGAAAGACGAGACCACACACATCCGAGACGGCGCCAATTTCCAGCAGTCCGTGGATCAATCCTGAAGGGCGACCAGGATCGACGACGGATAGGTTACCGCCAGCGTCCTGCGAAAAATGCCACCGCCCCCCGATTGCAGCGATTTGCCCCGGCCAGCCTTCAACGAGTGCATCGGCAACGTGGGCGGTTCCAAACAGTGTCGAAAATTCAGGTATCCGCCCGACTTGAACCGCTTGGACCCGTGTGTCGACCCGAAACCCGATCTGGCCAAGTGCCGACTGATGAACACCCGCAAACAGCTTTTCGTCCTTGTTGAAAGCATCGATCGCGATCGGACGCATCATCGGAAAAGCGGCAAGACCGTGAGCTTTTTGGTCGGCGGCCGCATAATAGATAGCGCCCTGCTCTCGCAACGCCACGACATAATAGACATGAACGTTCTTCAGGCGCCGAAACGCACTCAGGCATTGCTTTCCTACACGAGCCCACAACTCGCCGTTTTCGCCTTCGGCGGCATGCACGACAAAGCCGCAGCCCTCTTCCACGGGATTAATCGGCGCCTCACTGGGGAACCAACCGACAGCCAGGTTCTCGTCGATGTTCGATCCCCGGTAGGTCCTGGAGGTGCTAAGCGTCCACCACCAAAAACGGCGAAGGGTGAGCCTCTTTCGTGGCGCACGCATCAGGGAAACCAGACGGCCGGGCCATGGGTCAATGCCGGGTCCTCGCAGCCAACGGTAGACTCGCCTGGCGAGGTCTTCAGGCAATGGCGATCCCTGCGATGTGTTGTGGCCGTTGGTGATCGAGACCAATAGCACCAGACCAGCCTCTCGCTGAAAGGGACCATAGGAGATCCCTTGCCGGCCCCAGCCTGGCCTGACCAGCGGCTGGAAACGAAGTGCGCCGTGATCGATCGCGATCTGACGTTCGATGTCGCGTCCTCGCCTGACACCTCCCTTAACTGCCAAGGTGCCAATTACCGCACCGCGGGCGCGTTCATCTTGAAAATTGTCTGCGACAAGGACCTCCGGCCGGGCAACGCCGGACCCAGCCTCTTCAGCAGTTTCTGCCCAGTCATGACGGTGCAACAACTAAGACCCTCCTCACCTCGTCATGGACTGCGCGAGAATCGTACGAGGTTCTTCAAGGCATCGATGACGTGTCGCAGCCCCGGGCAGAAGTCGCGCACCGCCTCGCCTTTCCCGCTTGATCACGCTTGCTGTCCTTGCATGAGATTCCCTTCCATAGCGCCGCAAATATAGTTCTTAGGCGCCCACCGGCTGCGCCAGGACGTGTTCGACCCGCCATCCTCCATTGCCATAGGAGGCTGGCAGCGGTTTCAATGCGTAGCCTGCAGCAGTCAGGAGTTCCGCGATCTTTCGGGCCTTGCGGTCGAGCCCCTCGCGTGTTGCATCGTCGACCTCATAAATCACCTTCGGACGGTGCCTCCGCAGCGTTTCCGTCATACCGCCCAGGACGTCGATTTCGGCGCCTTCCACGTCGATCTTGACCAGCGAGGGCGGCCTGAGGCCTCGGTGGGCGATGGCATCGTCAATAGTGACTATGCTGACTTCCAGCCGGCCATTCATGTCCGGCGGTGCTCCCGCCGAGGCAAGTGTGGCGCCGCCGATGTGATGGGCGAGCAGAAGCTGGCCACGACCGGTTGTCGCGCCCGCGGCTTCGGCGAACACCCGTATCGTGTCGAACCCACTGAGCCGCGCACTTTCTGCGACAGCGGCGGCGTTGCGGGGGACAGGTTCGAACGCATAGACTTGGCCACGCGGCCCTACGCGGCGCGCGGCGATGAGACAGAAGAATCCGATATTCGCGCCGATGTCGAAAAAGGCGTCGCCGGGCGCCAGGTTTGCCGCGATCGCCTGTTGGATGGGCGGCTCGTACGTGCCGCGAACAAAGTTCGGGTCGGCGCTCTGCGCCACGAGCTTGAGACCGGCAGCCTCTCCCTTGGCTATGACGCGCGCGTCGCAGAACACGCCGAGGAACTTTGCCGTCAATCTCACGCGCTCTTCCCCAATCTGCGACGCCTCGGGACGCGGGCCAGCCGTGCCGCTCGCCGCGAAGGTGACAGATTGTGCACCCGGGATCGAGCCCGACAACGGTTGGCCGCCTCCTACTTCCTCCGGCTGATCGCTACTCCGATTGTCTCATTCTGGGTATCTGCCGGCCTTTCGGTCCAATGGAACGGTGGGATCGTTGCGCCAGACATGGATATCCTTGGGAGCATCCTACCCAATTGAAACGAACTCGCGATCGCCGTCGCCGTCGACCGCGCGGGCGCCGAGATGGTTCTCCAAACCTTCGCCGACCAGTTGCTCGACGAACCGCCCGTCCAGATTGCCATGATGAGGTCCGGCCGGCCATCGTCATTCATATCGGCCACCGAAAGACTGTTGAGGGAGCCACGCGAGGTGATTTCCTGCTGCTCCCAGTTTGACCTGAAGTCGCCGGGATTGCGCACCAACAGGCCTTTGCGTGGTCGGCCTGCCCCTTTTCCCCACTCCGATCGGCAGATCCGCCCAACCGGCAAACCGCCTCGATCGCTTCGTCCTCACCGGTGATCCGCTGGGCCTCCATATCAAGCCGATTTGAATGGGATGCCGAACCATCGGTAACGAAAATAAACCGGATATCGGCGCCCGAGCTGAACTTCTTGCTGGCGACCCCTCCACATCCCAACGTCTCATCATCGGGATGGGGTGCAATGATGACAGCCGACGCCTGCCAGTCTGCTACGTCGAATGGATGAGACCGCTTACGCATCGCTGTATCGAGCATAGCGCCAATCGTATGCCTGACGTCATGCATCGATGGTTCCGATCATCCCTTCTTCGGTGTGGTTCAACCCGACCTGCGCATGGTAGCAAAACACTGTAGGCGATTGGGGTGAGAAAACAATGAAGGTAGGAATTCTTGCTGGCGGACTGGGAACGCGGCTGGCGGAAGAAACCGAAATCCGGCCGAAACCGATGGTCGAAATCGGAGCAAAGCCGATCCTTTGGCATATTATGATGCATTACTATGCCTATGGACACCGCGAATTCGCCGTCGCGCTGGGATACAAGGGCGAATACATCAAACGCTGGTTCAGCGACTATGTCGCATTCGATGGCAGCTTGACTGTCAATGCCGCATCGGGAAGCGTCAAGCGCCACTCGAACTCGCTGCCTGATTGGTCCGTCGATCTTGTGGAGACGGGGCTGAATACCCTGACGGGCGGCCGCATAAAACGCCTGATCGACTGGATGGGCGACGAGACGTTTATGCTCACCTGGGGCGACGGCGTTTCGGACGTCAACCTTGATGACCTGATCGCTTTTCACAAGTCGCATGGCAAGCTTGCAACGATGACAGCGGTGCGTCCGCCAGCACGCTACGGGCACATCGAATTCGACGGCCATCGCGTTGTCGACTTCACGGAAAAGCCGCAGGCCTCAGAGGGTTGGATCAATGGCGCCTTCTTCGTGCTCGAGCCGGGCGTAAAGGACTATATCGATGGCGACGATGTCATGTTCGAACACGCGCCAATGCAACGGCTCGCGACCGACGGCCAACTGATGGCGTATCGCCACGAATCCTTCTGGCAATGCATGGACACAATCCGGGAAAAGCATCTCCTTCAGAAATTGTGGGACAGCGGGCAGGCGCCCTGGAAAACATGGGAATTGATCGATGAAAGTTCTGGTTACAGGCCACCTCGGCTACATCGGTTCCGTCCTGACTCCGATGCTGCTTGAACGCGGCCATCACGTCACGGGACTAGACAGCGACATCTTCCGGTCATGCACTTTCGTAGGGACGTTGGCCGAAGTGCCGACGATCGAGAAAGACATCCGTGACATCGAAATCGACGACGTCGCCGGCTTCGACGCGATCATCCATCTCGCAGGACTTTCAAACGATCCGTTGGGGGACTACCGACCCCTCCTTACCGAAGAGATCAACTGCGGCGCTTCGGTAAGGCTTGCGCAGCTCGCCAAGGCCGCCGGTGTCCAGCGGTTCCTATATGCCTCCTCTTGCAGCAATTACGGCGCGGCAGGCGACAGCTTTCTAACTGAAGATGCTCCCTTCAACCCGGTGACGCCTTACGGCGCCTCAAAGGCCAATGTGGAGCGAGCGGTCGCGCCGATGGCGGATCAATCGTTCAGCCCGACATTCCTGCGTGCTTCCACTGCCTACGGCCTGTCGCCTCGCATCCGCTTCGATCTCGTGGTCAACAACCTGACCGCCTGGGCCTACACGACCGGCCTGGTCTATCTCAAGAGCGACGGCTCGCCATGGCGTCCGATCGTCCATGTTGAGGACATTTCGCTGGCCTATATTGCGGTACTCGAAGCCGAGCGAGAGCTGGTCCACAACGAGGCATTCAATGTCGGCTTGACCACGGAAAACTATCAGATTCGGGAGATCGCGGAGTTAGTGCAAACGATCGTTCCCGACAGCCGCGTGAAGTTCGCGCCCGACGCCGGGCCAGACAAGCGGTGCTATCGCGTCGACTGCACCTATATTGGTCGCCGCCTGCACGGTTTTAAGCCGCAATGGACGGCGCGGCGCGGTATCGAACAGCTCTATTACACATTTCGCGCAGCAGGCCTTGCACTTGGGGATTTCGAGGGCGAGCGATTCAAGCGCATCGCCCATGTGCAGAAGCTGATCCAAGATGGCGAACTGGATACCGATCTGCGCCGCATGCCGCAGTTTGCGGTAGCGGTTTGAGCAAACACAGCCGGGAGCCATGGCCATGATGATTGCTGGTGCAGCCTCTGTAACCGAGCAGGTTTGCCGCTCCTGCGGCGGGAGTCATATCGACACGTTCCTGAAGCTCGGCACGACGCCACTTGCCGATCGGCTTCCCGTGAGCGTCGACGATGACCAGGAAGAGCCGGCCTTCCCACTCAACGTGGCCTTCTGTTGTGATTGCAGTTTGGTACAGATCACGGAAACGGTGAACCCCAGGATTCTGTTTGCCGATGCCTATCCGTACTACTCCTCGTTCTCGCAAGCGCTGCTGAGGCATTCCCGAGACAATGCGCGTGACTTGATCGAGCGTCGTAACTTGGATGCCAACAGCTTTGTGGTCGAGCTGGCGAGTAACGACGGCTATCTCCTGAAGAACTATGTCGAGGCGGGCATACCAGTACTCGGCATCGACCCCGCCGAAGGACCTGCCGCCGCTGCGGACAAAATAGGCGTGCCGACACGCCTGGCCTTTTTTTCCCGTGAACTGGCGGAGAAGCTTCGCCAACAGAAGATGCGGGCCGACGTCATTCACGCAAACAACGTTCTCGCCCACGTGGCCGACACCAATGGTTTTGTTGCAGGCATTGCGCGGTTGCTCAAGGACGACGGCGTTGCGGTGATCGAGGCGCCATATGTCGAACCAATGATCGACCATTGCGAATTCGACACGATCTACCACGAGCACCTCTGCTATTTCTCAGTGACGGCATTGGACAAGCTGTTTCGACGGCATGGCCTTTATCTCAACGAGGTAAAACACTTGTCGATTCATGGCGGTTCACTTCGCCTGTATGTCGAATTGCGGGAACATGTCGGAGCGAGCGTCACCAACCAGATCGCTCATGAAAGAGCACGAGGGATTGACGCCATCGATTACTATCTCGATTTTTCCGCGACGGTCGACAAATTGAAAGTCGAGCTCTCCACATTGCTACACCGGCTGAAAGCCAGCGGCGCCTCAATTGCTGCCTATGGAGCAGCGGCCAAAGGCGCTACCTTGATCAATACGGTCGGCATCGGACGCGATCTCGTCGACTTCGTCGTAGACCGCAACACCCACAAGCAGGGCAAGCACATGCCCGGTCAGAAAATTCCGATCCGCTCTACGGAAGCTCTGTTGGAGGCCCAACCTGACTACGTTCTCGTGCTTGCCTGGAATTTCCTCGATGAGATCATGGAACAACAGGCTGAATATCGAGCCAGGGGCGGAAAATTCATCGTTCCCGTGCCGAACCCGCGGATCGTGTGACCGTGCAAGTCCAAAGCGCTGCCTGCGCCGAGGCGCATGAACCGGCGACGAATTCGATGCGTCTTCGCGGCGATTGTCCTGTCTGTCGGCAGAGGAATCTGCTGCACTCGGTATCATTCGACGCCATTCCATTTTCGTGCAATTCCCTGCACCCTGACGCAAACTCGGCCGTTGCTGCACCGACTGGCCAATTCGTTCTCGCGTTTTGCCGCAATTGTGAACATTTCTTCAACGCGGCGTTTGAAGACGGTCGGATCGGCTATACGCAGAATTACGAGAACTCCCTGCATTTCTCGCCGCGCTTCGTGGCCTTCGTCGAGGATCTCGCTGATCGCCTATCCGCAGCTTACGCACTCGATGGAAAACTGGCCTTGGACATCGGTTGCGGCAAGGGTGATTTCCTCAAGCGACTTTGCTCAACCAGCGGCGCCAGAGGCATTGGTTTCGACAGGAGCTTCGAAGACAATCGGGGCGACGACGTCGCCGGCGTCGAGTTCATCAATGACTGGTTCAGCGATGCCTATCCGGACGTCAAGCCTGACTTCGTCTCCTGCCGTCACGTCCTGGAGCACATAGCCAGCCCGATCGCCTTCCTGCAGGGGCTTCGCTCCCATCCAGGCGTTGAGCCGAGCACCGTATTTTACATCGAGGTGCCTAATGCCCTCTATACATTGCGCGACATGGGGATCTGGGATCTGATCTACGAGCATGTATCCTACTTCACGCCGCACTCACTGCGGGTGGCGATGGAGACAGCAGGATTCGAGGTGCTTGACCAGGGCGCGTCGTTCGGTGACCAGTACCTCTTCATCGAAGCAAAGCCTAGCGAGCCCCGGATGATGGCCCCGTATTCAAAATCTGAAAAGATCGATGCGCTCGTCAACCGATTCGACCGAACCTATCGCGACAAGGTCGCCTGGTGGCGCGATTACTTGTCAAACAGGGATCCGGAGCGGACCGTTGTCTGGGGTGCGGGATCGAAGGGCATTACATTCGTCAACATCGTTCCTGAAGGGGCGCGGATTGGGGCGCTGGTCGACGTCAACCCGCACAAGCAGGGGCGCTTTGCTCCTGGCACCGGGACACCGGTGGTTGGTCCCGAGAGCCTGCGCGGCAAGCCCCTGCAGTCTATCGTCGTGATGAATCCGCTCTATCGAGACGAAGTTGCCCAGGCCGCCTGCAAGCTCGGTCTCTCAGCGGAGATCATTGTGGCATAATTCGGCGATCTGCGGCTTGCGCTTTGCGTCTGTGATCCCACCGATGTCGATCCGGTCGAGGTTGACCGGAGCGCCCGCCTTGTAGGCAGCGACGAGAGGAAAATGCGGAGCCCAAGCCCACGTTGAAGTCGGGAATCCTTCCGGTATGGTTTTCAATGTTCAGGTCATGCGGGCGATCGCCGCGACTTTGGTGGTCTGGGTTCATACCCAGGAACTGATAGTGACCGACGTCCTTCCGCATTGGCTGAGGAGTTTTGGATACGGAGGTGTGGACCTATTTTTCGTCATAAGTGGATTCATCATGGTCCGCACGACACAAAATAAAAACATACGGCCCATTCAATTCTACAGGAAGCGTATCCTTAGGGTGGCCCCTCTGTACGCGTTTTTCACAATTCTTATAGTGATTTTGAGCGCGACCATGCCTGATGTTTTAAACAGCACTCAAATAGAAGTTTCTCAAATCGCAAAATCTCTAGTTTTTATTCCGTTTGAGAAAACGCCAGATAGCCTTTACCCAATTTACTACCTTGGTTGGACTTTGAACTACGAAATGTTTTTTTACAGCATTTTTGCAGTCGCGTTGTTGTTGCCCAAACGCGCCAGGCTCATGGCGATCACCGCTGTTATCGTCTCTCTTGCCGGTATCGGAAACAGCATTGGAGGTCTTTCCGATTATGGGGTCGCGGCTTTTTTCTATACGAGGCCAATCCTGATGGATTTCGTATTGGGAGTGCTGGCGGCGAGCTACTTCCACGATTCGGCGCGCACCGCCAGAAATCCCATGAGGTGGTGGCTATGCCTCGCCGCCGGGGTCTCTTGGCTCGCTTTTGGAGGGGAAGTCATCGGTTTCGGCGACGTCCCCGTCTCGCCACCGACCGATACCTTCCTGAGGTTCGGCATCGCATCCGGCTTGATTGTGGCGGGAGTGGTCGGGCTGGAGCAATCAGGGACAAGGATCGACTCTCCACTGATGCAACGTGCGGGTGACGCAAGTTATTCGATATATCTGTCACACTATTTCTTTATCGCGGCGGTCATCGCCGTTGCCAATCGGTTGGAGTTGAACGACGCTGCTCGCGCCCTGCTCGCGCCCGCCACCATGGCGGCGGCGGTAGCCGTGGGTTTCGCAACCTATCATCTGCTGGAGCGTCCATTCGCTGGTGACCTCGGCATCTACCAACGCCTCGCCAGGCTGTTTGTGGCACCGCCTCCCATGCAGCCGCGCGCCATTACCGAGGAAGCTGTGATGGGGACTACCCGGAAAGTCCAAAGGCCAGATGCCTTAGAGTCAGACTCACAATCTAAGACGACGTGAAACCAGTACCTTGCGATTTTCCGGATGAGCGGGTGGACGGACGCTCGATAGATCCAGGCGGTGGCATTCGGCGACCCACCTTTTGCGGTTGACGGCCTGACTTTACCACTCCATCGACGTCGATCCGTTGCAGGTTGACCGGCCTCAGCCAGCAGTGTCGCGTATAGTCGGTTGAGCGGCGCATAAACTGCGCCCATTTAAGTGGCGTCTTGGACAGCGCCCGCCAAAGGGACAGCGAGTTAAGGCCGATCAGAAAGCGAGACCGGATGAGCTGCCCGCGCCGGTCAACCGCTGCATAGGTTACGAACCCGCGAAACGCAGCGCCGAACCTCTTCAGCACGGCATCAACCTGTACGTCGTAACGCTCGTTGGCGGCGAAACCTTGAAGCGACTTTGTTGTCCCGACTGGCCGCGTGTGTCTTACAACGACATCGTCAACTATGGCGTAACGCAACCAAGGCATGTCAGTCAGGCGGGTCCAAAGAAGGTCTATTCCCGTCTCGTAGCCAAGCCCGAATAATTTCAACGCCGTTTGCAGGCACCTGGCGCTGAACACCGGACACATCATCTCGACCGTGTTGGTATATCGCAACAAGTATCGCTTGCCGCTGACAAGTGTCGCTGCGTAGGAGAAATAGCTATCCCAAGACAGCGCTGGCTGAAACAGATCAAGTTTATATTGGCGGCCGATTGCGAACAGGCGATTCAAGTCCAGCTTCGTCACCTCGATGTCATCGTCGATCAATGCAATGAGATCATACCGCGTCACAATTTCAGGGTAGCATTGAAACAAGGCATGATACCCGGCGATCTTGCGCCCCGGCAGAAATACACTGAAATCGTTCTGTCCATGGGAGACGCCAGGCTCGTAGGCAGCCACGAGAAGATCGAAGTCGGCTTCGCCCGTCCCCTCAGTCCAGCCGGCATGCAAAGAGCTACGCCCTGCCCGGACGATCACCAGATTTCTCTTGCCCGAGCCCTCCGGCAATTTTCGAAAGGCTGACACTGCTGCGGCCGCGGGCGTGACTTGGCGAAGGTTCATGCAAAGCCTCCCGGCGGGCGCCGCACCAGATCACTCGTTCTAGCCAGGAGATCGGTTTGAGACGGCGTGAATGCGTTTCAGCGCTCCCAGCCCAGCGCCGCGGAGCTTGGTACGAAGCTTCGGAGAAACAACGCCCACAAGTTCCAGGCAAAATCTCGCGATGAGCAGCGGATCCAAGATCCATGCAACCAGATGAAACAGTGTCATACCCATCGGTGCTGTGCGCCTGTGCCGATAGGCAATCGCGACGAGGTGTTTTAGCCGCCTCGATAATTCAAACGCATTCGCATTAGAGCCGCCAGGATTTTGCCAAGCCAATCGTTCGGAGCTCGGCAACCGCACCGAGCGCGTCGGATGGTCGCGGCTGTATAGTATCGCGTTGGGCGCGTGAACAAACGTCCCGAGAAGAGCCATCTCGGCCAGAAGCGCACAGTCGGAGCCGTAGTAGGGCTCGTGCAATGTCGTTTTGACTAAGGAATCCCGACGCCAAAGGCCGAACATCGCCGCATCCCATCCGTGCGCAGCAACCATCAACCGGAAGCGGGACGCGGGCGACGATCCTTGCATGTCCGGCAGCACCCTTTCGACATAGGAAGTCAGCTGCCCGGTCTCGTCGATTCCCAGCAGTCGCGGGTAGGCAATGACGTGGCGGGCATTCGCGTCAAGCGCACGCACGCAATCCGTCAAGAAACCACTGCTCAAGAGGTCATCGTGCGCGCACCATTTGAAATATTCGCCCGAGCTCAATTCGAAAGCTCGATTGAAATTGGCCGCGGCCCCTAAATTGCGTGCGTTTCGGACATAGCGGACGCGCTTGTCCCGCCGCGCGTATTCCAAACATATATCGGCTGTTCTATCTGTCGAAGCATTGTCGGTGATGACAAGCTCGAAATCATCGAAGTCCTGCTCAAGGATCGACTGGATCGCCTCGGCGACGAAATTCTCGCCGTTGTAAACCGGCATACCAAGGGACACTTGCGGCGACTTGGAATGTTCCATTTTCCGGGTTCTTCTTTAACGAAAGTGCGATCAGACCGCGACGATTTCGGGTCGCAGGTCCAGCGCTTTCAAGGATTGCGCCACTTCATTCAGGTATATCGGGTTCATCACGATGACCAAGTCAGGCGGAGTGTCCAACAGGTCGCTAGGCGCAATGACCGGGTGACCGGTTCCGGGCGTAAACTTGCCTTGCTTGTAAGGGTTGATGTCGACTGCTGCCCAGACTTCGTCTCCAAGCTGCAAGGTCGTCAGGAACGACACTGCCTTGGAGCCGCCGCCCCACAGGACGACCCGCCGGCCGGCGGCGTGCGCGGCGCGAATGCGCTCCTGCCAGGAATTCTGAACGGCTCGCACGCGAGCGGGAAAGGTTTCCGCCAAACGGTGCATCACTTCCAGATCGTGCTCGAGCGGTAGTCTCGGTGTCGTCCGGCCTGCCGACGGCCGGGCGTACTGAACGATGTACTGGTTGTCATAGACGAGTTCCAGATCGGTAACGTCGAAACCTTCCTGGCGAAACAGGCGTGCGTGCGCGCCAGGACTGAAATAGGAGCAATGCTCGTAGTAAATGTCCCAGAACGCGCTCTCTACGAGCACACGTTTTGCATCGGGCGTTTCGAAGACGGCCCAATCCTGGGTCCTTTTGCCGATCATCTTGCGGATCAGCCGCACGAAACTCGACACCGAGCTTAGGTGCTCGAGCGTGTGGCGACAGAGGACCGTATCCGCCTGGAGATGCTGGTAGTCTGGTCCGAAAAAATCGACGATGATCTTGACGTCGCCGTACTCGTCATTACGGCCTTTGTCGGCTCGATAAGCTGGATCGATGCCGAGCCCGGTGGCGCCACCCGATATGCAAAGTTCGCGGAGAAATTCACCCTTGCCGCAGCCGATCTCCAACACGTGCTTGCCGGCTATCGCACATTTTTGTGCAATCTCGCGTGCAAGTCCCTTCGCGAAATTGTTGAAGGTGCTGGAAAAATGCTGGGATTCCTCAAAATTGGTCGAATAGCCCATGACCGTTTCGTCAAAGGCCTTGTTGAATATGAACCCGCATGCTTCGCAGAATGCGAGGTCAAGGTCGCGGCGGGGAAAGGCGTGGGCTGCTTGGGCCGAATTAAGCAGGACGCAGCTATGCACCGGGATGGATTCGACCCGGTAGATTGACCGGCTGACGGGGGCCGAGCAGCACGGACACGCGGCCGGTCGAAGCGCTTTGCTGTTGCTTGCCATGTGAAGGTCAAATGAATTCATTGTAGAATTGGCTCGATAAGTGAACCGGTTATATCGCGCGTCGAGCTCTCGGCTCCGAAGAGTTCATTGTACTCGGTTGCGCGAGCGAGTTGGACAGACTGGGCCAGGCCGAGGGCGTCGAGAATCGCCAGGTCGAATCTTTCCTCGGAGAACCGGGTCGCGTTCATGCGACAGGCGTGCGGCGTAATGGACAGCGCATTTTTCTCGAATAGATCAATGGCCTCAGCTACGGAATCGATGGCCTGACGGTCGAAGAGCACACCTGTCGGATGGGCGCTCTCGCCAAGCGGCCGGACAATGTCGCGCGCGCCTCCGCGGCCGAAGGCGATCAATGGCGTGCCGCACGCCTGGGCCTCGGCAAGCGCTATCCCGAAATCCTCGCATCCAGCGAACACCATCGCACGAGCATTGGCGATTCTTTCGATGTATTCATGCCGCGGCAGATAACCGGTGAAGACTATGTTGGAGCCGGCAAGCGATCGCAGATGCTTGGATTGTACTTCGTCGCCTACAACAATCAGGCGACGCGACGGCGTTTTGCTGAACGCCTCGATTATCAGATCCGTACGCTTATACGGGGCGTGGAACGCGGCGGTGACGTAGTAGTCATCCTTGTTGACGACGAGTTTAAAATCCTCGATGGCGACGGGCGGATGGACTACCCGCGCGTCGCGGCCGTAAATCCGTTCGATTCGGGAGCGGACATAATTCGAGTTTGCCAGCATCAGGTCAGGACCATGTGCCGTTCGGGTGTCCCAGGTCCGCAGCCTGTGAAGCATGTAACGAAACGCAAGACCTTTCGGTCCAAATCCCAAGCCGGCTTGCTGCAGATAGGAGAATTGTTCGTCCCACGCATACCGCACCGGACTGTGCACATAGCACAGGTGTAGTTGGTCTGGGCGAGTCAGAACGCCTCGAGAGAATGCGGCCGAAGAGGAAATTACCGCATCATAACCTGTGACATCAAATTGTTCGATCATAAACGGACAGAGAAAGAAAAGTGACCTGTAGTACTTTTCCACGAATGGAAGTCGATTCATGCCGGAAACGTGGAAAACTACGCCTGGAAAATACTCTTCCTTGATTTCCTTCGGGAGAAAATCAAAGAGGGTAAAGACCTCGGCTCTCGGAAAAGTCTTGCAGATCCGAGCAAGGACCTGCTCCCCTCCCCGAAAGTTGGGGCACCAATCATGCACGACGGCGATGCGGGCATTGCGGTCTATCGCGGCAAATGGCGTTTTGCTGATGGATCGCAAATGTTTGGCATCACGGCCCACCATGGTGGTTGCTTTCGGCTGTCGCACATGGCGCATGCTTTGCCCCTCACGGAATGTTGGCACCTTTTTCCGGAATTCTTGTTGCCCGGATGCTTAGCGACTGTGTGTCGTCCGTCCCGTCCAAACAAGTTGCCTATCGGGTTAAGCGCCGCACCCTCCCGAGGCCGGATGTACTCCAACGAGGTACGTCCCCTACTTCGATGGGCCTAAGCACGCCTCAACGCTAACCTTATGCGCAGGCTGCATCGGCGCGACCGGCGGATTAGGATCATAGCGCGCTCACTTCGCAAGCAGTGGTCGCGCGCCGTATCTGCATCCATTGCCCGCGAGGAGAGTTGATCGTCGATGAAAGTGGCTGTTATCGTCGCAACGTTTGGTCGCAGGGAACATGTGGCTCGGCTTCTCGCACAGCTTGAGCGACAGACCCTGCTCCCTGACGCGGTGATAGTCTCGGCTCCTGACGCCGATCATACTCCCAACAACATAGTTTGCCGGTTTCCTGTATCGCGCGTATTCGGAAAAACCGGCTTGCCGGCGCAACGCAACATCGCCCTCGATATCGCAGGCGACCGTTTCGACATAATCACCTTTTTCGACGACGATTTCATTCCTGCGGACGACTATCTCGAAGGCGTATCGAAGGCGTTCAAGCAGCAGTCCGACTGGGCAGTGGTGACTGGAAACGTGCTGAAGGACGGTGCGACCACTGCAGGGCTCACGTGGGACGAGGGTATCCAGGCGCTTCGCGAAGCCGGCCCAGCGACCGAAACGCGTGGGGTGGACCAACTCAGCGCCTATGGATGCAACATGTCGATCAGGGCGGCATTCATCGGCGGCCTGCGCTTCGACGAACGGCTTGTGCTCTATGGGTGGCAGGAAGACGTTGATTTCACCAGTCAGTTGAGAGCCAGAGGGCGGGTTGTCTGTTTGCGGTCGATCCGCGGGGTTCATCTCGGCATCAAGAGCGGTCGCGTAAACGGCATTCGCTTCGGCTATTCCCAGGTGGCGAATCCGATCTACCTCGTCCGCAAAGGGACCGTTCCATCGACGTTCGCACTTAGATTGATGGGCAAAAATCTGCTCGCCAATCTCGCGCGCAGCCTCTGGCCGGAACCCTATGTCGACCGGCGAGGGCGACTGCGCGGCAATCTCCTGGCCCTTTCACATGTCGCAAGGGGCCGGGTGGAGCCCGAATATATTCTGAAGATCTAGTGCAGAGGTAAGTGATGTTCGAGGAACTGCCCTTTTCCGTCAACAGCGGCGCTCGTTCAAATCACCGAGTTCGGTGCCTGGGCAAGCTGTCCGATCGTGGCGCTTGGCGCTTTCTCCACGTCGTGGTGTCGGCGGGGATGTCCTTGGCCTGCATGTTGGGTGTTTCGGCTGCAAACGCCAAAGACTATGTGCTCGGCCCGCAGGACAAGCTGCGCGTCAAGGTCTACGAGTGGCGTGCGTC
Organism: Mesorhizobium sp. WSM4807; assembly: GCF_055811615.1. Classification (NCBI taxonomy): domain Bacteria; kingdom Pseudomonadati; phylum Pseudomonadota; class Alphaproteobacteria; order Hyphomicrobiales; family Phyllobacteriaceae; genus Mesorhizobium; species Mesorhizobium sp. WSM4807. The sequence goes on from NZ_JBVVQY010000003.1 coordinate 263,593, forward strand.
GCGCGACACGATATTTGGCTGGGATGCTCTCAACGACGAATACACGGTCGGTCCCAACGGCTCCGTTTCGCTGCCGCTGGTCGGTGAAATCAAGGCTGCCGGCCTCACCACCGGCGAGATTGCGAACTCCATCGGCGACAGGCTGATGAAAAGTGTCGGCCTTGCGCGAAAACCGAATACGGCGGTGGAAATCGTCCAGTTCCGACCGTTCTATGTTGTCGGCAAGGTGACGCAGTCGGGAGAATTCGCATACCGGCCCGGACTGACCGTCTTGCAGGCATTGAGCATCGCGGGCGGGTTGCGGACTCGAGAGGACAGGGATGCCAGGTTCGAGCGCGAAGTGATCCAGGGCCAAGGGGATGTGAGCCTGCTTAGACTGAGCGAGGCCAGTCTCCTCGCTCGCAAGGCACGACTCGAGGCGGAACTCTCGCATGCCAGCGACATTAAGTTTCCGGCCCAGTTGACGTCGCGTATTCAGGACGACGTCTTTGCTATGCTCTTGAAGCAGGAGCGCTTGATCTTCCAAGCGCGCAGCGAGGGATTGGACACTCAGATCAAGGCGCTCCATGGTCTGCGTGAGTTCCTCCAGAAGGAACTGGCCTCGCTGGAAGCGCAACTCGTTTTCCTCGACAAGCAGATCGGCTCAATCCAGAAAGAGTTGACAGCGGTTTCGGCGTTGGTGGTCAAAGGTCTTGCGGCGGCGCCGCGGGAATTTTCTCTAGAGCGGGCCCTTGCCCAGGCGCAGAGCGAGAGGTTGTCGGCGGAAACCAGTCTGCTGCGCGGGCGTCAGGAAATCAGTAAAACAGACATATCAATTCTCGAGCTCGAGGACGGGCGGAAAAATGAGGTAACGATCGACCTGCGTCAAACGCAAGCTGAGCTCGATGCTCTCGAAAGCAAGACAGAAACAGCAAGGCGGCTATTGTACGAGTCGGCGGTATCTGCCCCGACCCTTCTTGCCCGCCGAGCCGACGCGGATCTGGCTGCGCCGATCTACACGATTTTCCGACCGTCGGCGGATGGCGCGACAGTGCAAATCCAAGCTAACGAAACGAGTGCCGTAGAGCCCGGAGACACGATCAAGGTTGAAATACCACTGGCTCCGGATGAAACGGGCGCGCTGGACCTGACATCGACCGAGCGGCACGAGGCGCCGGGAATAGAACTCAAGGCAGAAACCGCCGTCGATACTGTAGGCATTCCGTAGCCCCCGGCGGCGGGTTTTGCTAGAATGATTAGGTAGAAGCGCGCGACTGCTTGATGTAGATCAGGCAACTTCCTTGACCAATACACGCACTATATGGCTCTATCGCCATCGCGCTCTTTTATAGGAAAAGAGACTTCGCTATGCAAGCAACTGAACTACCGAACGTCTTCTTGACCAACACGTTCGATGAATGGATTCAACAGAAGCCATCCAAGTCTCAGACGGTTCGCTTTGCCAACAAGGTTCTCCGAAAACTTGGAATAAATCTCGTCCTCGCACCACCTGTTCGCACGGGCTGGATGACCAGTGTTGAACAGAGAATGGACATGTATCACTTGGCAGGCGCAGCGCTTTTCTACAACGTACCGGGAGACTTCTGTGAATTGGGATGCCACGAAGGCAAGTCAGCCGTGGTATTCCAACGCATACTTCAGCACTACGATCCAAGCAGGAACCTTCACTTGTATGACAGCTTCGAAGGTCTCCCGAACGCCAGTGCCGAAGACGGCCACGCCAACGCTCACAAGGGCGACATGGCCACTACGAAGGATGCGCTCATGGCAAACTTCAAGCGTTTGAATCTTCGGCAGCCTATTCTTCACCAGGGATGGTTCGAAGATACGCTTCCCACACAGTTGCCGGACAAAATTGCATTTGCGCATCTGGATGGTGACCTATACGACTCGGTTAAGGTCAGCTTGGAGCATGTGTATCCTCGCCTATCAAAGGGTGCTGCATGTCTGATAGACGACTACAGTGATCCTGGATTGTTCGACTCGGTCGATCTCTATCCGGGGGTAAAGAAGGCCTGCGACGAGTTCTTTAGCGATAAACCCGAAAAGGTTGCGCTTTTGTATGGTGGATTCGATAGCACTATGGGTTTCGGAGCTCATGGATACTTCCGAAAGCTCTGAGCCTATATCGCTTTAGGCGCGGCCGGGAACAGTGCCGACCTGCGATTGAATCACGTGTTCGCTGGAATCGGGCGAATGCCGGAGCGTCCTTACGGGAGCCTCAGCAACACTGTCGTCTTCAACTGGCAAGAGCCGGCTGACAAGAACGACAGCGAGAGGAATCAAGAACACGATACCCGGGTCGGCGCCGCCACTTGCCAGGGATCCGGCCACGAGCGCCGATAAGGCGCAAGCGCGGACACTCGACGCGATCGCGTCGATCTCGGGATCGATGCGACCGACGCGGCTACCCCGCATCCCCCGCACCAGCATTGCCAACAGAACTGCCATCATCGCGGTGCCGAACAGCCCCAACTGGGAAAGCACCGCGATCGGCCAACTCGAGGCCCGCGAGCTTCCCAACCCGACTCCCAGTCCACCTGTATCGAAGAAAGACTGCAGGCTTTTGTAGTTCCAGTAGCTGCGCTCCTGGCCGGAGGCTGATGTGACTTTGTTGATTACCGTGTTGTCGACAAGCTGCAAGACCGGATCTAAGAAATGCGGATAGAACAGACTGGCGGCCATCGCGGAGAGGAGCAAGGGCGGTAGCAACGCGATAAGCAGTGCTTCCCCCCACCTCAGCCGACCTGAAGCGAGCGACTTCACGATGGAAAAGACAACGGGCACGCTTACGATTGCAAGACCGACATAGGCGGTCGACGATGTCGACAGCAGCAGGAGAACAAAAAGGGCCGCTCCTAACCCCAATGCAAATTTGGATCCGGTCTTGCGCCAATAGGTGTAGGTGAACGCCAGCCCTGCCAGCGATGCCCCACCGAACGACGATGCCTCTGAAAACGCCCCCGCGATCCGCCAAAATCCAGCTTCCGTAACTTGCGTCAGCATGGCGTAGTTGGCCGTACGAATCGGGGCGAGGATGTCGCCGGCGCCGATCACTTTGCCCAACAAATCCAAAATGCCCATGAACACGTGCAAGCTGAACCAAAGGAAGAAGCCTCGCCTGATGTCGGCTAACGTGCCGCTGCGCTGAAGCAGCAGACAGGCCGCCAGGAACGTCAGCCCTCCCAGAATAAAGTATCCCGCCTGAGAGATATTGGCCGATACCGGCGCCAAGGCCGCTTCGTAGACGCCTTTGCCGGTGCGGGAAGCGACGAAGGCGCTTGTCTGCCCTGCAAAGAGCCTCGGAAATAACAGCGCTCCGATGCAGACATAGATCATCAGCGCGCAGACGATCCATGCTGCACCTATACGAACGAAGACCGCTCCTATTTCTCTCCAGATTCCCCTTCGAGCCAGCGCGGCCACTATCACCAGCATATTAAAGACGGTGAAGATGAGCGGCGATGAGCCGCCAAGCGAGGTTATTGTCCCGATTGCCGTCGCTCCAAAAGCCAGAGAGGCAATCAGCGCAGTGATCATCGACCAGCGCATATAAACGACGAGGGCCAGGAGTCCCGTGCAAATCAGTGCCCCAACGAGCGAAACCTGCATTTCACACTCCGACCATCAATGATCCAGACCCTGACGGCGCCGCCGGAACCGCTGAGCTAAATGGTTGGCTTCACAAAAACGAGCGACTCTGATTTCCTTGGGACAGGGTTGACCTTGCGCAGCGTAAATTGACCCTGGGAGGAGGAGATCGCCGTGCTGCTTGCCATTGTCGCGTTTGCAGGTGTTGCCCTGATAATAGGGCTTACGCTGCGCGCGCCGGCGCTGATAGTGGCGACATTGGTGGTGATCGTCGGCAGCATCGTTACGAGCAGTTTTCTCCACCTGTCTGTTCAAACCAGCATCCGATCGACACTCTACCTTGTTGTCGTCACCCAAATTGCCTACTTGGTCGGCCTTGCAATTGCCGTGCTGCGGCACCGCCCGGGGCGATAACGGCGTGGGCGACAATCCGTTGAGGCCATTTGTGCTGCACCTCCCCCTGACATGGCCAATTTCAGGAGGTCTGATCAAACTTCATGATGGCCGGTATTGTCCGCATCAGGATCGAAAGATCGCGGCGCAGAGACCATGTCCGAACGTACTGCATATCCAGTAAAACGCGATGTGAATACTCGGTCATGTTTCTCCCGTTTATCTGCCAGAGGCCGGTCAGACCTGGCCGCGTCTTCAAATATTCGTGCGATGCGGCGCCATAGCGTTGCAATTCGTCGGCAACGACAGGTCGCGGACCGACGCAACTCATGTCACCACGCAAGATGTTGAACAGCTGCGGCAACTCATCCAGGCTCGATTTGCGAAGCATGTTTCCGAGAAACAGGATACGCGGATCGCACTTCAGTTTCTGGTTGGCTGCCCATTCCTGGGCGGCTTGTGGATTGCAGCTCAGATGCCGTTCGAGCACCTCCTCGGCATTCGGTACCATGGTGCGGAACTTGTAGCAGTCGAAGGCCTTTCCGTTGAATCCAATACGGCGGTGAACGAACAGCACCGGACCGCCTGTGGTGGCCTTGATCAGTAGCGGGATCAGAACCAGGATTGGACTGGCCAGGATGAGCGCTGTCGAGGCTACCATCAGATCCAGCAACCTCTTGGCCCAACCGCCGAGAGGCTGTCGCCGGTCGCCCCGCGCATCTTCTTCAATGCTTGCCGTTTGCATATCCGGCTCAAGCGAAACGGTGCCATTGTCATGGCTTGCGTTGAGTTGAGGCGACGAAAGGTCTGGCGTGTTCGATGTGGCGGCCGCGCCGCTTTCACGCCGAAGAGGCAATGTCGCCGCAGGCCTGGCTCCGACCAGAATGGTCCAGTCGTCAATGGCCAAGTCTTCGCACGGTCGCAGATTGCTTTCGATCATCTTGGACATCTCTGCTTGCGCCCGATTTCAGCTGTTTTTCGTTTGCATTTTGTCGACGACGGATGATCTCCGGCAAGCAAGGAAAAGGTGGTAGATCGGGGATGATTGGCAGCGGGGGCTACCCCCTATGATGCTAGGCTGGGTACGGACGAATGGCTGCTCGGTCCAATGACTGGCACAATATCGGAATTGATCGTTCATCTCGCGGTTCTCTGCGCCGCCTGCAAGGGGCGCAGATTCACTTTGACAGGCAGGTGTTCGAATTGACGGGCGGTGTCGAGACTTGCCGCTGGGCTCGTGCTCGACTGACACCGCCGCGAGGAAGACAGGATGTCAGCGCGGTGCTTGAGCTGCGCGCTTCCGGCGGTAACGATGAGCCGAAACAGAACGAACACGTGTCATCAACACGCCAAGGACGGACGAATTGGTGTTTTTGAGTGTCTGCGTCAGATCTTCCAGTTGATCAAGCGGCGTCACGCCCCACTGCGCCACCACAATCACGCCATCAAGAAGCGGGCAGACAGCAAGCCCTTCGGCGCCTGAACTAAACGATGGGAGCTCAACAATGATGACACTGTAAGCGTCAACTTCGCTCAGTAATTTCTCCATATTATCGGGAACAAGCAAATTCGTCGAATTCGACACATCGTTCTTCAAGTAATAAAACGATGTCTTTTCAATAAACTCGATTTGCTTGCCGATATCTTTGGGGCTGCCGGAATCTCCATCGATCACGTTGAGATCGGAGGACAAGAGACGTTCGTTGGCCAGTGCCGACCTATGGTCGGCGTTGATCACGAGGGTCGTTGTGCCCGACACTCCACACAGGGCCGCCAGATTGCTTACAACGGTGCTCTTTCCATCACCGGGGCACACAGATGTGATTCCGATGCGACGTCTTGAAGGGGTGGCCCCGGCCAAGCCCATGATCGCCTTGACGCTCCTGAGGCTGCCGCTGAATGAAGAGTCCGGATTCTTGAGCACCTCGTCAAGGCGGCCAAAACCACCGCGCCTGAAACTGACCGGCGGCAATTCTCCGATACAGGTCAGGCCCAGTTCGCGGCGGATCTGATGCGGGGTCCTCACGTTCCGATCGAGCCCGCGCCGCGCTACGGCGAACCCGACGCCAGCCACCATTCCGGCAAGTGCGCCAAAGGCGAGGATCAGCGTCTTGCGCGGCCGACTTGCTTTCTTTGGGCTCGTTGCGGATGTAATGACACGAGCGTTGGCGATCAGATAAAGCTGCTGGTCGACCGAGTTCGTATACGCCCCGAGCAGGCTTTCATACATCTTGCGATAGGTGTCGGCTGTAACTTCCAGCTGCTCTAGCGTAGTCTGGCGTGTTGGTTGTTCTTCGCTGGGCGCGAGACCCTGTCCCTCAATGGGCGTCTCGTCCTGACCTATGCTGTAGTCGTGTTTTGCGCGAAACTCCTGGACGACCCTAGTCGCCCTGTTCATCTGATCGCCGACCTCCCGCATCCGCCTTTCCAACCATGCGATGCCTTCGCCGGCCGCTTTTGTTGTCGTTTGCACTTGCTCACGCACGAACGCCTCCGCTGTGGCGTTTGCGATGCGTGCCGCCAATGCCGGGTCCAGAGACTGGAACGAAATGTCTATTGCATACGAGACACCGACACGCTGGACATCCAGGCCATCGTTGAAAATCTCGACCGCGCTACGCCGACGCTCGGATTCCAGCTGCGGACTGTTGGTTTGGATTTGATCCGGCCCGGGCAGCACTCGTTGGAAGAAATTGGTCAACGCGGCATAGCTGGTATCGAGCCCGCCGGCCTCAACGACACTCATCCAAGCCCTGTGAAACCTCTCGCCGATGGTCGGACCGTGCATATCCCTGAACGTTGGATTGTCCATGAGTCCAAGGTCGTCGATCACCATCATCGCGATCTTCTGGGAGCGCAGAACTGCGAGCTGGCTCTCGACCTGAGCGGTATCGAGCGACAGATTCACTTCGGCGGGTTGCTGCTGAAGGTCTCTGGGTATCTTTGGTTCGATCAGGATCTGGGTTCGCGCGGCATAAATAGAATCCGAGGTAGCAAAGTAAAACGTGGCGCAAACGATTCCGGCGACGATGAACGCCAGAATCGAGAAAAGGTACTGCCGAACAAATGAAACAACGTCAGCGAGGCTGATAAAGTCCTGCGCGGCGTCCGCCCCAAGCCATGACTTGTGAGCAATTGCCGCCATCGGCCGGTCTAGCATGGCTTCAATCCATATCTGCAACAAAAAGAGCGGCGAACTGCAACGGTCGAGCAGGATCGCCACCAACGGGCCCCATTGCGAGCATGCAGCCGTGCCACTGTCATGACGACAAAACCGTTTAGCTCGGTCGGCTCAACACGTGGACGCCAGGAAACATCTCGTTGAGCTTGTAGACGACCTCCGTCCTGTTCGTCGCCTTCAGCTTCTTCATGATGTTGCGGATGTGAACCTTGACCGTGCTCTCTCGGAGGTTGAGCTCATGAGCGATTATCTTGTTCGCCTTCCCACGCCTGAGAGCCTGGACGACCTCTTCTTGCCGCTCCGTGAACACACTCGCCATGGGCCTTGTCATTTCGACGGTTGTGTCGATTGCCTTGTGCTGGGCAAGCACGCTGCTTGCAGGGACAAACGTGCCACCGGCTAGGACAAGATTTACGGCTTCAACACAGATCTCGAAACGGATCGACGACGGGATGTAGGCTTTTGCGCCATAATTCAACGCCTTCAGAATCTGCTCTAAATCGTCGGTATCGGCCAAAATCAGCACTGGCACCGGGTGGGCCTCATTCACGAGATCGGCGATTTCGCTGCCGGTCCTTGCGTCTGTCACCTTTCGGCTGCCCACGTTCAGCAGAATAGCCGACGTCGTCAGTGCATTCTCTTGATGCCGCCACTCTTCGATCGAACTGAACGACAGGATTTCCTTCCCGATGCCATAGGCGGTCAGGCATTGCGCAAGACATTGTCGGTCAAGCACTCGCTCATCCAGCAGAGCCAGGCAGGATTCGGCTAAGCCGTGTCTACGAAGATGTATTCCATTCCCGGTCGTCCGCGATACGAATTCCAGTGCACCGGGTGATTTGCTATCCAGTTGAATTGTCGGAACCATGAACTTACTCCCCAAACTTTTACCCACGTTTCGTGACCAGTACGAGATGGACTTCAGGCAAATACTATTTCCCACGAGCGATGTTCTGTTCGCGTCGCCTTCACTATAACTGTGGGATTCCCAAGCCCCGCCATGGAACAGCACTATCCCGTCAATAATGTTTATCGCCGAAAAGATGCGCCTTCACTAATTTAGGTTAATAAAACGTAAAAAATTTTACTCCTTCACTTTTGGCCCTAGTAATTTGGTCTAGGAGGGAGGGTAGCCTGAGAACACACCGACTGGAATCTGGACCTCGCGTTGTTTGTCAGGCGCGGGTTGACGCCGTCCGTAATGACAGCCGGCCTCGCCGATGGCAGTGCGACTTTGAGGCGTGTCGCGCCGCCTTTGCGTCGTGCGCCAATGTAAGTGTCAACCATCGATATACCTGTCATCGAACTCGGCAAATTTCGTTACGCCCAGTCGATCCAGCACGCGGACATGACCTTGGCGGAACTCCAGAAACCCGCGTTCCCGCAATTCCCGCAGCATTCGATTGACATGGACGGGCGTCAGCCCGAGCGCGTCCGCGAGGTCGTACTGGGTGAGAGGGCATGCATAGCCAGCGCGGCTGACAGCGCCGACGCGCTCCAATCGCGCTCTCAGTTCGAGCAGCAGGTGCGCTGTACGCGCCAAGGCGCTGCGTCGACCTATATTGGTTAGGTGTTGGGTAACAATCGCTCTCTGGCGCGCGAGAGTTTCGAGAAAAAGGGAGGCTATGTAGGGCGACTTCGCTGCGCCAAGAGCAAGTGTCTTGGTCGAGGCTTCTAACACCGCAAGGTCGGTTTGAGCCACAAATGTTTCAAGAGCAGTGCCCGAGTACGTCTGTGGCCGGACAATGTCGCCCTTCAGGGCAAAGTCCAAAATCTGTCGCTGTCCGCCGGCAAGATCATGAGAAATGCATCCCCAGCCAGACTCGATTATGAAGACGCGGTCGCCGTCCTCGCCCTGATTGACGATAGCGGTTTCCGCCGCATATCGCTTTGGCACGAAGCCTAGCGCCTTGATATACGCCTTATCGTCGCTTTTGACTGCGACTGACGTCGGCCGGTGTTCATTCTCACTCAATGAAAGGCTTGTAGCATACGTCATTCGAACCCCGCCAATCCGCCCTAGATAACCTCCCTACGCGAAAACGTACTCCAGCTTTGACATGTTGAGTACCCTGCGCGGGCTACAACCAATGGGTGATATTGCACTGCACTCTCACAAAAAGGCAAGGATCACGCCTGATCGAGCGCAGTAGGTACCCAATACTCATCATAAAGTTTGATCGACTCTCTGCACCATCCATTCGAATGGCAAGGCCTCCGGCGGTCGGAAGCGCTTGGTGACACCAGCCACTCACCGTGCAACTTTCGAACACGCACGCTTACGGATCGCTTACGACCTTCGGTGTGACTGGCCCGCCGTACCGACTGCAAGCCAAGCATCGCTGCTGACTTGAGGTCGCGCTGACGTTGTCCGGCGCGAACCGCCCGGTCGTTCAATCGGGCGGAACGTACCACTTCCTTTATGCAACCCTCTGATTTCACTCGCAGGTAACACCTCGGAATGCTCCAACTCGGGCAGCCCCGATTCACTCAAGTGCAACGCTGCAAGCCGCTGTAGTCAGCTGCCTCACAGGACCAGCAGCTCGCCACTGGGGCCGGCACGAGATTTTCTCTTTGCCGTGACGACGTTTCAACGGGCAAGAGCGTTAGTTCAGACGCTCAGAACTACTCCGGCTCGATGAGTAACCTTCGCTGCAGTTCCAGGACCCGGAATGGGTCGATTGATGCCCCTCTTTCGAGCCAAACTGTCTCCGGTTTCAGCCGCGACAGGGGCAAGGGATACCTCATTCGCGGTAGCTATGACTCCCCGATTACCTCGCAAATGCGAAGAGACCGCCTGCCAGGTACCCGGAAAAAGGTTTGTCTGGAGTGCCAACCCCACCGATCGAAGCCCGTGCAACGGGGGGCGCATCGGCTTTTGCGCATCATGGAAACCAGCGCTTAGGGCGAGCGGCACTTCAACCGCCTTAATTGCGCTCCATAGCGTGAACGCTCCACCGCCAAACTAGTACACCCTTGGCGGACTGAGCTGAGGTCACGCTGAAAATGTCGCCTGACTCGGGCGGGACCTGGCTGTTGATGCAGTCGGCCCGCATCTCATCGGTTACGTCCCCACTGCTCACCACCCAATAGCCGTGGGGTTTCCTGATTCCCTATCGGGGACGCTAAACCGCCATTTTGATCTCGTTTGGCGGCGGGTTTAGGGAACCCTCCCCTGACGGCGTTTTGAATCCTCTTTTCCAACCACATAACGGCCATGCTCAAACCTAAAACGAGCAAGATGGAGAGAACGAAAACAATGGGCATCGGAAAACTCAATGAAAACAACCACCATACCATAATCATGCCAAATGAATAGTGATTCAGATATATAGGGTAGCTTATTCCTCCAATATACTTCACAATTGCGTTGTACCTATAAAGCTTATGTTTAACGAACTCACCATATTTTATTCCTGCTGCCATTGCATACATGCAGATCAACCAAATTATCACTGCTGATAGCTTGTACTCATAACCGCGTTCAATCGAAATGAAGATCTCCACCGTGCTCATACTGCCAAAAAACAATATCAATACTGTCTTCGCCGCATGCCCCATTTTGTTACGGTCATCACCGCCGTTCCTGACAAGAAAGAAGATCATGCCTGTAGCGAAGAAAACGCCGTGCTGCAGCAGAAGCAGTTTGAAGGGGAACCGCGAAAGCACCAAAATCGCTTCCTCCGACCACGAGGACGGCGGCAGCAAATGCAAGCCGGAGAGAACAAGAAGGTATGCCGAGCTGGAAAACCCTATTATTTTGGCCAGATCGTAGAGTGATAAACGAAACCTCGACAAAATTGACGCGGCAACCAAGACGTAAAATACGGCCTCGACAACGAGAGACCATACGACCCCGTCGATATAAGGGCCCTTAGGAGACAACGTTACCGATCTGCAAAAATCCATCAGAAGACGTGAAAAATCCTCGCCATAAAGAGCTCGTGCGGCCAGACTGACGAGCGCGGACAGCCACAAGGCGGGCAATATACGCGTAGCGCGCATGCGCGCGAAACGCAGCGCGTGCGACGCGCCCCCTTCGCCTGAGGCGCTCATGGCAATGACAAACCCGGAAATTACGAAAAAAACTTCGACCCCTACAGCACCCAAACCGGCAAACGCCGACAGGAAACCGAAGGCGACATCGCTTCCCTCGGCGACTGACGCACTGCTCCAGGCGAATGTCGCGAAATGGTTCAGTAACACCAAAAGCGCTGCAAAAATGCGCAAGAAGTCCATGACGTGGTAGTGGACATTGCGTTCCATATAATGTTTCCGAACCTTGCCAGAGGCCAAGGTCGAATACTATCGTGAAACGGTCAGTACACCTGCTACTACATTCGGACATAAGCCGAATTGATTAACCGTCGGATATGACCTGTTTCCTGCGGCAGATCCACCGATCTGCTACGCCCGACCTTCTGCAGACGCGGTTTTGCTCGGCGCCTTAATACGTGGAGTAGCGTTGCGTTCCAACCATTGCCATTGATGGAGAATGCTACGCGCCGTCTTCAAGGTAACCGCATGTCTGTTGCTCATCGCCACCTTGGCCGCGACGATTGTGCCGATTGGTATGCGCCCCCATTCAGGCTTTGGCCCAGAGCCAGGACGAGTCGCTGCGTTCCTTTGGTCTGTTGTTGGGCTCGCCTACGACCGCAACTGGATGCTAGCGCTTAGCCTGGTAATCGTGGCTGGAGTCAGCATCCATTGCAGATGCTAGCACCCTAGTTGGCACTCTACCGTTGAGGACGCGCCGGCAGCGTCGGGATTTCGGCTGGCTGCATCCTTGCAAAGAAAGGCTGGTTGAGACGCTAGAATGTTCGTCTGACCGGCGCCACGCAGCCATTGGTCGAACTGCATAGCATACCGCATGGCGGTGACGCTCCCACTCCTACAATCCACCGTAACCGGTGTTCTGCCTCCACGTTGTCCCGTCTGCAGTGATCTGTGATCGACCTTCCATGGAATATCGAAGGGAGTTTGTCCATGGAGGCTACGTCGGAGGTTCTCACAACGTGGAGGGGCAGACGGGAGAGGCATCTCGATGGACGAATTGGGTCAAGGCACGGATCGTGCAGGAAAGTCCGGTCGTGACAGTGGAACAAGATTACCGAACGCTGCGGAAATGTGGTCATTCCTGCGCCTGAGAATGCGGTTGAATTTGCGGTGATGGTTGTCGGGTCAGCCCTCGCCGAAGTGCTCGACCAAGCACTTCATGGACGAGACCCGCGCTCCGGTGCTCTCGATCCGGCTCCAAGAAAACGGACCGGGTGCTTGTGGGCGCTGGCACATGATGACCGCCCATCGGGGCGGCGCTGCGCAACTGGGCGTCGCCTTCGGCGCGGAAGCGTAAAATCTTGCCGCCACAAGTGAGAAACCGCTAACCAGCAAAACCTTTTAAGTCCCCTGCGTGTATCTATAAGTTCTTGATTTAGTTTAGATATTTTTTACACATGCCAGGAATGTGTAAGAAAATGTGAAAATCAGACCGAGTCATCGAAAAGCTAACCGAATCAACAGGTTGCTGTTATGAAAACTGCAAAACATCCATGGAATTGCTTAATACGTCTCGCTTTCGCGGCCTTGCTGTCCTAGGACGCGTACTCATAAATGGTGCTTGATCGATGCCCGCTATGCCCCGATACCGACCAAATTCCGCGGCGCAGCAAGACGACGCGATGGGCCAGCTCCGGACTCATGCACTGCAGCAAAAGTTGCGCGTGATCGACGCCTTCCCTGTCGGCCAATCAGATTCAAGACCTGACCACGGCGGACCTATTAGCTTGCGCACAGGTGCCGACGCTCACACCGGCGACGTCGACCTCGTCATTCGCGTTGCGCAGGGGGCTGCGCCTTGCCCGGTCCGGCTACACCTAATGCCGCTCAAGCGTTTGCCGATCCCACTTCCCGAGATTGGCGGCCGCTTCATAGGTTTCCTGAAGAAAAGCCAGGAGGAACTCGTCCGGGTTGGGCGACCGACGAACCGCGTCGCAAGGCAGGATGAACTGCCCAAGGCCCTTGTCGTAGAGGGCCTCAGGCGTGCGCAACGGCGTGTCGCCAAAGCCCGCGGGCTCGCCTGGTTCCGATTCCTGCAAACGACTCTAGGACGGCCGATCTTTTGACACTGGAATCCTCAAATGAAAAAGTCCGATTCAGGGGGTCCGAAGGTGATGAATGTCGGCTCCGAAAGGTGGCCGCTGCCCGCAACGACGAACTCGCCGACGAATGCGCCGGTGGTACCGTCATACTCCAGCACCGAGTGGCCCAGCTCGCTTGCGACCAAGAGGTTGCCGTTCGAGTTGAACGCCATGCCCTCGGCCTCATTGAGGCCGCCGCTGCCGGCGGTGATGAAGACACCTTCGAAGTCGCCGGTCGTGCCGTCGTAGCGCATGACCTCGCTCGTCGCGGCGCTGCTGAGAAACAAGTCGCCGTCGGGGCCGAAGACCATGCCGGTCGGATCCAAGATGTTGCTCTCCGAACTGGGGACGAACTTGTCGACGAACGAGTTCGTCGCTGGGTCGTAGCGAAGGACCTCGCCGGGTCCTGATTCCGGAGCGCTGGCAACATAGAGCAGGCCATCCGGTCCGAAGACCAGCGCTTCCGGGTCGTCGAGCCCGGCCGCGTTGGCAGGATCGACGACGGCCTCGAAGACGCCGGTGTCTCCGTCGAAGCGGAGGATCTGGTTGCCGAGGCCGTCGTCGGTGAGGCCCGCGGCGATGAAAAGGTCGTTGTCTGGTCCGCCAAATGCGATGCCGGCCGGGTCGACGAGGCCGTGGCCGCTGGCGAAGACATCAAGGAAGTTGCCTTTCTCCCCGTCGTAACGAAGCACTTCATCGCTGCGGCTGGCGACGTACAGGTTGCCGTCGGGACCGAAGGCGATGCCTTCGGGTTCGATGAGGCCGCCACCGTTGGCGAACTTTTTCAGAAAGGCGCCAGTCTCGCCGTCGTATGCCATGACGCTCTTCGTGTTGGTGCTGCTAACGAACAGAAAGGTATCGTTGTCCGTGTCCGCAGCGAGTTGCTTCTTCTTGGGCATAGTGGACCTCCGTTCACAATGGACGGTAACGGCCGCCTATCTGGTCCTGACAGTCGCCACTCTGGAAAGCGCTACAGCCAAAAGCGCGGTCTTACGTCCCGTTTACCCCCTTCGTGTCTCATAGAAGGATGGCCGTCCGCAATCGTCAGGGTACACTTGGAGCGAGATGAGAGCAACAAGCTGGTGCACGCGGATCTTGCTGGGTGCGCTCTCCGCATCGTGGCATTCTGTCCTGGAGTTTCACCACGCTTGCCGTTGCTGCCAAAACCTTCATGTCATCGGTTCCTGACTATCTCATGATCGAGACGGCTTTCACGGCCGTTCAGTGGATCATTGTCGGTCCATTGACGGCGCTCGCCTTTGACTATGGAAATGTCGAGGCCAAAAGTGATTCCATTAGAGCAATGAATAGATGACCCGCATCACATCATGGAACCGCACGCCTATGGAAACTCGATGGCGCATTGACGACCAGGCTGCACCATCAATCTCCGCCCCAATTGTGATCGCGCCATTTGGTTGAGACCTGTCTGGTTCATGGACCGGGGAATCGCACGTTTGGGCAGGTCGGCTTCGGGTCTTGGCTGCGTGAAAACCGATCTGCGGGTTGATCTGGCGCAAGATTGATTCGTCCGCGGCGCCGCTCGCGCATTAAAGATTCGCCAAGGCTGGAGTTTCGATTCTTTTGTTTCGCGCTGATGACTGGTTCCAGCGTTTTCACGCAGCCAGGGTCATTCACGACAGAGTCGAGCCAGAGCCAAGTCCCGCCATGTCCCCATTGCCTCGAAAGCGGAAGTAATTTTAGAGCATTAGCCGGGCAAGCCGCGCGGCCCCCGATCCCAGTACGCTGTTATCATACGACTGTATGCGTCGAGTTTCAGAGCGGCCGGATTTCGGTTACGTTTTTAGGGCTATTCAATTGGTTTCTTTTTTGTGGAGCTGTTCATTAAAGCGATTGGATGCCTGGCAAGCTATGCGCGTTATGGTGCTTGTCTCCTTAGCCGAAGAGGTCGCCGCCGCCCCGATTGCGACGGCAGCGCTGTCATCCCCAAGGTCCCGGCACCCGCCTGAAGCGCTTCCCGGCGCGACAGCACCGGCCCTCGCGGATAGGATTCTGACGTATTCTCCGCCATAAGCAACGTCCTCTTCAGCAATCCACCTGCTGTACTCCTAATTGGTGTCGCGCCCCTGATTGATGCCGTGCTAATGTTCTGGCCGGCTTGGGAGGTTCCGATCGACCTCATTGCGAATGTGTTCGCCGGCGCGTGGGCTGCCGGAGTGCTTGCCGCCATCTGGTATGTCCGGATGCGGCCCTCGCCGCCCATTGCCGAAAGTCAGCAAGACCGCGATTTGCGGGAATGGCTGGGCGGCCAACTGTAAAGATCGCTCCTGGCGGATTTCCGACAGGGCCCAACGTCGCCGTTTACCGCCGCCCGGCAGGGATCGTTGTCGGTTGCGGGTCGCGTCCGGCCTCGTTGTCTGCGGGTCCACACGCCCTTGCGGCGCGAAGAGGTGCCTCCTGTGCTTGCGGAGTCGATGGCATTATTCCAACGGCACGGCCTGTGAATTTCCACTGCCGGACCGAACCCGGGTTCGACCGGCTTAGCGACCTGGTGGCCGCGATGGCCGGCCGCGCGCGCCTGCCCTTCCAGATCGGCATCAGCCAGTCCAATCCGCGCGTCGCGCGTGAGCGGCTGATGCGGGTGTTGGCACTTCGCCCGGCGGCGGTGCAATTCACGCTCGACAAAGCGATGGTGGCAGCCGGCGGCTGGGAGCCGCTTGGCCCGCGACTGCTCCGGCCCTACAGCTCGGTTCCCGACCGGGAGATCGCGACGCTGGCCGAAGCCGCCCGCACGGCCTTCCCCGAATGGTGGCAGTGACCGTCGGTTAATCGAGTGCGCCTGCCCGCCCTGATCCAAAAGGAACAACAATGGCCTTGTTCCCGGATTTGACGCATGGCGGACTCGTGGTCATGCTGGACCAATGACAAGGGGTGTACTGCTGGACCTCGCAGGCGTCATCTACGATAGCGAGATCGCCATACCAGGCGGGATCGACGCTGTCGCGCGTTTGCGTCAGGCCGGTTTGGCCATACGCTTCATAAGCAATACCACGCGCTCGTCGAAACAGAGGATTCTCGAACGTCTGGAGGCGATGGGACTCACCGTTACCAATGCAGATGTTTTCACGCCGGCGCACGCTGCACGCGAATGGCTGCTTCGCAATGGCCGCGCGCCATACTTGTTGATTCACCCCGGCCTTGCGCCGGATTTTTGCGAACTGCCGGATCGCGACAAGCGCGCCGTCATCGTCGGCGATGCCGGAGAGGCCTTCACATATGCGGCGTTGAATGACGCGTTCCGCGAACTGAGCGCGGGGGCCGAATTGCTGGCCCTTGCCACCAACCGGACGTTTCGGGATGCTGACGGCGAGCTCAGCCTCGATGCAGGGCCATTCGTCGCGGCATTGGAATTTGCCTCCCTGAAACGCGCAACCGTTCTCGGCAAGCCCTCGCCGGCATTCTTTCTGTCGGCGCTGGCAAGCATGGACTGTCCGCCAGATCAGGCGATCATGGTCGGCGACGACGCCGAGGCCGATATAGCTGGCGCCCTGCGCGCCGGACTTTCGGGCGCGCTGCTGGTGCGGACAGGCAAATACCGGCAGGGCGATGAGAAACGGTTTGATCCGCGCCCGACCGCAACCGTCGCCGATCTCGCGGCGGCAACCGACTGGATCATTGCGCGCCGAGACTGATCGCGCGGGCTGAACCGGCCGTACAGCGGGCGCTTCGCTAGGTGATTTGGCGCTCCATTTCCACCTCGGCCCCTAGACTTTCGATGTCGCGGAAGATCGATGCGACAGCCAGCGTGCGCCCTTCGCGTTTGAAGCGGAGCAGGCAATCCTTGGCAACGATGTCTCCATCGATCGCGATCTCGTCCCATTGCACGGCATGGCCGACGTAGTTAATGGGAACATCGTAATGCTGGCTCCAGAAGAACGGCACGGCGACGAATTTCTCGCGATGGCCGAGCATGTTGAGGGCCGCGGTTCGCCCCTGCCTCTCGGCAACTACCCAATGCTCGACCCGAATGTTCTCGCCACTGTGAGGATCTGGCCACCGCGCAATGTCGCCGGCCGCGAAGATGCCTGGTACGCTCGTCTCCAAAAAGGCGTTTACTACGACACCGCGGTCAAGGATGAGCCCCGCCGTTTCGGCAAGCCCTGTCCGCGGTCGCACGCCGATGCCGACGACGACGAAATCCGCCGCCAACGTATCGCCACTGCTGAGTTTCATCTTGCTGCCGTCGATGCTGCTCGCGGTGTCCTCGAGATGGAATACGACACCATTCTCCTCATGGAGGGCGCGGATGAAGTCGCCCATTTGCGGACCCAGGATCCGTTCCATGGGCCGTTTTTCCGGCGCCACGACATGAACTTCGATCTCGCGCGAGCGCAGGGCCGCGGCAACCTCCAGGCCAATGAAACTGGCGCCAAGCACGACGGCGCAGCGCGCAGTCGTGGCTCGCTCGATGATCGCCTTGCAATCTGCGAACGAGCGCAGCGTGTGAACATGTGGTTGGTCGGCGCCGGGTATGGTCAGGCGAACCGGTTCGGCTCCGGTCGCAAGCAGCAGCCTGTCGTAAGCAGTCCGGGCCCCGTCCGCGAGTACAACTTCGCCAGAACGTGCATCGATGCTGGCGACGTTCGCATTGAGGCGCAGATCGATATCGTTCTTCGAGTAGAAGCTTTCTCGGCGCAGCGGAATCCAATCCTCCGGTGCTTTGCCGGCGAGGTAGTCCTTGGAAAGATTGGGCCGATCAACGGGCGGCGCTTCGTCGTCGCTGAGCATGACAAGGCTGCCTTGATAATGTTCGCGCCGCAGTGTTTCTGCCGTCGCGAAACCGGCCGCGCCGCCACCGACAATGACGATTTTCTCCGGAACCTGGCCGGAGCTTCCATTGCGCTGCTTCGATGCCGTCCGCTTGCGCTTTTCTCCCACGAATATCCGATCATCGCGTTGTTCTACCAACCAGCAAGCGAGTGGATTAAATGCCGGGGCGCGCAAGGCCTCGCCAGTACGCAAATCGAAGCACGCGTGATGCCAGGGACACCGGACGGTGTCTCCCACCACAAGACCGTCGACGAGCGGCCCGCCATAATGTGTGCATGTCGCCCCGATGGCGAAGATCTCGGCCCCGCGGCGCACCAGCAGCACCTGCTCATCGCCGCAATGGCCGAGGAGCTTTGCGCCATCGGGAAGATCGGATAACGCGATGCCCTCGACCAGATCCGGCCCGTTTGGTTTGCTATGACCTTCAGCCATTTTCCTCTCCCTTGGCGCGATCCAGTGTCAAAATCGCCTGTACGGACGAGACGCGGGAAATCTCCGGTCCACCAGCCTCGGAACGCCGCGTGCTGGCTGGCGCGCCGTCAGTTTCTCGGACAAACGTCCGGCCGCGTCATTCGTTGCCAGTTGGGGCAGTACGCACCGTCGATTTCCTGGCGATTTGGATTCGCTGCTGAAGGAATGACGCCGTCGCGTAAACTTTTTCGCCGGACATGCGTTGTTCGTTCTCCAAGCCGAGGAGACAGCCATGCAGATGAAATCGGAAATCGCCAGCGAAGCCGCCAAGCAACGCCACATCCAGCGCGGCATCGATGCCAAGGACAAATCGAGGGGCAATGGCAAGCAACAAGGCGCCATGCAGGCCGGAGCACGCAAATATCCCGAGCCGCCCTTTCCCGAACAGCACCAGCCGAAGCCGGGGCACGAATGGGCGATTGAGCCAGCGCCGCTTTACGATGCGCCGTTCTATATCGGATCGAAAAAGCTCGACGGCAAAGTGGCGCTGATTACCGGCGGCGATTCCGGCATAGGCCGTGCGGTGGCCGTGCTCTATGCGCGCGAAGGTGCCGACGTGGCGATCGTCTATCTGTCCGAGGATAAGGATGCCGAAGAGACGAAGAAGGCCGTCGAAGCCGAGGGCCGGCGCTGCATATTGGTCAAGGCCGACGTCAGCGAGCGCGACCACTGCCGCAATGCTGTGGCTGAGGTGGTGAAGGAATTTGGCCGGATCGACGTGCTGGTCAACAACGCCGCTTTCCAGATCCATTCCAGCGACTTCAGCGAGCTGACCGAAGAGCATTTCGACACCACGCTGAAGACCAACCTCTACGGCTACTTCCACATGGCGCAGGAGGCCGTGCCGCATATGAAGCCCGGTTCGGCGATCATCAACAGTGGCTCCGTAACCGGTATCGAGGGCTCGAAGCAACTGGTCGACTATTCAATGACCAAGGGCGGCATTCATGCCTTCACGCGCGCACTCTCCGGCAACCTTATCGAAAAGGGAATCCGGGTGAACTGCGTGGCGCCAGGCCCGGTGTGGACGCCGCTCAATCCGTCGGACAAGCAAGCCGGTGACGTTTCGAAATTTGGCGCAGACACGCCGATGAAACGGCCCGCACAACCGGAGGAGATCGCGCCGGCCTATGTGTTCCTCGCCTCACCGCACTGCTCGAGCTACATCACCGGCGAGATATTGCCGATCATCGGCGGCTACTGAGTGCTCGTCGCTCGCTCAGCTCGATCGTCGTGCGACCTCTCGCGTGCGACGGCGGTAGCGGCGATCTCAGACATGAAATGGTCGACAGATGTATTTCATTGCCTTGGCGACAGACTATGACGGCACGCTGGCGCACGATGGGATCGTCTCCGGAAAGACCCTTGCTGCTCTCGAACGGGTCAAGAAAAGTGGCCGCAAGCTCATTCTCGTCACGGGCCGAGAACTGCCCGACCTCAAGCGGGTTTTTCCCGAGCTCGGCCTATTCGACAAGGTCGTCGCCGAAAATGGGGCGTTGATCTACACGCCTGCCAGCGAGGAAGAACGTGCGATCTCACCTGCACCGGCGCCCAAGTTCGTCGCCAAGCTGAAGAAACACGGCGTCAAGCCGCTTTCAGTCGGACGGTCGATCGTTGCGACTTGGGAACCACACCAGGCAACAGTTCTTGAGGTCATCAAGAAACTCGGGCTTGAGCTGGAAATCATCTTCAACAAGGGCGCGGTGATGATCCTGCCGAGCGGCATCAACAAGGCAACCGGGCTGGCCGCTGCACTTGAGGACCTCCGGCTGTCACCCCACAATGTGGTCGGTATTGGCGATGCTGAAAACGATCATGCCTTCCTGCAGGCCTGCGGCTGCAGCGTCGCTGTCGACAATGCACTTGCGGCGGTCAAGGATACCGCGGACCTTGTAACGCGCGGCGCGCGTGGAAAAGGCGTCGAGGAACTGATCGAAAAACTGGTAAAGCGCGATCGGGAATTTGTCCGAAAACGCCGCGACGGCATCCTTCTCGGCACGGTCGGCGGCGACGAAGTCTATCTGACGCCGACCGACACGGTGCTGATCGCCGGAAGCTCCGGCATCGGCAAATCCACCTTGGCCACCGCGCTGACGGAACGCTTCGTCGAGAACGGCTTTCAGTTCTGCATTTTCGACCCGGAAGGCGACTATGATGGCCTCGAAGGTGCCGTCCGGATAGGCGATGGCTCAAGCGAACCGACAAAGGCTCAAGTGCTCGACCTGATCGAAAAGCCGGACACCAATGTGGTCGTCAATGGGCTGGCATTGCGGGTCAATGAGCGACCTGACTTCTTTGCCGAACTGCTCCCCGGTCTTGGCAGTTTCCGCTACCGTACGGCGAGGCCGCATTGGCTGGTCATCGACGAGGCGCATCATCTTCTGCCCAAGAGGCGCGACGACACGCGCGCCGTCCTGTCGCTGGAATTGCCGGGAACTGTCCTGATCACCGTTCACCCGGAAGCGATCTCGACCGACGCCCTGCGTCTGGTCACTGCCGTCATTGCGCTCGGTCCCAAGGCCAAGAATGTCATCAAGGCCTTCTGTCATGAGACGAGTGCCAAGCCGCCAAAGGATATTCCGTCGCCAAAAGAGGAGCGCGTGTTGTTCTGGCAGCCGCAAACTCGCAAGAAGATTGCCGTGGTCAAAGCGATGGAGCCGCGCCAGTCTCTTAAGCGTCATAGTCGCAAATATGCAGAAGGTCAGCTCGACGAGGCCGGCAGCTTCTATTTCAGAGGTCCCGACAACGCCATGAATCTGCGAGCCCACAATCTGATGATCTTCGTTCAGATTGCCGAAGGTATCGACGACAGCACTTGGGAGCATCACCTGCGCGCCGGCGACTATTCCGAATGGTTTCGCCATCAGATCAGGGACAAGGAGCTGGCGCGCGAAACCGCCGAGGCAGAAAAGGACGAAATGCTCTCGGCGCAGGAAAGCCGCAAGCACGTTCTGGATGCAGTACGTCGCCGTTATACGGCTCCCGCCACCGCCCCGGAGGAATAGAGACAAGGCGATGAATGAAATGGTTTGCCGACATCGGTTGCCGTGATCCCGCGCAATGCACAGTCCGATCGCCAGTTTCGAATTGGCAATCGGAACTCTCCAGCCGTCTTTTCGTTCAAACTCGATCGACAGAAAGACAACAAGGCAAAGGCCGAAAAAGTGTCAGGATTGAAATCATGAAATCGCAACTCGTCGCCGAAAGCGCCGGACAAAGGACGTTCGTGGTGGTGCTTGATCCTGGCGAGGAAGCGTTCGCGGCGCTTACATCTTTCGCGGTCGAGCAGGACATTGGCGGCGCCTCGCTGACCGCGCTCGGCGCCTTCGAAAGGGCGACTGTCGGCTGGTTCGACTTCAACGAAAAAACTTATCGGAAAATCCCCGTCCAGGAACAGTGCGAGGTGCTCAGCGCGATCGGCGATGTTGCGATCGGCGACGACGGCAAACCCAGCCTTCATGTCCACGCGGTGCTCGGCTTGCGCGATGGCAGCACGAAGGGAGGACATCTGCTCGAAGGCATCGTTCAGCCGACACTCGAAGTCACATTGGTGGAAGCGCCTGGCCATCTGCGCCGCAGAAAGCGCCCGGAACTTGGCATCGCCTTGATCGATCTGGATGCCTGAGGCCCAAATGCGGATCAGGCTAGTGGTGAAAACCTGACGCTTGGTCCCCGAGGTCAGACAACCGTTTTGGGTGGGAAGCCGTAGTTCGTTTAGCCTCCTGAACGAGCAGAGAGCGCCACTTCCGGTCGTTCATGACGAATCTCCGAACCGGACGTTCGCGCTAGGCCCGGAATCGACCCCATAGCTGCCGTCCCCGCGATACAAAGAGCTGTTGCAAGCTGGCATCAGCTGGAGCCGATGCTGAGCCGAGCCGTTGCGGAACTCGTCGCGGAACCATAATCTTGGGCACTGATGTGAGCCCGTGAAACTGCGCGAGGTCCCGCAATGGCTTACGAGGCCGCCAAAAGACCGTTGTTCCGAAAACTCGACAACTATCTACTGCATGTGAGCGATCTTGACGAAGCCATATCCTTTTATCGGGATCGGCTCGGCCATGCCCTCATCTGGCGGGACGCGGAAGCTGCCGGCTTCGCGTTGCCTGAAGCAGATGCAGAACTAGTAGTTCATCTTCGTATTGGTCCAGAGACTGATATTCTGGTTGATGATGTGGACGCGGCATTTCGAGAATTTTTGGCAGCGGGCGGAACGGCAGTGGAACCGCCGTTCGACATCGCGATCGGACGATGCGCCCGTGTATGTGACCCTTTCGGCAACGTGCTTGTAATATTGGATCAATCGAAGGGAACGTTCACGACGGACGCGGAGCAGAATGTTATCGGCGTAGAGCCCGCGGGTAATCCAACCTGAACGTCGACATTCCACCCGATCGCGACGTAGAACGCTCCGTTGCGGTACAATCCGAGCCGATGCGCCGGCCGGCTCGGTCGCGCCACGAGCGGACGCTGGCGCGTATTGCCCGAGCGTCTCGATTGGGGCCGAGAGAAGACCGGCAGCTTCGGGCTGCGAATATTCAAGAGCGGACATTCAGGTTGGTGTGGTATCGTCGTGACCTTCACCTAGGCAGACGCCTTGCCGCGGGCCAGGCAATGTCCTGTGTGGACGTTGAAGCTGACGACGCGTTGCTCCCGCCCGAGACATAAGGCGGGACACCGCAACTTGGTGCATCAAGCCGGCAGCGGCTCGTGGAAACGGCACCAGCCATTTGGGCTGATTGCACCGGCAACGATCTCGCACCCGTTTGGCTCTCGGAAGTGAGTACACCCACCGCAGCGTCGGCCACGATTTGGGGTGTCCTGGTACAGCGCCAGCGCCTTGGTTTTCTTTCCGGCTGCCACCGGTCCAGTCATACAGGCTGAAAGACCGCCGGCGCTGGCAATCGCCGCACCGGTCACAGAGACTTTCAGGAAATTGCGGCGAGACAGCACTCGGCTTGAAGCTGCCGATCCGTGGTTCACATCATCATCTTTACTCATGGTCTTTCTCCAAGAGCAGCCACTACGAGGCCGCTCGGTTTCCGGCGGCGCATCGTCACTCGTCGCAACTGGCTCAGGTGCTCTTGAGTGTGCCGTTCATCCCTTCCGGATAAAAGCCGCCCTTGCTCACTCCGTCCTTGTCGCTGAGATAGACGATCCGGAGCACCTCCTGCGGCGTTCTGGTGAAGGCGATCGCATCGGGCGTCGAAGGAACGATGTTGGCTTTTCCGTCCACCTGGATCCCCTGGTCCTTATCGTCAGATCCGTCGATTTTGTCTCGGGCATCGGAGACGGCGTTGGCGGCCTTCCAGGCTTCCTCTCCCTTCCGGTATAGCGTAGATCGCGCCATGCCCATGTGGTAGGCCTCGACCGCCAGGATGCCTGCGGCGGCGGCGAGGAAGTCTTTGTTTTTGAGAACCGTCGCCGCACCGGCATAGGCAGTGACGCCGACATCCTCGAACAACATCCCGCCGAGAACGAAGTTCGTTTCGTTGCCGAAAGGGTCGAAGTCCGGCCCGAGGCCCGCTGCTTCCGCAACCGCCTTGAACCCCGCATCGAAATCGATGGCCGGCCGGTCAACAGCGTCCGTTCCAAGCGTCTTGCGGTAGAAGCGTACGTGCGCGAGTTCATTTTCGGCGACTTCCTGCATGAATTCGCCGATGGCCGGCGTCTCGAACGAGACTTGCTTTCCACCAACGACGTCGCCGGGTTTCGAACCGGCATCGGCAGCGTCGATGCCTTTTCCGGTGGTGCCGCGGAGGTAGTATTCAGCCTCCATATATTCGAGGTTGAGCGCAAAGCGGAAAATGTCTTCGTCCGATATGTCCTGTGCCAATACCGGAGAAGGCCGCGCGATTCCGCCGAGTGCCGCTCCGGCACCGAGTACGACAAGTCCCTGAAGCGACTGACGCCGGGATAGGTGAAGTGCGCCCTGCATGGCGGTCTCCTATGTTTGTTGATTCAACGCCGCTGTCAGCACCGCGGCGCCGAGTGCATTTGCCTGATGATTAGATGGTCCGGGCCGCCAAAATATTCCCGCGTCCCGCTACAACAGCCCCGCGAAAGGAGCCGGCGTAATCTCGGCGTGGACGGCGTCTACGTGCGCTCGGTCGCCGTGTTCAACGGATGATTATCCTTTCGAACCAGGCGGATTGCGAGCCGATCGAGGACTGATTGCGCGAGGCGGTCACAACGGGCGCCAGCGAAGAGAAACGTATCCGTGAACACGGTGGCGAGCTTGTCCCGCAGCGCCTCGCGGAGCAGCCGGCGTGCGCGATAAAGACGGGTGCTCACCGTCTGAGGTCGCAATGCCAAGAGAAAAGCCGTTTCCTCAATGCTCATTTCCTCGACGTCTCGCATGACAAAGACGATGCGAAAGGGCTCTGGCAAGCCACCGACGGCTCGCTCCAGGAGGCTGCGGATTTCAGCGAGAGCGGCCGCCTCTTCGGGATCAGGCTTGTGGGCGCTGAACGGAGCGACCATGCCTTCGATGGCTTTCACGTCGACGGTGGGCCGCCTTTTCCGGCGGCGTCCCAGCGCCTCGTTCAGCGCGATCCGGGTGAGCCAGGTCGACAGCCGCGCCTCCGCGCGGAATTCGGCCAGATGGGTGAAGGCGTGGATATAGGTCTCCTGAAGTACGTCCTCGGCCTCGGTGTCGTCATTCAGGACGGCGCGGGCGACCCGGTGAAGCCGCTGATTGTGACGCTTGATGATTAACCAGAATGCGGCGGGGTCACGCAGTCGCGCGTGTTCAACCAGCCCCGCGTCGTCAAGGTCCTCGATCCTCACTGCCTCGGTGGATCCGGTCGGCTTCATCATAGGCGCTCCAGATGCATCAGCTTACTATGAGATCAGCGTTTTCCGGGTTTCGGTCTGCAGCCCGGTGGAGACTTGGGACTCTAGCGGACCAGAGGTCTGCTCACCAAGCAAATCGGACCTTGTTGTGGAGCAGTTCCATCTTCCGGTTTTGGCGCGACCACGGTTACCCGCGATGTCTGCTTGGTGGAGGCAAAGTTCGGCTCTATGGCCGACATGAGGCGTGCTGCTGATCGCCACCCTTTGGGCCGACAGTGGAACGGCCGCTTCCTAGATGGTAGCGCTGAAAGCCGACCTTTGTATTCAGCGTAGTGGGCCGACTGCAGGGACGACGAACGGAGCGACGGCCCCTACTTCACCGTGATAGCAATACCGCTGAGATCGGCGTTGACTTGCAGGCCTACCTGCTTGCCTGAGAGTTCGAGTTGGGCGCCCTTGTCATTGGTCATGACGATCACCTGGGCCCCTTTGCCGAACGCGCCGCCACCGCCCGCCGCACCGTAGACCCCCGTCACATCTTGGACGCGGCGAATGTGGCGCACGGTACCATGGAAATAGGTCTTAGAAGCCCCGAAGGCGAGGCCGCCCGAGATGCCGCCGACAGAGATGGGATAGCGGCGACCATGGAAGGTCAGCGTGCCCTCGCCTCCAGAGCCACCCACAAAGAAGGCAGCCTTGTAGACTGAGAAGCGGATCGTACCGCTGTCGGCATGCGCGGAGCCGGCAAAGCTGATTCCTGCTGCAGCGACAACCGCAGCCGCGACTGAACGAAATCTGAACGAAATCTTCATGATGCGAGTCTCCTCAAGATCGAGGCTTACCCAGCCAGGAGGGCACGTCAGCGTCATGCCAAAGTCACAGCTGAACAGTCTCGCCCGTCATTAGTTCCAAGCACGCGGCCTGAATCCGGCTGCGAGAAGGCCGCCACGAAACGAGGCGGATGGCAACATAGTCTCGGTGGCAGGGCCGGTGGCAGCCAACGCTCGGCTGACTCAGGATTGCCTGCACGAGATCTAGAGCCACGAAAGCGAGGTGATGCGCAAAGCTGTAAACATTTAACAACCCACAACCTTTGACCGCGTTGCTGAGATGTGCTCGGAGGCTCGTCGCGACGCCAAGTACAGCGCGGTCAAAGGAGATGTCTGCTTCCGGGCAACGTCAAGATCGACTTCTACGGCCGACATCGGCGCAGAGCTGCCGTCCACCTCGCGGTAGACGTCAGTCGTCTTTCGGTCATGAGCGCTGGCTGGACCGAATGTCGGGTTTCTGGAGGGAAAATAGGTCCCGAAAGGTCCGATCAGGGTCAAGGCTTCCCCTTCAATTTCTCCGACGGAAGGGCAGAGAAGGGTCGAAATCGGTATTTCGTTTTGGGTATCAAGGTCAGATTTTCACCACTAGGTCCGCTGAATTGCGATCCGGGCCGATTATCCCTTGTGTTTGATTTGTTCGACGTCCGCGGGCGCCTCGGGTGCTGCCTCCCAGCCGAACACGCTGCGGCCGCCGAGCAGATGCGATTGATCGAACTCTCCGGCAACAATTTCCTTCAGGCTGGGGCCTGTGACATAGCGTTCGACCTGCCGCGACTGGTCGTCGAGCCGCTTCAAGGCACCGATTTCTTCGTCGCGGCCGAGCCTGGCCTTGTGGACGGCGGACTTCAGCACACCGATCGTCTCGTCATAGACCTTCAGCGGCACGGGGAATGGATGCCTGTCCTTGCCGCCATGCGCCAGCGAGAAGCGGCCGGGATCGGAAAAACGGCATGGCGCGCCATGCAGAACCTCGGCCACGAGCGCCAGCGCCCGCACCGTGCGCGCGCCGACGCCGGGGACCAGGAGAAGCTCGGAGAACTCGGCGGGGCCACGCTCGGCAGCCGCCGCCATGTTGCCATGAAGACGGCGCATGACGACATCGCTTTCGCGAACGTCGTGGTGCGCCGGCATGACCAGGTGTGGCAGCATCGGCTGGTCTGTCTCCGGTTCTGCAGCCACGTCACGCACGAGCGCGGCGAATTCCCTCAGAATGCGATCCGGTCCGAGGTCCTGCAGCAGCTCCAACTGTCCCTTGCGCGAAGCGTCGGCGCGGCGGTCGGTCAGGTTGACGATCTCGCCCTGGTTGGCGCCTTCGATGGCGGCATGCGGCTGATCGACGAAGCTCTTCAAGCCTTCGGACAGCCAGTGATAGCGGCGCGCCACCTTGCTGTCGCCGTTCATGCCCTGCTGCACCACGACCCAGTCGCCGTCGTCGGTCACGATGAAGCCATGCAGATAAAGATCGAAGCCGTCCTGGACGGCGGCGCTGTCAACCTTGGCGACGAGCCGGCTGGCCGTTGCCAGGCCTGTTCCGTCGAAGCCGACGCGCTCGCCGATGGCGGCAAGCTCGTGCGGGGTCTTGCGCGAATGCGCGCCGCGGCCACCGCACACGTGAATGCCGAGTTCGCCGGAGAGCGGAGCCAAACCACGTTTCAAGGCGCCGATGACACTGGTCGTGATGCCGGAGGAATGCCAGTCCATTCCCATGACGGCGCCAAACGACTGGAACCAGAAGGGATGCGCCAACCGGCGCAGCAGCTCCTCACGACCGTAATGGTGAATGATCGCCTCGCACATGACCGCGCCAAGGCGCGTCATGCGGTCGCCGAGCCATTTCGGCACGCGTCCGCCATGAAGTGGAAGGTCTGCGCTTCCCGAACGTTGTGCCAACTGCCTTTTCCCGATTTGCCTTGCGCTCAACAGATAGGTCGAAAAGCAGCGTGAAGAAGCGATGATGCCCGTTTCGAGCTGCCGATGCTGCCGGCTTGGTGCCCGGCCTGCTTGGCAGTCAGTGTAGCGGTTATCACACAGATTCGCTGACGAGATTAAACTTCTCGATTTCGCAATGCTCACCTACCAGTGTCAATAAATCCGTCGGCGGCGGTCCCTTGTCAGACCGCCTCCAGCTGATGTCGAACGACACCACGGGGCTGTCGCGATCTGGGCGCCGCTCCATTCCAACCAGGCGCGCTCGATAACCGGAGGGCCCGATGATCGCGTCGAGGTCGTCATGATCCGCCGCCTTCCAGGTGAGCGCCAACACGGCGTGGTGTTCGCGCGGTATCACCAGATCGACCCATTTCAACACGAGCAGAATGATTAGCGTCAGCGCCGTCCCGGCTGCGCCCAAGGCGTATTGGCCACCCCCGAAAGCCAATCCGATCATCGTCATCATCCACAACGTGGCTGCTGTAGTGACACCGCTGACAAGACTGCCCCGGCGAAGAATGGCGCCGCCACCGATGAAGCCGACGCCTGTCAACACGCCCAGGGGAAAGCGAAGAACGTCCATACGGACGAAGGAATTCGGAGCTTTGCCGCCAACCTCCAGCAGAATGGTGGCCTGTGTCATTGCGATCGCGGCGGCCAGCCCGACCAGGATGGTTGTCCTGAGGCCGGCCGCCTGTCCGCGCGCCTCCCGGTCGAGGCCAATCAATGAACCGGCGAGCACGGTCAGAAGCAGGCGTGCCGCGATGTCTTCGTAGGCCGGGATAAGAGACATCGGTAAACCCTGATCGCCGCTGGTGTTTGGATTACGAACTGATCGCAATTCAATTCGGCTAGGGCCACTCGGGTTCCATCGGCGGCGTTTTGCCGGTTACCGATCGGCTGGATTTCCGACTGCCGGATCGCGCCGTCTTGAATATCTTCCCACACGCGGCAGATCGTCACGAAATTCCACCCACGGCAGCTTCATATCCCAATAGGCATGGGCCTGCGGCGCAAAGCGTTCGGGGTGGTCGAAGAAGCCGATCGTCACATAGAGTTCTTCCAGAAGCCCTTGGTCGAGATAGGCTATGGATGTACCGCAATCGGCGCAGAAGGTGCGGAGCACGCCTCGGGTCCTTGAGAACGTCTTTGGCCAGCCGGTCAGCAGTCTGAATTGGGCCGGTCGATAGCCGACCCAGACGGCCAGCGGGCTCCCTATGGCCTTGCGGCAATCGTCATCATGGTCGGAGCAAATCCAGAACGGGTCACCATCCATCTTAGCCGTTATCGAACCGCAAAAACAGGAGCCGGTCTCGATCCTGGTCATCGAACCACCACTTCTGACTGAAGCGGCCGTTTCGGCCGCAGGGTCCGCAGGGTAATCGAATAGCGGTGCTCGACAACTGGCGGGATGCTGTGCTCCCATTCGGTGCGCGCCGGTCCCGTCATCAGGTAAGCCGACCTTGGCTGGAGGATGATGGTCTCGCGATCCCATCCAGCGCCGTTCTTCCGGCGGAGCCGAAAGCTGCATGGCGCAAGAAGAGAAACGCCGGCCACGGCATCGAAATGCGGCTTGTCGCGATGCCAGCCGATACCCGCGCCGGGTCGGTACTCGTTGATCAAAACCTGCACGAAAGCATCGGCGGGCAGCCGCGCAAATGCCGCCACCTTGTCTCTGAGCGGCATCAGAAAAGCAGGGATCGCCGGCGCCTCGACGACTTTGCGTTGGTCAAAATCATAGCGCAGGCCAAAACCGGCGACGCGCCGGTTTGCGAGATGGCCATGAAAGTCGAAAGGCTGGAAGGCGAGACTTTCGAGCTGCCGCACCAGTTCGGCCTCTTCCTCCGCCGTGATCAGCTCCGGCTGGTAGTGAAATCCTTCCGGCAGATAGTTGAGCGCACGAAACAGGTCGCCTTGCCCAGCGAATTCCGGCTGCTTGGTTTTGAGCGATGGCATCAACCCTAATTGGTGAAGCCGGCTGGCGGAGGCAAGGTCTTGGAGGCGCCGAGCCGGCCGGATCACCGCCTCCATATCTCGGGCGAGACGGAACCTGGCTTGCCGGGGTGGGTTATTGCCCAGACGCGTCGAGTGCTGGGAAATGCCTTCAACTG
Organism: Mesorhizobium sp. WSM4807; assembly: GCF_055811615.1. NCBI lineage: Bacteria > Pseudomonadati > Pseudomonadota > Alphaproteobacteria > Hyphomicrobiales > Phyllobacteriaceae > Mesorhizobium > Mesorhizobium sp. WSM4807. The sequence continues at coordinate 293,819 of NZ_JBVVQY010000003.1, forward strand.
CGATTCAAAGCATGAATTACGATCCGGCGACGAGGACCCTCTCCGTATGGTTTGTCCCAAGCGGAAATCGCTACGATTACGACGACGTGCCGCCGCAGACCTACGCTGCATTCGGCAAAGCCTCGTCAAAAGGCCGGTTCTTCAACGCGTTCATTCGAGATCGGTACAGGTACCATTTGGTCGACCAGAGCCGGTCGGGGTGAGACCCGGGGTACTCCTGTCGTCCGCCAAAGGAACAAATCCACGCGCCGCCACGTTGCATTTCCAGTGCAATGCTTGTGACAGTGAGGCTATTGTCTTGGCGCCGAGAGCAAACTGGAAGGGTTTTCTGAAAATTGGAGAACTCAGCTGCCCGGTAGCGCTCTATACGGCTGCCTCAACCTCAGAGCGGATCGCCTTCCACACGATTAACCGCACGACGGGTCATAGGGTGCATCGCGCCTTCGTCGACAGCGATAGCGGCAAGCCGGTCGAGAAGGACGATCAGGTCAAAGGCTATGAGATCAGCTCGGGTGAATACGTCGTGCTCGAACCCGATGAGGTCGCAGCCGCTGTCCCCGAGAGCGACAAGACGCTGTCGGTTTCGGCCTTCATCGGCTGTTCCAATGTCGATGATGTGTATTTCGACAAGCCATATTACCTCGCCCCGCCGGACAAACACGCGGAGGAAGCGTTTGGGCTGATCCGCGAAGGCATGCGCAGGAAGAAAGTCGCGGCGATCGCCCAGACCGTCCTGTTCCGGCGCGTCCGGACCCTGCTCATCCGCGCTTATGACGAAGGGCTGGTCGCAACGACGCTGAACTTCGATTACGAGGTGCGATCGGCGGAGGAGGCCTTCGACAACATCCCCGATGTGAAGATCGAGGGCGAGATGCTCGAACTGGCCGAACACATCATCAAGACCAAGAAGGGCAAATTCGATCCGAACAAATTCGACGACCGTTATGAGGCGGCCCTGGCCGAGCTTGTGAAGGCAAAGCTCGAAGGCAAGAAGATCGCAATTCCGAAACCGGCCAAGCGGGAGAAGGTCGTCGATCTTATGGATGCGCTGCGCCAGAGTGCCGGCGTTGGCGGAAAGCAGCCCTCGACAAGAAAGCCCGCCGCAAAATCAAAGCCGGCGCGCCACGCGAAGCCGAAGGAGAAAGCGCCGCATCGGAAGGCCGGCTGACCGATGGCGCTCGAGACCTACCGCAAGAAGCGCGATTTTTCCGTCACCCCGGAGCCGCAGGGCCGCAGGGCGCCCAAGGCGGGGAACAGCTTCGTCATACAGAAGCATGATGCGAGGCGGCTTCATTATGATTTTCGTTTGGAAATGGACGGCGTCCTGAAGAGTTGGGCCGTGACAAAAGGGCCGAGCCTGATCCCCGGCGAGAAGCGCCTTGCCGTCCATGTCGAGGACCATCCTTTGGAATATGGCGGTTTTGAAGGCACCATCCCGAAGGGCGAATATGGCGGCGGCACCGTCATCCTGTGGGACAAAGGCACCTGGACGCCGATCGGCGACGCGCGTCGCGGCTATGCGAAGGGCCATCTCGACTTCGAACTTCACGGCGAGAAGCTGGGTGGCCGCTGGCACCTTGTCAGGATGGCCGGAAAGCCGCGGGAGAAGCGCGAGAACTGGCTGCTGATCAAGGGTGACGATGACGCCGCGCGCACGGAAGACGACCCCGACATTCTGGACGAGCGGCCGGAATCCATTGCGACCGGCCGCAAGATCGAGGATGTCGCCGGCGAAGAGCCCGGCTGGTCGTCCAAGACGGGACGCATTCGCAAGCGCCGCGGCGGCCGCACGGGGGCCGCTCCACCGGAAGAGCAGCCTGCCACCGTAAGCGTTCCCGAACCGTCAAAGATCAAGGGCGCCGAGAAGGCAGCGCTCCCCGATTTCGTCGAGCCGACGCTGGCGACCCTGGTCTCGTCAGCGCCGTCCGGCCAACGCTGGCTGCACGAGATCAAATTCGACGGGTACCGGCTGCAGGCCAGGGTTGAGGCCGGCCGCGTCAAGCTGTTGACGCGGAGCGGTCTCGACTGGACGAAAAAATTCGGAAAGGCGATCGTTTCGGCGCTGGCCGATCTCCCTGTCGGGACGGCGCTGATTGATGGTGAACTCGTGGTCGAGACATCAGCCGGCGCGTCGGATTTCTCCGAGCTGCAAGCCGATCTCAGCGAGGGCCGCAGTGACCGCTTTCGCCTGTACGTTTTCGATCTGCTCCATCTCGATGGATACGATCTGCGCGACGTTGCGTCGATCCAGCGCAAGGAATTGCTGGAAAAGATCATCGGCAGTGGCAGTGGCATCATCAGCTACAGCGGACATTTTGAGGAGGATGGCCCCCTGGTGCTGCGACATGCCTGCCGGCTGAGCCTGGAAGGCGTTGTCTCCAAGCTTCGCGATGCGCCTTACCGCGCCGGCCGCAGCAAGAACTGGGTGAAGTCGAAATGCTCGGCGCGGCAGGAATTTGTCGTGGCCGGCTATGTTCCCTCGACAACCTCGCGCAATGCGATCGGTTCGCTTGTCCTGGGTGTCTATGACGACGGCAACCTTCATCACGTCGGGCGCGTCGGCACCGGCTACACGGCGGCGGTCGCCGAGGGCCTCTTCAAGAAGCTCGAGCGGATACGCATTCCATCGAGCCCGTTCGACGAGCGGCTGAGCGCAGAGGAGACTCGGCAAGTCCGTTATGTCAGGCCGGAACTCGTCGCTGAAATCGAGTTCCGCGCCTGGACCGCCGACGGCAATCTGCGCCACGCCTCATTTCGCGGGTTGCGCGAAGACAAGCCGGCGAAAGAGATCGTGCGCGAAACACCGAAGACCAAGGCAGCAGCGAAACCTCAGCGCCGGACCGTCAAGCTCACCCATCCCGATCGCCTCTACTGGCCGGACCAGGGCGTGACCAAGGAAGGTCTCGCCGACTATTATACCGAGGTCTGGCGCTATGCGTCGCCCTATCTCGTTGGCCGCGCGCTGGCGTTGCTGCGATGCCCCAGCGGTATTTCGGGCGAGCAGTTCTTCCAGAAGCATGCCTGGAAGGGTCTCAACCCCAACATCGTCCTGGTTCACGACCCCAAGGATCCGCCCGACGAGCGGCTGATCAGCATCAATGATCTCGATGGGTTGATCGGTCTCGTCCAGTCGGCGGCGCTGGAGATCCACCCCTGGGGTTCGATGGTGAGCGATTGGGAGCGTCCGGACACGATCATCATGGACCTCGATCCCGGCGAGGACGTGAGCTGGGAGGCGGTGATCGCGGCCGCCGTCGAGACCCGCGACCGGCTGAAGGATGCAGGACTGGTCCCCTTCATCAAGACATCCGGGGGCAAGGGTCTGCACGTCGTGGCGCCATTGAAGCCGAAGGCCGAGTGGCCGGCGGCGAAAGCCTTTACCAAGGCGATAGCCGACTCCATGGCCGCCGACAGCCCCGGCCGCTACGTCTCGACCATCACCAAATCCAAACGGCGCGGAAAAATCCTCGTCGACTATCTGCGCAACCAGCGCGGTGCGACCGCAGTCGCACCCTATTCGACGAGAGCACGACCCGGTGCGGCGGTGTCGATGCCGCTTGCCTGGGACGAGCTCGGCCCCGGCATCGGACCGGCCTATTTTACCGTCGAGAACACGCCGACCCGGCTTGCCTCGCTATCGTCGGATCCCTGGCAGGATTTCCGTGCCGCCGCAGTGCCGATCGAGGACCGTGCAAACCGGCGAGAGAAAGCGGCTTGAGGACGGCATTACGAAGTGCATGCATCGGAATAATCAGGCGATCTGCTCAAACGTGCATTGTTCCGGAGCCTTGTCGGGCCGCCAGCGCAGGAACTTGGTGCCATGCCGGAAACGGTCGCCGGTGACGTGATCGAAGCGTACTTCTACCACCAATTCGGGCCGAACCGGCTCCCATTCGCCGCTGCGCTCGGTGCTCCAGCGGCTCGGCCCGCCCGGCGCCTTTCCGGTAAAGCCCGGCGGTTCGCGCATGGCTTCGAGTTTGCGGGTAAGTTCGGCCCTGTCGTCCTTGGCAATGGTCGAGGTGAAGCCGACGTGATCGAGCTTGCCGGCCTCATTGTATAATCCCAGCAGCAATGAACCGACCTGCCTGCTGTTGCTGAGATAGCGAAAGCCGCCGACCACGCAATCGGCCGACCGCAGCCGCTTTACCTTCACCATCGCGCGCACGCCCGGCTGGTATGGATCGTCCAGCCGCTTGGCGACCACGCCGTCCGTCTCGCCATGTCCGGCATCCCCTAACCAGGAGCGGGCTTCCTTCACATCGCGCGTGCAGTGCGAGAGAACAATGTTCTTGCGCTCTGCCGAAGCAACGAAAGTCTCAAGGATCGCTCGCCTTTCTTCCAGTGTCCGGGCCAACAGGACGGTTCCGTGCTCGTCGCAGAGCATGTCGAACAGGACGATGTGCGCCGGGGTTTCCGCGGACAGCTTGCGGATCCTGCTCTCGGCGGGATGAAGCCGCATCTGAAGCGCGTCGAACGACGGCTTGCCATTGACCGAGATGACGATTTCACCGTCGACGACAAAACGGCGCGACGGCAGTTCCTTCAATGTCGCGACGAGTTCGGGAAAATACCGTCCGAGCGGCTTGCCTGACTTTGCGCGCAACTCCACCGCGTCATCCTGCCGGAATGCCAGGCAGCGAAAACCATCCCATTTGCGCTCGTATTGCCATCCATCTCCTTCGGGAATCGCATCAGCCGCCTTGGCTTCCATCGGCGGCGTATCGAGTGGCAGGGGGAAATCGCGGGTCATCGGCGGGTGCTGTCGAAAGCAGGATCGCGGGGAATGACCTTCATTGTACTGCCTTTGTCCCCCACCTATTTCCGCTTTCCGGCCTCCGAGCCGATGCTCTTGCGCAGCGCGTCCATGATGTTGATCACATTGCTGGGCGGTTGCTCGGCCTTGGCCTTTGCCTTGGCCGGACCCTTCTTGCCCTTCTTCTTCGAGGCAATGATCTCCAGCAGCCGCGCCTGGACGGGATCTCCGGTCATGGCGGGATCCCACTGCCTGGTTCGCTCATCGATCAGGGTCGAGACCATGTCCATCAGTTTCGGGTCGGGTTTGGCGTCTTCGATCTTGCCGAAATAATCCTCGGGATCGCGAACCTCGTCGCCATAGCGCAGTGTCCACAGCACGATGCCCTTGCCTCGTGGTTCAAGCATGACGGCGCGCTCGCGGCGATACATGACCAGGCGCGACATTCCGACTGTCCCCGTCGACTGCATGGCGTCGCGAATGACCGAGAATGCCTCCTCCCCGACCGGATCGTCAGGGGTGAGGTAATGGGGCTTGTCGTACCAGATCCAGCCGATGCTGTCGGCATCGACAAACATGTCGATGTCGATGGTACGCGTGCTCTCCAGCGCGACTGCGTCGATCTCGTCGTCCTCGAGCAAGACGTATTCGTCCTCGCCGCACTGATACCCCTTCACCTCGTCGTCTTCAGCAACGGGCTTGCCGCTGACGGCATCGACATACTGGCTGACGACCCGATGCCCGCTCTTGCGATTGAGCGTGTGGAACCGGACCTTTTCGCTCTCGGTGGTAGCGGGTGTCATTGCGACCGGACAGGTCACCAGCGAAAGCTTCAGATAGCCTTTCCAGAAAGGACGTGGCGCCATCGAGGACCCCCGACAGGAGTAAAACAGTCGAACGCACCAGGGTGATCGATTGTTCCAGCAGCATTTTTTTCGCGCGCCTAAGGCTCGCCAGTAAGAATCCATCATTTTTCCGGTTCGAGACGGAACCGATGGGCGCAAGCGCAGTTCGGGACAAACAAACAGCCCGGCGGCAGCAAGGACCATTTCAATGTTGGAAGCGATCCGGATCGCAGTCGGCGCTCCATTGTCGGGAAATGCGGCAGCGCTTGGCGCCGAGATGAAGCAGGCGATCGAGCTCGCGGTCGAGGAGCAGAACGCCGACGGTGGCATTGCAGGCTTTCCCGTCATGGTTGAGACTGCGGACGATCAGGGAAAGGTCGAGACGGGACGTCAGGTCGCCGACGATTTTTGCAGCCGGCCGGATCTGCTTGGCGTCGTTGGCCACTACAACAGCAATGTCACCATCGCCGCGGCGGAGATCTATGCCGCCCACGACGTCCCGATGATCACGCCGATCGCTTCCGACACGGCGCTCACCGAGCGCTCGCTGCCGAATGTGTTTCGCTTCACCAACCGCGACGACCAGACCGGAGCAGCCATTGCCCGTCATCTCTATGATTTCATGGGCAAGCGCCGCGCCGTCCCGGTCGAAACTGAAACCATGTACGGCCACAGCATGGGCATCGCGTTCTCGCGGGCATTTCTGTCGCTTGGGGGACGTATCGCGGAGCGGCGGACGGTTCGCGAAGGGAGCCGCGATTTTGACCCGCTGATCGCATCTCTGCGGGCCGATTTCGATCTGTTGTTCTACGGCGGCAGCTTCGAGGGTGCTTTCATCCTGCGAGCGATGCGCCGTGCCGGTCTCGATCAGCTTTTCGCCGGCGGCGACGGCTGTTGGGACGCGGTGAATTTCCTTGAGCCTGCAGGAGAAACCGCAACATTGGGCGAAGGCGTTCTTGTGCTGTCCGCCACGCCCGAAGTGGGTAAAGTCGCTGGTTCAAGCGATTTCGCCGCGCGCTATGCGGCGCTGTTCGGGCCGATCGGCAACTATGCCGTGAATTCCTACGATTCAGCTCGCGTGCTGATCGCTGCAATCAAGAACGCGATCACTGAATCCAAAGGAATTCCGAGCCGGCGCGAGGTTCTGACTGCGATGCGGAAGCTCCGCTTCAAAGGTATTGCCTATCGCGATCCCGTGCAGTGGGACGAAAAAGGCGACAATCTGGCCGCCGTCACGGCGCTCCATGTGGTGGAAAATGGCCGATTTCGACAGGTTGCGGAAATCCCGCAGATGCAAAGGGTCGGATAGCTGTGGCCTCACGAGGGCCGCGGCAATTTTTACCAGGGTGAGATGAAACAATTGCCTCCGATCGCCGTTTCGTCAGCAAGACGAATTGGCGAGGAGGCGATGATGGGTGCAGCCGGCCTGGAGGTTTTCGACAAGACGCTGCAGACCGCGAACATCTAGGCACGAGCTACGCACCGATGCCAGGTCCCGCCCTTCCAAAGGTGAAGACAATGTTTTTTGACGCGCCGAGATTCAGGGATCGAACGGATGCGGGGCGCCAGCTTGCCGCCGCTTTGACCGGGTTCGCGGCAAGCGATCCACTGGTGCTGGCGTTGCCGCGTGGCGGAGTGCCGGTTGGCTTCGAAGTGGCAAAGGCACTCCGTGCCCGGCTCGACGTTCTGCTTGTGCGCAAGATCGGCGCGCCGGGCCATTCCGAATATGGCATCGGCGCTGTCGTCGACGGGGAAAATCCGCAGCTCGTCCTCAACGAGGAGGCGATGGCTTTGGTCCAGCCGTCAGACGAGTACGTCGAAGCAGAAAAACGGCGGCAACTGCTCGAAATCGAGCGCCGCAGAAACCTCTATTTCGGCAGCAGGCCTGCGGCTTCGGTCCTGGGCCGGACCGTCATCGTTGTCGATGACGGCATAGCGACCGGAGGCACGGTCAGAGTGGCGCTCAAGGCGCTAAGAAAGGATCGGGCCGCGCATGTTGTCTTGGCCGTTCCGGTAGCCCCCCAGGACACGCTGGACCTGATCAGAGCCGATGTGGACGAAGTGGTCTGTCTCGCCACGCCCGAGCCGTTTGTTGCGGTGGGCCGGTATTATAAGAATTTCGCGCAGACCACGGACGCGGAGGTGGTCCAGTTGCTGCAGCAGGCAGAGCAGTTTGAGAGCAAATCATCGATGCGATCTGCCGGTTAGCTCATCGCCGACAGCCGAAGGAGCACGCCATGGCTAGCAAGGACCGAAAACAGATTGAGATCGTCGAGCGCGGCGATATTTTCTTTCTCTACCGGCCCAGGGTGGGCGAAACCGATCCAGAAAGTCTTTCCGACGTGCAGCGCTTCTTCGTCGTGCTGCGGCCGGAGCACGCGACGAAGGTGCGGCTTCTCGTCGTCGGGCGCAAGCGGCTGCCCGACGCGCATGAGCACGAGCGTCACTGGGGTTTCGTCGGCGCGATCGCGAGTTCTGCCGCCGCGCTGGAGAAGGACCTTCGCGAAGAAATCTATGATACCAAGACGCGCGGCCGGCAGCGTCTGCCTGCAGCACGCCCGGCGGGCGAAGGCCGTTATCTTGTCGCGCTGCTCAATGGACAATTGCATCTCAGCTACGCGCTCGAGCTTCCAGAGCGGCCATCCGAGGTACAACGCGCCTTCAACATCGCACCGCAGGCAAGCTTCGCGCTTTCGGTGAAGAATCCCGAAAAGCCCAGCCCTCCCGGCCTTGGATTGGGACAAGCCCAGGAGCCGGATTATCCAGACAGGCTTCAGCAGGAATTCCGCGGCCGCAGATTCGCTCGCGAGGACATAAAGCTGCTTGATGTGCAGGGCGCTGAATTCGTCCTTGTCGGCGCGCGAACCGATCCGGAAAAGGCCTATAATGTCGACCTCGATGTCGAGAAGGAGGATGAGCGCCATTCAGAGATGCTGCGCGAACTCAAAATGGCCAAGTCGCGCCATCCGATAGAACCGCTTTTCAGTGGCGAATGGGCCTGAACCGTACGGCCCTCCCCTTGAGCTTGCAGCCAACCTGAAAAGAGGGCCGCACGATCGCGCCCTCAGCGGCGGGTGAGCCGTCAGTCCCGCAAACGATTGGCAGCGTGATCCTGGCGCTGCTCAGTTGCGACCTGCTTGGAATCCAGACCGCGTTCCTTCGTATGCTGGGCCTTGTCGCGGTTGGACAGGACTTGGTTTTCTTCGAGCTTGTCCTTTGGGGTCGTGCTCATGGCGCCTGTACCGGAACCCTTCCCCCGTGAACCCGCTCCGATGTGCTTCTTGCTACCTTTTGCCATAGGGTTGCTCCAATTCTTAATCGTCGGGACGTTTCTTGTGATGAACGCTCTCCTGATTTTCTCCGCGAAGGATGTTGCGGTCGTCAGGGTCGACAAGGTCGGGAGTCTTGGACCTGATTTCCGATCCTTTGCGCAGCGCTTCACGTTCCGCAGCCGATCTCTTCAGGTCCGCCTCTGCGTCGAAATCCTTGCCGGCGTTCTTGGTGTTCTCCCGCTTTTCAATGATGCGCATTTGCTGCTCATGGGTCCTGCGTCCAGTCATTGTTTCCTCCAAAGTGTCTTGCGTTCGATTTTTTGAGGCCCAGATCACTGGCGGAACCGTCGACTTCCGGTGATTGCAGTTGGCCACGGTCCTTGCCGAAGCGGACCAATCGTGCGCCACCACGATCTGAGCCTGTCCTTATGGCGATAATGGCAGGGCGGCGGGATCGTTCCGAGATGGCGGCCGAATAAACCGTCTATTCGCTCATCTGCTCCGGGCTGCTCATCCGCATCTGCCATGATCCGTCAGTCTTTCGCCTCGCGGTGTTCCGATGGAACATCAGAGCATCTCCGTCGTTCGGCGACTGATCGCCTATGTCCACGTCTGACGCCCCGCCGCAGCGAGCGCGTAAAGCTGCAAGAGGATGGACCGCACGATCAAGGACGCCACGGTCAAACGCTTCTACTACGAGAGCCACGATCAGCTCAGGTAAGACCTCGCCGACTTCGTTGCCGCCTACAACTTCGCTCGCAGGCTCAAGACCCTCAAGCGCGATCCAACGGACTCGCGAGCAGGTTACGCCGCCCTGCGCCGAACTGGAACTCGGTCGGGCTTGAGCAGCTCGTATCGATCAAGGGATCAAAAACCCGCACATCTGGCGAAGTCCTAGATGATTTCGGCACATTCTTTCGAGCGTACGATGCGATGAAGGGCTGATCGGAACTTTGCTTCCGCATTCTTGGCAGCCGAGGTTGGTTGGAACATGTCGCCCCGAGTCGAACGCATTCACAGCGATGAGCGTCTCCCGGCCGAGGTCGACGTCGTCATCGTCGGCGGCGGCATCCTCGGCTCTACGGCCGCCTATTTCCTGGCGAAGCGTGGCCTCTCTGTGGCTCTGCTCGAGAAGGGCCACGTCGCCTGTGAACAATCGAGCCGAAACTGGGGTTGGTGCCGCCAGCAGAACCGCGATCGGCGCGAACTGCCGCTCTCGGTGATCTCCATGCGACTGTGGGACGAGCTGACGCGCGATATCAATCGGGACCTTGGATTTCGACGCTGCGGTCTCGTCTATGCCACTCACGACGAGGCTGTGCTCGCCGGCTGGGAAAGGTGGCGCGAGGTCGCCAGGGAGTACGAGGTCGACACCCGCATGCTGAGCCGGGCGGAGGTGGCCGAGCGCGTCCCCGAAGCGCGCGACAAATGGGTCGGCGGGACCTATTCGGACCGGGATGGTAAGGCCGAACCTGCGCTCGCCGCGCCGGCTATCGCCGATGGGGCCAGAGCTCTGGGCGCCACCATCCACCAGGAATGCGCCGCGCGGGCGCTCGACTTGGCCAATGGCAAGATTGCGGGCGTGCACACGGAGAAGGGCTACATCAGAACCAGCGCGGTGCTGTGCGCCGCTGGCGCCTGGTCCTCGCGCTTCCTTAGGCCGCTCGGGATCAGTTTCCCCCAAGCGAGCATCCGGCAGACCGCGCTGCGTTCCACCCCGACAATCAACATAGGCGAGGCGGTCTCCACACCCTACTGCACGATCACGCGCCGACTGGACGGCAGCTATACGCTTGCGATCAGCGGCAAGGCGAACCTCGAAATCACGCCCCAGGCTATCCGGTATAGCCGGGAATTCATGCCGCAATTCTTGCGTCGCCTGAAGAACGTCAGGCTCGGCATCGGCCAATCGTTCCTTTCGGGGCCGGATTCAATGCCGGCGCTGCTGACCAGCGACGATCGGATCTTCGAACAGAATCGGGTGCTGGATCCTCCACCCTTAAAATGGCTGGTAAGCCAAGTGGTGGAGAGTGTCCGGAAGACCTTCCCCCAACTCGGCGATATAGAGATCGATAGTGCCTGGGGCGGCTTCGTCGATTGCACGCCGGACGCAGTGCCTGTGGTGTCGCAGGTGGACGGGGTGAAAGGCCTCGTCCTCGCGGCGGGCTGCTCGGGCCACGGCTTCGGTTTGGGCCCGGGGCTTGGCTATCTGGCCGCAGAGCTTGTCGTAAACGACACGCCTTGCGTCGATCCTACACCGTTCCGCCTGTCGCGTCTGGTCGACGGCTCGAAGCTGGACATCGCCGCTATCTGAAGATCAGCCGGAAGTCAGGCCTGACGCGCACCAAGCGAAGTCAAAATGTCAGCAGACGGGTGAGCGGAATCCCCACGTTCCCTCGCAGTCAAGTCTCCGGGTGCATGAGCGCAACGTGGTAGGAGTTGCACCAGAATCCGCTCGGGAGAGCGCCGCGCTCATCGCGCTCGTCTTTGGCGCAGTTGGAACCGTCGCAGGAGTTCATTCTAGCGTTTTCTGCTTCTGCCGGTAAGGCGAATTGCTCGGCCCATACGCCGCGCCAGCGGCCGGGATGTTTGCCGCAACCTACACACGTGGCAGCGCAAACTTCAACGCCGTGGCCCTGCACTACGGCATCATGCGGGAGACCGGTTTCTACGGCGCTGGGGTGTCGTCGACAACGTCTTAACCAACCTGTGGGTGCTTGCCCCCTGCGCGGGGCACGCACGCTTTATCTCACCCAGCTCTTCCACAGGCGGAGCGGCCCCGCACCTCGTCCACGCCGGAGGCGTCAATCTCGGCGCCGCTTCTTACAAGCGCCCTCGCCCTGCTTCTCCCGGTTGTCCTTGGCCTGGGGCGGTCATTGGCCCGGGACAACACACTGGAGGCAACCATGCCCAACACCGCCGAATCCTTGTCGACACATTTCGACGGCCGTGCGTTACAGGATTCCGCTCAAGCTTCTGGTGATCAAGAACAACATGCTCAACCAGATCGCCTGGGAGCAAATGATGTTCCTTGGCAACCTGCAATTTGCCTGCGAACTCCAGCCAATCGATTTCGCCCTGGCCGCGGAGGTCATGGGGGGCATCGGCTACCAGCGTCACCCGGCCTGAGGACGTCGATGGGGTTCTTGATGCCGCGTTTGCCGCGGAAGGCCCGGTGATCATAGAGGCGGTCGTCGACGCATATGAACCTATGCTGCCGCCGCGCATGCCGAACGAATATCGCAAGAACATGCGCACGGCGCTGCGGGAAACGCCGCAAGGAGCTCGAAGCAAACCTCGCTCGGGAGCCGCTGAAGACGATGATGGGCTGACGGCGCTTGCCTGTTTGGCGACCAAGCGCCGTTGACCTGCAGTGTTCCTGACCGGTCACTGCTTGGTGGCGCTGGATGTCTTTTCGCTCGCGGAATCTGGGCTGGATTGCCTGGGCGGGTCCTGCCCTTCGGATTGACGGGTTTTGTCCTCCACCTCGGCCCTTGACCGGGTCAGGCCCATGCCGCCAGCAGGCTTCTTGTTACCGGCCGCCTCCTGGGAAAATTGATCCGACGCGTCCGCAACTTTCTTGGGAGGGTACTTGGTCGCGCCATGTTCGTAACGGGTTTCGTTTTCAGTCACGGCGTTTCTCCGATTGCCTCACTCCCTGCATGGCGGTTAAACGGTCCTGTGACGTCAGGGTTCCGACTGCCGGCACTCCTGATGGGCCGCCATATGCAGCGGCAGCACCCCGCGGTCACACGGCTGCCGATGTTCGGCGACGCTTAGGCGTCCTGCGCCGGTCAGGCATCCTGCCATGGCGCGTGCAGGATGTCGGCGCCCGGCTGCTCGTCGAACAGAACCGCGCAGCCGCGCTCCCACGCTACCGGCGACAGTGCGTTGGCCACGATTTCGTCCGGCGAGATGAAATCCCCGGTCAGCACCCGCAACTCTTCGACGGCTTTGGCCATCGACACCAATCGCCCTGCGGCGCGGTCGGTGGTGCAGGCGTCGATGACGGAAACGAGATCGATCATTTGGAACTGGCCCATCATAGGCCTCCGCAAACAACATCCCTTCGCGGCTATGAACGTCGTAGCGGTCAACAATGTTCCCCGCCTGGTCAAACGGAGGCGAGCTTTCCGAACTTTGCCGCCAACGATTCGGCTTCAGCGCAGTGCATGCTGCTAATTTAGGCGGGGTCTATCGCGTCCCTGAGCTTGCCCAGGAATGCCACCAGAGCATCCTCCGGCCGATCGGCCTCGTCGGTCAGCATGTCGATGCCCCAGCGTCCGAGAACCGCTTCCTGGACGACGCTCGGTTGCGGCATGAAGACGAATGATTTCGGACGATTCTTTTCATAACCTGACCGGCGCCAGGTTTCCCAAAGCCGGTACAGCAACAGACGGATGTTCATGTCTGACATGCTGTAGCCGATGAACAGGACGGTGCGCCCCAGTGCGTCGGCGCGAAACTTCACGTCCAATGGCGACTCGAATGACAGCCGCTCGAAATAGTCGGATTCCGCCAGCACCAGAGATGCGTCGTCGTCGAAGTCGCCGTGGTATTTGATGATCTGGGTAACGTCGCCGTTCACCTTGGCGATATCCTTGGCATTGGCGACTTTCACGAACGCGCGGTCGTGGACTTCGAACGCAACCTCAAGGTTCCGATCATAGTTGGTGGTGTAGATGATCGGGAAATCGAGTGACACGATCAGTTTGTGGATCGCCGATCCCTTCACTTTTTCCCGCGAGATGCTCCATTCGCGATCCATCCAACTGCGCAAGGGGCCGAGACTGCCATGCTTCAGCCGGTAATATTCGGCAAGAGCCTGGTAGCTGGGTTCAGGCATGTCGACCATGTCGCGGTCGAGGCCGAGTTCATCCACCATATGCTCGATGAGCTTCTCCCAGGATGGCAGGCCGACGCTCATCGACACCCCCGCCCCGACGAACAGGATCGCTCGTCGCTCTTTCACGGATTGAGCCAGTTGCTCGAGTGCAGACGGCATAGCCAACTCACCAGGCAATGATCCAACACAACTGCAAAAGGCGTCCTCTGTTCCGGAGAAGCCCGGATCACCGCCAAGTCTGTTCAGAAAATCGGGTGTGTTCGGCAAACGGGGTGTGTTGAGCAAATGCGGCGCAGACTGGAACCGCTGAGGCAGATCGAAGTTTGGTTGTCAGGGAGACTATGATGGCCGGACAACGAGATCAGACGCCTGCCAAAGCGAGAGGCGATATTCAGGCCGGGGCGACGCAGGATAAGACCCCGGGGTTCGACCCTGCCGCTGCACCCGAAGAGACCGACGCCGAAGCGGCGGATGTGCCAAATCCCGCCGCCGGGGCTCGTCCACGGCGACAGCCAGAGTTCACGAATGAAGCAAGCTTCGGCAATGCGATGCGGCCGGTGGAAAGCAAGCCTCGTCTTCAGCCTGGCAAAAACTGGCCGGTGCTGGTGATTGCCGCAGTCGTTCTCATAGCGGGCGCGGTCTTCGTGATAGCAGCCATGCTGGGCTAGCGAGTAGGTTTCCAGAGCTTATTGGCCCCTGAGCGTGAAACGGCACAGATATTAGTGAGCCATCCCCCGTGAACTTTCGTAAGGATCTGGCCGGATCGCCGGCCGCCATGTCACGCCCGAAAGCATAGCTCAGTTCGGTGAGCGCCGTGATGAACCGGGCCGATCTTGCCGAAGAACCAGCCGATGATGCCGCAGGGTAGATGCCGAACAGCGCCGAGACCATCACGTGGATGGCACCCAAATAAATCGACTCGCCATTTCACAAACCACTCATGATCAGTTTCCCGACCGCCAATTCGCTCGGCAAATAGCCGCTGTATTTGGGCACGCTATCGGGCATGTCCAGCACACGACGGTGATAGAATATGTCGATCCGAACCGGCGGCAGCCGGGCCTCGGGCTCGAAGTTGGCCGCCGGAATGAACATCACCTTGAACGGCCCGACGCCCGCAACCTCCACAACCGGCTTGCCGCAGGTCCTGCAGACCCCGCGATTGAAGTTCGGCGGCGGGCGGTATTTCCTGAATGAGATGTTGCCGGCGTTTTTCAGCACGACATCCTTGGCGCGAACGGCGACCACATCCGCGAACGGTTTGCCGTTGAACGCCTGGCAGATCAGGCAGTGGCACCGGAACCTGGCTTTCGGGGAGGTCTGTACCTCGAACGAGCAGGCGCCGCATTCGCATGAGCCGCGTAGCGGCGACAAGGTGTCGGTGGTCATCTGCGGATGCTCCTGAGCTTGTTTTGATGACGGCATGCTGGTCGCCGGAGCATCATGTTGAGGATGGTATCGATCGGTTGTCTGAAGGGGGCACGCAGAAGGTTGGAGAGGTTCAAACGGCCCTGCTCATAGATCCCCTTGGCATGGCTGAGGGTACGGAAGCCTTCGATGCCATGGTACGCCCCCATGCCACTGGGACCGACACCGCCGAAAGGCAAGTCATCCTGGGCGATGTGCATGATCGTGCCGTTGATGATGACGTTGCCGGAGGTCGTTCGGCTCAGCACCTTGCGCCGGTCTTCGTCATCGGCGCCGAAGTAGTAGAGCGCGAGCGGCCGGGGCCGGGCGTTCACGTAGGCGATCGCTTCTTCGATGTCGCGGTAGGGAAAAATCGGTAGGACCGGGCCGAATATTTCCTCATGAGCGATGCGCATGTCGTCGGTGGCGCCGAGGACGACGGTTGGCGCCAGCGTGTTGGAGCGCAGGGACGCCTCACCGGGCCGATTGCCGACTTCGATGATCTGCGCTCCTTTGGAGCGAGCATCGTCGATAAGGCTCTGGAGGCGGGCATAGTGCCGCTCGTTGATAATTGAGGTGTAATGCTCACTCGTCGGACCGTCAGGATAGAAGGAAGTCACCTTCCGGTCATATGCCTTGACGAATGCGTCAACCTCTCTTTCGTGGACGAGTGCATAGTCCGGGGCGATGCAGGTTTGTCCGGCGCTGAGCAGCTTTCCGTAGGCAATTGACGCGGCCGCCTGGTCGAGGGCGTTGCCCTTGGCGACGATGCTGGGCGACTTGCCCCCGAGTTCGAGGGTAACCGGAACGAGGTTGTCGCTTGCGGCCTTCATCACCGATCGCCCTACTGCGGTGCTTCCGGTGAAGACCAAGTGGTCGAACGGCAAGGCCGTGAAGGCCGCCCCCACGGCCGCATCGCCAGTGACGATCGCGAACTGATCTTCGGCGAAAATCTCGCCGAACACTTTTGCAAGCAGCGCATTGGTGACGGGCGTGAACTCCGAGGGTTTCAGCATCACCCGGTTTCCAGCGGCGATGGCCGTGACGACCGGCATCAGCGCGAGGTTCACCGGATAGTTCCACGGCGACATCACGCCGACGACGCCAAGCGGCTGATATTCGATGCGAGCGTTGCCCATTCGCATATGCAGGGCGACGTGGCGGCGGGTCGGCGCCATGAATTTGCGAAGGTTTCGGATCAGATACTTCGTGCCCTCGGCGACCCCTCCGACCTCCATGATCGCCGTCTCATATCTCGAGCGATGCCCGAAATCGGCATTGATGGCATCTTCAATCGCTTTGCGGTGCCCGATAATCGTGGCCCTGAACTTGGCCAGATCAGCGCGTCGCTGCGCCAGCGAAGGCGCTCCGTCACGCAGGAAGGCAGCACGCTGGCCCGCGAGGAGACTGCCCAGCCGATCTGCGTCGGTGATTTTTGCGATTGCATTCATGGTCCACTCCGATGTAGACAGGAGAAACTTACGCCCTTGACATACGCCCTTAAGTAGCCACTGTCAACAATGTATTCACAAGAAACTTTGAGGTACCATGCAGGACGCAGCCAACCGCCCCTATCACCACGGTGATCTCCGTCGTGCGGTTATCGAGACGGCGTTGGATATGCTTCGGGAGGAGAAGGGCTGGCAGTTCACGCTGCGGGAAGTCGCCCGCCGGGCTGGCGTAAGCCACGCGGCACCCTACAAGCACTTCCCCGATAAGGCCGCGCTGCTTGCGGAGATCGCTATGATTGGGTTCGACCGGCTGCGCGAGTCCCTATCGGCAGCGAAGTCTGAAGCGCCGAAAACTCTGCGCGACGAAATTACTCCGATAGCTCGTGCTTACGTCGCGTTCGGAACGGACAACCCGGCTCTCTACCGCCTGATGTTTAGCGCAGAGGAGGGAAAAGCGGTGGGAATGCATCTCAATGAGCGGGCGCTGGCGGTATTCGATGTTCTCCTCGAAATCCTCCGGCGCGGCCAGGCCGCGGGGAGCATTCGCAAGCGGCCGATAGAAGGTCAGGCGGCAGCCGCCTGGGGACTCGTCCACGGCATGACCATGCTTGCGATCGATGGGCTCTTGGTGCCCGAGAAGGTGGGATCGGCCCCCTTGGATGCGGCCTTGAGCACGCTGGTGGAAGGGCTGGGGAACCCAGCAACATGACACTAGCTGGCGCCATCCCGTTCGCCCTATAATCCGCCTACCGTATATCTGTGCCCCCTTTATTGTTCAGGGGCCTTATTCGTACCCGAAGGCAAAATCATTGTGCGCATCGGTCGCGGCGATCGCAGCCTGGCCGAAAGCGACTGCGATCTGGTTCAGGGTCCTGACCAGGTCGCCTATGGCATACACCCCATCGACCGAAGTCCGCTGATGCTTGTCGACGACGACATAGTCCTCGTCGCAGCATTCGATGCCCATTGCCAGCGCGAGTTCGGAACGCACCCCGCATCCCATCGCCGGATAGATGACGTCGAAATGGCGCATCTCGCCGTCCTTGAGGACGGCCTGGTAGCCGCTGTCGGTGGGAACAAACTTTTTGAACGCGTCGCAAATAGCAATGTTCTCTTCCATGGCCACGCGCCGGGTGCTGGTGGAAAAATCGGGCAGATAGCGTGCGAGCATTGTGACGTGCTGCGTATACTGCTTGAGGAACAAGGCCTCTCGCAGTGCCTTCGCCTCATGGCCGATGACCGCGACCTGACGATCTATGACCTCGTAGCCGTCACAAACCGGGCAAAGGCGTACGCTGCCTCTGGCGATGGCCTCGCGCAGACGCGGGATTGCCGGCACGACGTCGACGATACCTGTTGCCAGGAATACCTTGCGGGCGACGATCCGCCCCGCGTTGGTCTCGGCGCCAAACCCGCCTACGGTCGGCTCGATCGATGACGCCTGATCCTGCACCAGTGTCGCTCCGTATTCGGCGGCCTGCGCACGAAGGCGCTGCAGAAGATCGGGGCCGCTGATCCCTTCGGGAAATCCCGGGCAGTTACGGCTTTGCGCAATCAGCATCGCGCGCGATTCACCCGCGTCGACCACGACGACCCGATGACGGAACCTGCCGAGATAGAGAGCGGCCGCCAGCCCCGCAGGTCCGCCGCCAACAATGAGAACATCCGCTTCAGTCGCGGATGAGGCTGAATGTCGGCGTTTGCGCACGGGTTGATCCATCCGCGCCGAACGCACTCGTGGGAAAGATGTTCCCGCGCTGAAATCGAAAGCCGCGACATCCGTCGCGGCAAGCCGTCACCACTCGATCGCCGGTCGCGCGATCATCAGCCAGAAAATCCCGAGGACGGCAGCAAAGGCGGGAAAGCCAAAGGCGAACCACAGCCAGAAAAGCCTGACATACCGGGCCGGCAGCGGGGTCCCTGCTTTGGCGGCTTCGGACGCCAGATTGCGCATCTCCATCTGCATCCATACCACCGGCAGCCAGAATGCGCCGGTGACGATGTAAAGCGCGATGGAAAGCGCGATCCAGCCTTCGGAGAGCGCGTAACCCGCCTGCCAGGCGAGCGCGACGCCGGTGATAGGCTGCGCCACGACGGCAGTTGCCGTGAAGAGAAAATCGGCGATCACCACGATGCGCGCCACTGCCGCGATTGTTGCTGTGTCGCCGGTCCTGTGGGCGAGAAGCATGAAGAAGGCAATGCCGGCGCCGGTGCCAAGCAGCACGCTAGCACCGATGACATGCAGGTACTTCAGCACGAAATAGAGCATCAGCGCTCCTCCAGTATTGCCAAGGCGACGAAGTGAAGGACGATGATCGGCAAGACCTTCAGGAATGGCCCAAGCGGTTCGTGCCACAGGTCCGGGCGCAGGAAAGTGCCCACGACCAGATAGAACAGCGAGAGCGCGATGCCAGCGTAGAGGCCTTTTCGCGCCGTTGGCCGCCAGGCTATGAGAGCGCCGACGACGACGTCGGCAAGGGCGCCGGCGACCACGGCAGTCGCCGACAACATGCCAGCCCCCGTGCTTTGCATAAGGCCGATGCCGTTACCGTAGCCAGTGGTCAGCGAAACAATCCCCGTCATGATCCAGAACAACGGCAGGACGACGAAGATTGCAGCCTTGGCGAAATAAAGCCCGGCGAACCATTTTTCCTGCACCGTTGCCGGATTGAGCGCGAGGAACTGCGCCAGGCTTTGTGGCTGTATGCCGGTCAAGGAAATCCAGTCCGATGGATCTCCGAGCGCCCCTCGTTTGATCTCCCTGGCGGCGTTGGTGCGCATCGGAGGCCGCCAGCCGAGCATCGCGGCAAGATCGCCGAGGCGGTAGAGAAGCCGGGCAACCCATCCCGGCAAGGCAAGCCTGGGCACTGGAGCCCAGCCGAGCCAGCGGCGGAAAGTGCCGACAATCTCGTCCATGGTCAGCTGTTCGGGGCCTGCAAGTTCCAGCGCCAGACGAGACGGACTGCCGGGATTGAGAAAGAAGAGCACCGTCGAGACCACATCCTCGAGCTGCACGACCTGGAGCCGGCCGGTATTTGGCATTGACGGCAGGACCGGCAGCGAGGCCAGACCGCGAAACAATGCACTGGCCCCAAACACAGGCCGGCCGAGCACTACGGAAGGGCGAAGGATTATCCAGCCCAGATCAAGCGCCATCAGGGCCTGATCGCCAGCATACTTCGTCGCCGAGAACGACGAAGGCTGTGCCCGATCGACACCCATTGCCGAGAAGTGGATCACCTTGGCAACGCCGGCGCGGGCGCAGGCGCGAAAAAGAGCCGACGCCGCATCGCGATGAACTTGTCCGGTCTTTTCGCGAGGGCTGTCCTGCAGAACCCCGGCACAGTTCACGACGACATCGATGCCGGCCAGATGCGGCAGCCAATCTTCAGGGCGTAGCGCGGTCGCCATGTCCAGCACCAGCAAGTGGTAGTCGCGGGCTGCATTTGCCTGAGGGCTACGGACGATGCCGACCACCTCATGTCCTTCGGAAACGAGGCGGGAACAGACCGATGCGCCGATCAGGCCGGTGGCGCCAGCAACGAGAATTCTCATCGGACCCAGATCTCCGGTGCCGGAGGGATATTGTTCATTCTACGCTCTGACTTGCGAATGTTCGACGTGCCCGCTCGCGCGAGAACCGTCGGGCAGCGCGGAACAAACCATCGATCGCGGGATTAGGAAAGCACCAGGAGGTCTATCATGGACAGGGAAGAGCGTATCAGGCGGCGAGCCCATGAAATCTGGGAGCGTGAAGGCCGTCCGGAAGGGCGGGAGCGCGAGCACTGGGATCAGGCCGTGCAAGAGATCGAGGCAGAGGATTCCGAAGCAGAACGTGGCCCGGTCATGCCTGACCCGACCGTTGGTGCGGGCTCCGAACCCAATACGGGCGGCACCAAACCATCGAGATAACGGGCAGCCGACGTCTTGATCGGCGGCTTCGGCACGGAAAGGAAAATGCCATGCCTCGTCTGATCGCCTTGATCGTGATTGTATTGTCGGTGGTCTTCATCGGTTGGCTTTGGATCGACCAGACCGGCCAGACGAGCGACGGGACTCAGCCTGCGCCGCGCAATAGACCAGGATGGATGATGACGGCAGTTGAACTCCATTCCGGGCAGGACCTGCAAGTTCTCGCAGTGGACGCGATCCTCGCCTAACTCGAGGGCGCGGGATCCTCGTTCCTGTATTCGTGAATGAGGCCAAGGATTTGCGATCGGACCAACCCGCGAGCCTCTGGCTGAACGAACGGCATCAAGAGTTCGACCCGCTCCTCGACTTTCTCGGGAAGATCCGCAGCAGGATCGATGAGGTCGTTGCCGTGCGGATGCGCTCTTTAGTCGGGAAGGCCAGCCTTGCGGTAGCCTTCGACGAAGCGCTGGAGCACTTCCTCGTTGTCGAATGGCTGCGATGTTGCCCAGTGCCGGATGCTGAAATGGGGATCGTTCATCATGAAGAATTCCGCCTCCTGACGGGCTTCATCCAGGCGCCCGAGCTGCGCGAGGGCTGCCGCAAGCAAGCGCCGCGACGTGGTGCGGTAGGTTTCCGGCTTGCGCAAAGCCTCTACCGCGGATTGATAGTCGCCGAGCGCATAATAGGCTTGGCCTGCCATCCAATAGTACCATCCCGGTGGGCGCGGATTGAGCCGCAACGCCCGCTTCACGAATTCGACGCCCTTGACCGCGTCGCCCCTCAGGGTGATGAGATCCGAGCGTATCGCCCAGGCATCGGCATGATTAGGATCGAGCTTGAAGGTTGCCTCGAACTCGGCATCCGATTCCGCGTAACGCCGCTCGTGACCAAGTATGATGCCCAGCCCCCAGCGGTTCCCCGCATCGTTAGGGTCGAGCGCCACAGCCCGCTGCGCTTCCGCCAGCGCGCGAGGCTGGTTGGTTTGCTTCGGCTCGTTCCAGAACAGCCAGCCGAGCCAAAGATTGAGGGCCAGCAAGCTATGTGCCTCGGCATAGTCGGGATCGAGTCCGATCGCCTTTTCCAGGAGCATGCGCGCTTCCCGCGCGCCTAACCCGGTCTGAAAACTGACGCCGCGGGCTCGCACGCAAAGGTCATAGGCTTCGAGACTCGTCGGCCGTTTGCGCGCCGGCTGTCCGGCCAATCGGCCGACAAGGGCTTCGACGATCTTGGCCGTGACCTCGTCCTGCACTGCAAAGATGTCCTCGAGGCTGCTGTCGTAGCGCTCGGCCCAGATATGATCGCCGCCGATCGCGTCGATCAGTTGCGCATTGATGCGCACGCGCGCCGCGGCGCGCCGGGCGCTGCCTTCAACCACATAGCGCACCCCAAGATCACGCGCGGTCAAACGCACATCGACCGACCGCCCCTTGTAAGCAAAGGTTGAGTTGCGCGCGATGACGAAGAGGCCGGCTGAGCGAGACAGGTCGGTGATCAAGTCTTCGGTCAAGCCGTCGACAAAGGTTTCCTGCTCCGGATCGTTGCTCATGTTGGTGAAAGGCAAGACCGCGATCGAGGGCTTGTCGGGCAATTCGAGCGATGCCAGTCGGCCGACCGGAGCGGCTCTCGGAACGTGCAGGTTCACGCGATAGCAGTATATCGGCTCGGCTATATTCTTCACACGCTGCTCGCCCATGGGCTCGAACGCAAACGCCAGCTTCTGCCTGACCTCCTTGGACACCTTCTCCGAAACGCAGATGCCACCGGGCTCGGCGAGTTGTTGGAGACGCGACGCCACGTTCACGCCCTCGCCATAGCGATCGTCCCCTTCGACGATCACTTCTCCAAGGTTGATTCCGATCCGGACTTCGAAGCGCTGGTCTTCGGCGACGCTCGCGTTACGCTCCGCCATGCCGCGCTGAAGCGTGACCGCGCATTCGACCGCATCCACCACGCTGCCGAACTCCGCCAGCAGACCGTCTCCCATCAGCTTGAAGATTCGCCCGTGTCGCGTCGCGATTTCCGGCTCGAACAGCTCTTTGCGGCCACGTTTCAGCCGGTCGAAGGTGCCCGCTTCATCCGCCTCCATGAGCGCCGAGTACCCGACAACATCGATGGCAAGGATTGCAGCGAGCTTCCGCTCCATGTTGAGCCTCAGAAAGATTCACGACTCGCAAGCCGCAGGTCAGAGGCAGGCAGGACCGGCGCCTCCGGCCTTACCGGCCTATGATACCACAGATCACGCCTCTTGAGACTATGGCTCGCGCGACGCCCCAGCTCTCCAGCAGCAGCGCCACTGACGCGCGAGTCCCACCTATCCCTCCGCTTGTTCGCGGCAGTTGCCGCGCAACCGGACTGTGAACCCCTTTGGCTCAAACGTTTCCCTTGGGCCGTGCTCGTTTGAAGGTCTGAAAAGGTCAGAAGCGGGCATTCGCGAACGTCGACTTTGACCCATTGCGGGCATTGGCCTTCTAATCACTGCCTCACCGAGCCGACTTTGCGAATATCCTGCGGACAATCTCGTCCTCGTTGGCATCAAAGCAGCGGCCGTGGCTGAGAATGACCCGCCGCGGTTGCCACGATCGGAGCTTGCCTATTACTGCCTGTGCCTTGCGCCGCTGCAGGAGAATTGGCAGCCGCATGCCGAAGAAGGTCCGCCCGTGGGGATGGTCCATCCGAGTCAGCTTGATCGCCGTGCGCCAGGGTTCATCGATCATGTCCAGTTCGAGATTGATGATCGTGTCTGTGAGGATCAGCGTCTTTGAAGCGTAGTGGAAAAATATGAACTCTTTGAAGTAGCCACCGGGAAACAGCATCTGGTCAATGTCCTGCCGCCACGCCTCAGGCGGCTTGATCTCCAAATCTCGCGTGAACGTCACATCGGCGTGCCGTGCCAGCGCTCTTTGGCGAACTCTGGGTGATGCCCAGGTGATTGCCTCTGGAAAGACCTTCGACCACTCACCGATATGAGCGTAGTGAAACTGGTTGGGTGAAACGAGGTGGCGGATCCTGCCCAAGTTCCGCAACTCTTCGGCCAGCGTCGCAGCGAACTTGATAGGCGAATGAACGAACAGATCATCGTTCGACAGGCGCACCACCGTCATCCGAGTAGTAAATGGCAGCGGAAGCTTTACTCCGGCTATCGTCAGATATTCAAACGGGCCGTCAACGACGCCAATATCAGGTCCCTGACATTTGTAAACGTTGATGGGGTCGTAGAGGGACGCACCCACGGTCCTCTCCAACTTGTCAGCTGCGGCGCAAGGACAACATAATCCGGTTGGTCATACAATGCGTCCGGCCTGAAAGGCCGCTTGCCATTCAGAAAAGTCCGTCAGACCTGTCCGCTGCAAAAAAGTGAATGAGCTCAAAGCCGACCTTCGGCGCTGACACTGCGGCGGCCAATGGATTCCAAACTACATGTTAATACGATTTCCGCGTGCGAATGACCGCTTTGCGCCTGATATCGGCCATTGAGGTGACCGTTGCCACTGCCTGAAAGCAGACATTGTTGGCGACCATTCTGGCGGCCGCGGTTGCGCCATCTGCGGTAGTTCGAGGGATCCCCGATGAACGGTAGCAGTCGGCCCGCGCGCGTGCCTATGACACATTATCTACACCTAATGTATAACCTAGCCGATTTCGAAGAAATGGGACATAGTTGAGGAGCATATGATCTCTTGTTCATGAATCCGGGCGAGTCGCCCGCCAGCGATTGGAGATATGTCATGGCAGCCAATTGGGATCCTAGTCAGAATGTTAACCACGTCACGCATCGGGTCGAGTGGCCGACGGGTCCGTTGGGACTCAATTCAGGTGAGATACCCAAATGGGTGGAGGCGTGGGTTATGCAGAGCAGCACGGGCGCCAGTCAAAGGACTGCCCAGTGGACAGGTTGGGCGCCGAATAACACGACCTGGACTGCAGACGGGATCCCGCCGGGGTGGATATACGGACAGTTCCACGCCGGGCCGGCATTGGGGATAGCGCTCCTAGCTTACGACTCCAGTGGTACTGATAAATTCTACTGGTGGCTTGAGATAGTCGATCTGTATTAGCAGCTCGGGGTAACTGGGCGAGCGCGGCACGGCTTATGCTGTAAAGCAGTTCTATAACGCCGAATGATCCCTCCCCGCACGCCTGTCAGAATGTGGCGTCTCGCAAGGGCCGGACATACTCGTATAGAAAAGTGACGTGGCCGTTTTGCTTTGCTTGGTGATTAGATGGAGGATGAAATGGCAGTTGACAACGATTTTATTGAGCGTTTCGAGAAGGAGATCAAACTCCTTAAAGACTTGCAGAAGGCGGCCAGCGACGGGATCGACACAGCCGAGAAGCGGCTCGAGAGAATCCGAAATGGGGAGCCTAGGGAGGTCGTCTTTGGTCGTGTCCCGCCAAAGCAATAAGACCGGCGCCTCAGGGCGGTGGTGGCTAGAATCGCTCGATGGAAGCGACCCAAAGGCAGCCTTTCAGCTCAGTCGGGCCGTCGCAGTTGGGTGTTCCGCGCATGGTCACGTGCGTCTTCATGGACGTTGCGTAGAACATCGCGCACCGCCTTTTTGGACAGCAGCGGGGCTTGACTTCACAAGTTGGCAGTCTCGTTTGCTGGACCGATTGTTTCCGGTTTCCGCCGTTGGCATTGTCGGAAAGTGGGAACGTGAAATTGCGACGATACTTGCATGAGCGGCTTGCCAACGGGACAGGTGAACTGGTTCCGGACCGAATCGAAGTTGAAGTCAGCGCAGCTGAAGGTCCGTCATCGGCGTTCGCAACGCGATTTCTATGGTTGCGTTACCCCGGCGAACGCCACCAGATCGGCCACCGTGAAGTTTCCAGGCGTAGACGAAGGAAGGATAGGTGTGGACCCACCGGCGTTCAGATAGGATGACGCATCTCGCTTCAAAATCCTGACAAACGTCTCCGCCACGATCCTGCCGCCGTCTGTTTCGCTGAGGCTTTCTTTTTAGTGACCATGCTTGACCTCTTCGAACATGATTTCAGGAAGTAGCACCCTCACCCAATGGGAAAGGGGGCCTTCAACAAGTTGGGATTAAGCAGAAAGGCCCATGCAGGCGCGCCACCCGGCTGGAAGACCCAAATATCGAGCCTCAGCACTGTCTCGCCCGGTCTGGCTCCAGGGGGGCCAGCGGTGAGGCAAATTTATGCTGTCGATCGTATCGAAGTTCGGTGGCATCACAGCACCTCCGATCCAGAGCGGTTCACAACGAGGTGCGGGCGGTGCCCCTTGCCGCCTCCCGACGGTGTCACATTTTGACGAGTTTGCCTAGGCGGAGCTGGGTCGCGGCCGCGGCGACCACGTTTCCCTTCAGCTCGTAGAGATGCAGCGCTCCGGACACAGCGGCGACCGCCTCCTCGCCTCGGCGGGCGGCCTCGAGCACGTGCGACAGGTCGACCAGTGCATCCGCCCGGTCGTTGACGAAGTCGGTCGCTTCGGCGATCGTCACTGCTTCGCGCGCGAGCGCCTCCGCCGCCCGGAGCTCTGCCCGCCGCGCATGCACGCGTGCGCGCACGCGGCGCCAACGGACCTGCGTCACCAGGTCTCCGCTCGCAGCCAGCTGGGCGCTGAGTTTAGCAAAGTCCTCGGCCTCTTCGTCGCGTCCCTGTTCGAGGATCACCACGGCGAGGGACGCGGCCATCGTCGAACGGAACGCGCGCTCGCCCATCTCCTCAAGCGCGCGATACGCTGCGCGCGCGCTCGTCTCGGCCGCAGCGGGGTTCCCGGCGAGCAGCTCGACGACGGCCTCGTGCTCTGAGGACGCCACGTAGAGCGTAAGGCCGAGGTCGGCGTAGGTGGCGTTGCTCGTCGCGATCAACTCGCGGGCAATCGCGAAGCGGCCGACAATCGCGTTGAGGCACGCGAGCTGGCGGAGGATCGCTGCCTCGGACTCGGGGCTTTCGCCCACTTGCACGCGCATCGCCTCGCAACGGCGGATGCCCTCGGCTGCCGGGGTGGGCCCGAACCACAAGGAGGAAGCGATCCACGTTAGGATTTCGTAGTACTCATGCCAATCCCCCGCACGTCGCGCGTGAGCAGCAGCTTGCTCCCAAGCTGCAATGGCGGCCTCGCCGCGAGCCGCGGTGAAGGATAGCCAGGCCTCGAGCCGCCGTGCGCGGCAGAGGCCGAGGTCGTCCCCGAGGCGCTCGAAGACCGGGATCACCGCAGCTACCGCGCGTGCCGACTCCTCCAGCCCGCCCTCTTCGCCGTGGAAGATCCGGAGGAACTGCCGCTGAACGAGCACATGCGCTGCCAAGCGCTGGTCGTCAGCGGCAGCGGCCAAGCGCTCCGCCTCGTCCAGCGCGCGCCCGGCGTCGTCCAGCCGGCCGCTTTCGATCAGCGCGCCGCTCAAGTCGGCGAGCAGCACGATCCGCCGTGTGTCATCGGCGGGAAGCAGCCGGGAAACCCTCTGAAGCAGGCTGATCGCCGCCGGCAGGTCGCTGCGGACAAGCGCCCGCCGCCCGGCTGCCTCGAGCCGTTCGCATGCCCGGGCGGCAAGCGAGGCCGCGCGCACGTCGCGCGGACCGAGCGCGACACGGTACTGAAAGGCCTGTTCGAGGTGATAGCCGACAATCTCCTCAAACTCGCGTAGCCGGTCCGCGGCCGCTAGCTCGAGCCAGGCGGCGAAGCGCTCGTGCAGGTCGGCGCGCGCATTCTTCGGCAGGGAGCGATACGCGGCGTCGCGGATCAGGACGTGACGGAAGCGATAGGCCTTCTCGCCGGCGAACAACGGCGCCTCCGGGCGGATCAGGTCCCGGCGGACGAGCGCGAGCAAACCGTCCTCGAATGTGTCGAGCACCGGGCAGGCGAGCTCGCTGACGGCGCTCCGATGGAATACTGAGCCCTCGACCGCTGCGGCCGTCAGGATGGCGCGCTCGACGGACGGGAGGCCCTCGAGACGGGCAGCGAGAAGCGCGTTGATAGTCGAGGGGACGGGCAGCTCAACGAGGTCCGACGCGGCGACCCAGCTGTCGGGCGCCTGCCTGAGCAACGCGTCGTCGACGAGCATCGCCACGAGTTCCTCAGCGAAGAGCGCATTGCCCTCGGCCGCGCTCGCGATCCTCGACTCGGCAGCGGGCGGCAGCGGCGCGGGGCCAAGCAGGTTGGAGATCAGCTCGCGGCATTCCGCGTCGCTGAGCCGCTCGAGGACGATCGACGTCGCGTTGCGTTTGCCGGCCCCCCAGCCAGGACGCGAGTCGAAGAGCTCCGGCCGCGCGATGCAGATGAGCAGGATCGGGAAATCGCGTGAGAAGTCGGCGACGTGCTCGACTAAGTCGAGGAATGTCGACTCGGCCCAATGGACGTCGTCCACCACAACGACGAGCGGCCCCGCTCGCGCGAGCGCCTCAAACAGCCTCCGGACGGCCCAGGCGGTCTCCTCGGTCGTCCCTTGTCCCGCGCCGCCAAGCCCGAGCGCCCCGGTCACACGCTCGGCAATCAGCCGGGCCTTCTCGTCGCCTGCGAGCCGCGCCTCGACCACCGCTGCGAGTTGCTTGCCGGAGTCCGGTCCCTCCGCGCGGGTAAGCTCCCGGACGATCTCGGCCAGCGGCCAATAGGTGATGCCCTCGCCATAGGGCAGACAGCGGCCGTGCAAGACTGTGACATCCTCGGCAAGGCCGCTCGTGAACTCCCGTACGAGCCGCGACTTTCCCACACCCGCGTCGGCGAGAATGGTGACCAGGTGGCAGGTCCTATCGCCGACCGCGTTGCGGAAGACGGTCTCAAGCAAGGCTCGTTGGCGTTCGCGCCCGACGAAAGGCGAGTCGAAGCGGCGCGCAACGCCGGGGGCGTGGGCGAGGACTTCTAACACGGCGAGGGCGCGGATGGTCGCGCCGCGCTTGAGTGCGCGCGGCCCGCTCGGCTCGACGACGACCGCATCGCGCACGAGCTTGTGCGTCGGCTCCCCTATCAGGATCTCATTCGCCGTCGCTGCCTCCTCAAGGCGCTTCGCGACAATGACGGCCTCTCCGGCGACTGACAAGTATCCCTGCGTTTGGTCGCCGGCGATCACCTCGCCGGTGTTGATGCCGATTCGGTTCATAAGGCGGACGCCCCAACCGGCTTCGAGCTCGTGGTTAAGGATGGCAAGTGTTTCGCGCATCTCCACCGCTGCCCGCACCGCGCGCAGCGCGTCGTCTTCGTGGACGAACGGCATGCCGAACACAGCCATGATCGCGTCCCCGATATAGTTGTTCACGATTCCGCCGTGCCGTTGAACGACGGCGCTCAACTCGCCGAAGTACCGGGAGAGCAGGTTCCGGAGCGCTTCGGGATCGAGGGAAAGGCTAAGCCGCGAGGAATCGACGATGTCGGCGAAGAGGATGGTGACCGTCTTGCGGGCGTCCGGCCCGGGCTCCCGCGCGGCCGGCGCTGCCGGCTTAGCTGGAACCGAGGAAGCCACCTTAGGCCTCCGCTTCGGGCTCGGCCGGAGATGGTTATCCGATGACATGGCACGGCTCCGTGTCTTAGCCTCCCCACGCCGCTGACCAGTTGCGGATTGTCATGGGTGCTGCTTTCACGATACAGCCGCTTCTCAACAAGAACAAAGCGGTTTCCTCGCCGCTCAAAACTCCCGCACTTCTTCCAAAGATACCTTTTGGGCTATCTGCGGGGCTTTAGTTGGCTTCTCCCTCATAGGTGGAAGAACCGGCTGCAAACTTGCCGAGCGGTCCGTCCGCAGAAAGCGATACCCGCATTATTAGGAATAACCACCGGGCCTGCTGGGGTGATAGGGCCTTTTCGTCAGTTGTCGAGCAGGCGGAAATGCGCGGCGCGAACGACGGCCTGCGTGCGGTTCCTGGCGCCCAGCTTCCTGGCGGCGGCGGTGAGGTGCATGACGACCGTAGGAATCGAGCGCCCGATGACGCGCGAGATCTCCTTGGCAGAGAGGCCATGTGCCGAATGGCGGAGACACTCGCGCTCGCGCTCAGTCAAGGACGGCAGGAGCGGACTGAGAGCCGATCGGTCGTAGAGGGCGTAGGCCGTGTCGTGGAAGACATGCGCCAGCAAGCTAAAGCGCGCGATGGTTTCCGCATCCCGATCTACCATCTCGTCCGCGCCGAGGCGGATGCCGGTAACCGTGGCATAGCCGCCGCGCGGCATGTGGATAGGGATCGTGACGCCGCTAGTGAGGTCGCGCTCGCGCAGATAGCGCGCAACGGGTTCCGTAGTCTCGTCGAGGAGCGCGCCTATCTCGGTGTCGATCGCCTTGTTGTAGCTCCAGGCGAAGGGGGCGGAACTGCGCGCCGCCACGATCTGCACCGGATCGATGCGGAAGTAACCTCGATCGCACCAATAGTCGCGCATGTCGTCATCGATGTTACGCAGCTTGAGCATCGACGGGATCATGATAGCGCCGTCGAGATCGTACGGGATGGGCGTGTAGTCGTAGACCAGCGCGTCGTAGCCTAGGCCGGACAGGGCGGCGAACGCCTCGTCGATGCATTCGTCCAAGGTGCCATGGCGAGTGAAACGCCGCCTGATCGTTGTGATTTCGTCCAGCATGAGCTCTTCCGCCGACATCCTCCCGGACCCACCCTATCACTTCTTATAGCTGACGCACTCCCAACGTTTCGCTTAAAATATGAGCATGCCTAAAAGCTGTGCATTCGGAGCGTATCATGTGGCGTGAGATGGCGGCCGACGATCGCATCGAGGTAAATGTCGACGGCTTCAAGGTCGTCGCCTACAGCTTCGGCTCCAGCACCGAGACGGTGTTCTGCCTCAACGGCGGGCCTGGCCTGGCCTGCGACTACCTTCGTGAATCGCACTCCTGCCTGGTAGACCAGGGATACAGGGTGGTGGCGTTCGACCAGCTTGGCACCGGCGCCTCCGACCGGCCGACGGACACCTCGTTGTGGACTATCGCGCGCTACGTCGAGGAGACCGAGACGGTTCGCAAGACGCTGGGACTCGGCAATGTACACATGCTGGGTCATTCCTGGGGCGGCTGGCTGGCGATCGACTATGCGCTTGCCTACCAGGAGAACCTGCAGACGTTGATCCTCGAGGATACCGTCGCCGACATGCCGCATCTTGTTCTGGAACTGGAACGCCTGCGCGCCTCGCTGGGACCCGAGACCGTATCGATGATGCAGAAGCACGAGGCGCAGGGAACCTACGATCATCCGGAATACATGGCGGCGGTGACGATCCTCAACTACCGCCATGTCTGCCGCCTGGCCGAATGGCCGGCGCCGGTGCGCCGCTCGCTCGACGACTGGAACATGGGACCCTACGCGACCATGCAAGGTCCGAACGAGTTTCTCTACATCGGCAATCTCAAGGACTGGAACCGGGTGCCCGACCTGCCCAGGATCAAGGTGCCGGTGCTGATCACGCATGGCGAGCACGACGAACTGACACCAGCCTGTGGTCTGCGCATGAAGCTTGGCCTGCCGCAGTCGGAGTTGCACATCATCCCGAATGCGAGTCACATGCCCTTCTACGAGAACCCAGCTGCATACTATCCGATCCTTTTAGGGTTCCTCTCGCGCAACAAGGCAGGCTGATGCAGGCCGAATGCAGGGGAAAGGGAGCGGACGGGGAAACACCTCAGGGCCATGCACCGCTATAAGTTCGTTCTATACCGTCCGCTTCAGTTCCTGCCGGTGCTGTTCGGCATCAGCGTGATCACGTTCATCCTTGTCCGGCTGATCCCCGGCGACCCCGCTCGCGTTCTGCTCGGCGCCCGCGCCACCCCCGAAGCGATCGCCCGCATCCGCGCGCAGTACGGCCTCGATGAGCCCATGCTCGTCCAGTATTTCTACTTCCTGCGCAACCTCGCGGACGGCGAGATGGGGCGCTCGATCCTCTACAAGATCGATGTGCTGAAGCTAATCGCCACGCGCATCGAGCCCACTCTGACGCTGGTGCTTTGCAGCGTTGTGCTGTCGGTATTGATCGCCGTGCCGGTGGCGGCGATCGCGGCGCGCAATCAGGGCAGGCTGGCCGACCAAGTTATCCGCATCGTTTCCACCTTCGGCATCGGCTTCCCGCCCTTCTGGCTCGGCCTGATGCTGATCATCCTGTTCAGCGTCGAACTCGCCATTCTCCCGGTGTCCGGTTACGGCAACACGCTTTCTGAAAAGCTTGCACATCTCGTGCTGCCGAGCCTCACTGTCTCGCTGTCGCTGTCGACCGTTCTGGCGCGCAGCTTGCGTGCGGCGATGGTCGAAGGCTTGAAGTCCGACGTGGCGACTGCCGCGCGCGCGCGCGGCATGCCGGAGAGCATCGTGTTCTGGCGCCACGTGCTGCCAAATTCGTTGGTGCCGACCGTCAACCTTCTCGCCGTAAACATAGGTTGGCTGCTAGGCGGCACCGTCGTGGTGGAGACCGTCTTCGCGCTGCCCGGCATGGGCCAGCTGCTGGTGCGCGCCATCTTCTCGCGCGACTACATGGTCGTGCAGGGCGTGGCGATGGTCTTCGCCTGCGCCACCGTGCTGATCAACTTCCTGGCTGACATCGTCACGGTGGCTCTCGATCCGAGGGTGAAGCTGTGAGCGACCCCTTGGCCGCGCCCGCGCTCGGCAGGCAGGGCCGCTTTCGCCGCCGCGGTACGCTGGCGGCCGGCGTCTTCCTGCTTGGGGCGTTCGTCGTCCTCGCGCTCGGCGCGCCGCTGATCGCGCCCTACGATCCGATCGCCCAGGATGCGACAGCACGGCTCCAGGGGCCGTCCTGGCCGCACCCGTTCGGGACCGATAATTTCGGCCGCGACATCCTCTCGCGCGTCATTTGGGGCACGCGCATCGACCTCAAGATCGCCGTCATCGGCGTTATCTTCCCCTTTCTCATCGGCACCACGGTGGGCACGGTAGCCGGGTTCTTCGGCGGGATAGTCGACGCCATCTTCATGCGGCTGGTCGACGTCATCTTGGCCTTCCCGTTCCTGGTATTGATGCTGTCGATCATTGCGATCCTCGGGCCTGGCCTGGCCAGTTTTTACATCGCCATGGCCCTCGTCGGCTGGGTTTCCTACGCGCGGCTCATCCGCGCCCAGATGCTCGTGCTCAAGAACCACGACTACGCGGTTGCGGCGGTCAGCCTCGGCTTCAGCCGCATGCGCATCATGTTCCGTCACCTCCTGCCCAATGCCGCTGCCGGCTCGGTCGTCTTCGCGATGTCCGACGCGGTCCTCGTCCTGCTGAGTGGCGCGGCCATTAGCTATCTCGGGCTGGGCGTGCAGCCGCCAGTCGCTGAGTGGGGCGTGATGGTGGCGGAAGGCCAAGCCTTCGTCACCACCGCCTGGTGGATTACACTGTTCCCGGGGCTTGCGATCGTGACGCTCGCCTTCGCCTTCAGCATGATCGGCGACGGGCTGGCCGATTTGTTCGGGGTTCACGAGTGATCGCGGCGCTGCTCAAGGTCACGGACCTGACGGTCGTCCATGACGGTGACGGCGGGGAGCGTACCCTGCTTGATGCCGTGTCGCTCGATCTCGCCCCGGGAGAAGTGCTCGGGCTGGTCGGCGAGAGCGGGTCGGGCAAGAGCCTGCTCTGCCGCTCACTTGTTAGGCTGCTGCCATCGAGCCGGCTCAGGATCAGCGGTGGCTCGATCACACTTTCCGGGCGTGAGCTGACGACCGCGCCGGAAGCCGAGATGCTCGCGGTGCGCGGCGGTGAAATCGGCATGATCTTTCAGAATCCGAGCAGCCATCTCGACCCGGTCATGAGGATCGGCGACCAGATCACCGAGGGCATCCGCTTTCACCAGCGGCTGGACGCCAAGGCGGCGCGCGCCGCGGCGGTGGATATCCTCGCCCAGGTCGGGTTTCCGGATCCGGATCGGCAATACGATAGCTACCCGCACGAATTCTCCGGCGGCATGCGCCAGCGCGCCATGATCGGCGCGGCGCTATCGAGCAATCCCAGGATCCTGATCGCCGACGAGCCGACGACGGCACTCGACGTGACGATACAGGCGCAGATCCTGCGGCTTCTGATGGACATCCGCGCCAGGCGCGGACTCTCGGTGATCCTGGTCACCCACGATCTCGGCATCGTCGCCCAAGTCTGCGACCGCATCGCGGTGATGTGGCAAGGTCGACTGGTGGAGATTGGAGAGAAGCGCGGTCTGCTTGCGGCGCCGGCGCATGCCTACACCCGTTCGCTGATCGCCAGTCATCCCTCGCTGCCGGAGGAGGACATGCCGGCAAAGGCTGAGAAGCTCCGGGCACCCGGAGCGGTGCCGGTGGTCGACATCGAGAAGCTGCACGTGCGCTTCGCCACGGGCGGCCTGTTCCGGCGAGGCGCGGTTGATGCCGTCAATGGGGTCACACTCCGTGTCATGTCGGGCGAAACGGTCGGCATTGTCGGCGAATCCGGAAGCGGCAAGAGCACTCTGGCGCGCGCCGTCCTTGGACTTACGCCGGTCTCGTCAGGCACGATACGGTTCGATGGTACGGACATCGCGTCAGGTCGCGCAGTCCTCGGCATGCTGCGACGTCAAACCGCCATGGTTTTCCAGGACCCTTACAACGCCCTCAATCCTCATCTTACCGTTGGCAAGATGCTGGCCGAGGTCCTGCGGGTACAGGGCAAGATCGAGACCGCGCAAATTCCGGCACGCTGCGGCGAACTGCTCGACCTGGTCGGCTTGGGGCGCGCGTTCCTCGACCGCAAGCCGCGCTCGATGAGCGGCGGCCAATGCCAGCGAGCCGGGATAGCTCGCGCGCTCGCCGTCGACCCGAAACTTATCATTGCGGACGAGTGCGTGGCCGCCCTCGACGTCACCATCCAGGCGCAGATCGTGGAGTTGTTCCGCGAACTGGTGGAACGTATGTCGCTCACGCTGATATTTATCGCTCACGATCTCGCAATCGTTCGCAATCTCTGCCAGCGTGTTGTGGTGATGCACCGCGGCGTGATCGTCGAGGAAGGTCGGTCGGAGGAAGTGTTCTCCCGGCCGAAGCATGCCTACACCGCCGCGCTGATTGCCGCCGTTCCGCATATCGATCCGGACAAGCCGCTGCTTGCTCCCTCGAAGACGGCGACCCCGCAGGCCGACGGGGTCGCAAACTGAAACCAAAGGCAAACCAAAAGGGGAATACCGATGTTAAGAAGCAAATGGATGCGCATCGGCTTGGTCACCGTTATGACCAGCCTGTCCCTGGGGGCGACGCTCGCAGAAGCCGCCGGCGTACTCACGATTGGCCGGCGCGAAGACTCGACCACCTTCGATCCGATCAAGACCGCCCAGAACATCGACCTGTGGGTGTTCGCCAACGTCTATGACGTGCTGATCCGCGTCGACAAGACGGGCACCAAGCTGGAGCCCGGTCTCGCCGAGAGTTGGGAGGTCAGCCCGGACGGCCTCACCTATACGCTCAAGCTGCGCGACGCGAAGTTCTCGGACGGCTCCGACCTGACGGCCGACGACGTGGTGTTCAGCCTCACCCGCATCAGGGATGACGAGGGCTCGCTGTGGGCGGATCCTTTCAAGGTGATGGATACGGTCGAGGCAACCGATCCAAAGACCGTCACGATCAAACTCAAGCAGGCGACCGCGCCGTTCCTGGCGACGCTGGCCTTCCCGATCGCCTCGGTTCTTTCCAAGAAGGGCTTCGAGACGCTCGGTCCGGAGAAATATGCCGAAACACCCATCGGCTCTGGCGCCTTCACCATCACGGAATGGAGGCGCGGCGACCGTGTCATCCTGGCGAAAAACCCGCATTTCTGGGAGGCCGGTCGTATCAGCCTCGACGGAGTCGAGTGGATCTCCGTGCCGGACGATAACACCCGCATGCTGAACGTGCAGGCCGGTCAGCTCGACACCGCGATCTTTGTGCCGTTCTCACGCGTCGCCGAACTGCAGAAGGATTCCAACCTCACCGTCCATCTCGACCCGTCGACCCGCGAGGATCACCTGCTGATTAACCACGAGCATGGCGCGCTGGCGAAGAAGGAGGTGCGGCAGGCCCTCGACATGGCTATCGACGAGCAGGCTGTGGTCGACACGGTGACGTTCGGCTACGGCGAGGTCGCAAACTCCTACGTCCCGAAGGGCGCACTCTATTACTACGCCGACAATCTGAAGCGGCCCTACGATCCGGAAAAGGCCAAGCAGATGCTGGCCGACGCCGGGGCCTCGGACCTGACGCTCAACTACGTCGTGCGGGCCGGCGACGAGATCGTCGAGCAGACGGCTGTGCTGCTGCAGCAGCAGCTCGCCAAAGCCGGAGTCACCGTCAACATCCAGAAGGTCGACCCGAGCCAGGAATGGGACATGCTGGTGGCCGGCGACTATGACATCTGTGTCAATTACTGGACCAACGACATCCTCGACCCAGACCAGAAGACCACCTTCGTTCTCGGCCACGACGCGAACATGAATTACATGACCCGCTACAACAACGAGAAGGTCAAGGAGCTGGTCGCGGCGGCGCGCATCGAGATGGATCCAGCCAAGCGCGAGCAAATGTACACCGATCTGCAGAAGATGGCCAAAGAGGACGTCAACTGGATCGATCTGTACTACAGCCCGTTCATCAACGTCTCGCGTAATAACATCGAGAACTTCTACCAGAATCCGCTGGGCCGGTTCTTTCTGGAAGACGTGGTCAAGAACTAGACTTGTGAACGAAGCCACGGGACGCCGCTCTGCGGCGTTCCGCCCAGCCCTGACAGCACGTTTGGCGTGCTGCCCGTCTTACCGCGCGTCGTTTGTTGGGACAGGTGAGCGATCTGCTGCTGTCGCTACTTCCGCTTTCTGACAGTTCCGCGCTGATTGCGGACGGTCCGCACTCGTGAACCAAGACTGGCGGGCGGCAATGCCTCTATCTCTGCCGGAGAGATCACCTTTGCCGCTTCCTGAAAGCAGACATAGCCCGCGACCACGCTGGAGGTCATGGATGCGCCAGAAGTAGCCATTCCCGGGTCTTCTCCAAACCCGACCTTTGCCCTTCGGCCGCTGTCGACCGATAGAGTTCTCTAATGGGTCAAGGGCGGCGGCTCGGTTGTGAGCGTTATCGACGCTTTCGGGTGCCTGCGTTCTCTACGTGCTCATGGGCACTTGATGGGGTTAGCTGGGTGTGGAGCGGCTTGGTGCAGTCGAGCGGCTTATGGGGCGCAAATTCAAGGCAGCGATTGCCTACTATCCGATATGTTCGGTAGCGAGTGGCGACAGTCCCGACCTTGATCCTGATCGGCGAGCTTTGACGATTGGAGCCCCGCCAAAAAATGCCGAGAGATGATGAAGCAGCGCAGCGGCAGGGGAAGCTCCGTGCAGCTTCAGGTCTACAAGGGCGCTCATCACGCGTTTGATGCCCCGGAATTCAAGACTGACATCGAGGCCTACGGTCACTGGGTGGAGTACAAAGCGGTTGCAGCCGACCGATCCGTAAGCGTTGACACTCTCGACACTGCGCGAGAAAGGGGCGCATCTTCGAGGCGCCCGCGTCCGCGACTGAGGCGGGCGCTCTTCCATATTTACGAAAGGAACACCCCTATGAGGATCGGAATCATCGGCGCTGGAACCACATTGGTGCGAATGCTTCGGCGCGTCCTCTCCTTAAAGCCGTCACCGGGCTTGCAATGCGGTGGCGCATTATGACATTGGCTGCATGAGCACGTCCGCACAACCAGTGCGTCTGGTCCGCCCCGAAAAGAAGCGGCGTCGCATCCCCATTGCAGTCATCATGGCGATGAGTTTCGGCAGCCTCGTGTTCCTGTCGGTCGGCGGCGTGCTCGCATTGTCGGTCGGCGCCAACCTTCGCAACACTTTCGACCTGCTCGGCGCCCAGTCGACGCTCCTGATCGATGCGATGGAGGATTCGCTGCGCGCCGAGATGGGGCGCGCCGAGAGCGCCGTGGACGGCGTCGCGCAGCTCTACAAGCAGGGCGAGTTCCAGATCGACGACGAGGCGATGTCGGCGGCACTTGCCAGTGCGCTGGCGGCAGCGCCGGGGGTGAACGCAATGTTGATCTGCACACCCGACCTGATTTGCAGGGGGGCGGCGGTGACCGGGGACAACGACGCCAAATATCCTGCCGGAACGATCCGGAAACTCCCCGCCGAGACCGAGAAATCGCCGCAAGTGCGCGCTGTTCTTGAAGAGCGCCAGCAGGTCGACGGACGCCGGTGGGGCGCCTTCGTGGCCAACGAATATGGCTTGTTCGCCAACGTCTCGGCGCCGCTGTCACGCGATGGCGCCACGAAGGCCTGGGTGATCGCCGCGGTGGAACTGCAGAACTTGTCCAAAATCACGCAGGAACTGTCGTCGCGCTTCGGCACGCATGCCTTCATTCTGGATGGCGACGGATCCATCCTGGCGGACCAGCGGCTGGCTTCCCCGGATGCGCTGAAGGACGGCATCCTGCCGCTGACGCCGCTCGCCAATTTCGGCGATCCGGTTCTCGCCGGATATGAGGCGCGCAAACCGGAACCGGAGTTCAGCACGCAGCGTACCCGCGATATCGAGGTTGCCGAAATCCGGGTTGACGAAATCCAGGTTGACGAAATCCAGGTTGACGACAAGGACGGTTCGACGTCATGGGACGGAGAGAACACTTACGTCGCTATTACCCGTGAGATCACCGGCTATGGCGACCGGCCCTGGACGCTCGGCGCGTATTTCAAGACCAGTCAGATCGGTGACGAAATCGAGCGCGTCATGGGATCGGCCATGCTTGGACTTGGCGCGATGGCGGTGGCGGTCATTGTCGCGATTCTTCTCGGCAAGCGCCTGTCGCGCCCGATCCAGGCGATTGCCGGCCAGGCCACGCGCGTCGCCGATTTCGATCTCGACGGCGTGACCCCCCTGCCGCGCAGCAGTGTGCTGGAGTTGGACAACCAGGCTTCGGCGTTCAATGCCATGCTGATCGGTCTGCGTGCATTCTCGACCTATGTTCCGCGCTCGCTGGTGGCCAAGCTGGTGCGCACCGGAGAGAGCGGCATCGCCGAACCGCGCGAAGCGGTCGTCACCGTCATGTTCACCGACATCGCCGGCTTCACCACGCTGTCGGAGCAGATGGACGCCGCCGCCGCGGCCAGGCTGCTGAACCACCACTTCGCGATCCTGTGCGGCGCGGTCGATGCACATGGCGGCACGGTCGACAAGTTCCTGGGCGACGGCATGCTGGCGTTCTTCGGCGCGCCGGATCGTCTGAAGGGCCATGCCGCCGCGGCCGTCCGCGCAGCCGCGGCGATCCGCGAGGAGCTGGACAAGGACAATCTGGAAGCGGCTGGCGAAGGCCGGCCTCCGCTTCATGTCCGTATCGGCATCCACACGGGCTCCGTCATCGTCGGCAATATCGGCGCATCCGATCGTGTCAACTATACGATCGTCGGCGACACCGTGAACGTCAGCCAGCGGCTGCAGGACCTCGGCAAGCAGCTCGAACCGGGCGCCACCGCCGCAATCGCCATTTCCGGCGAGACCGCGTCGCGGCTCGACGAAAGGTTCGAAAGGATCCCGGCGGGCAAGCACCGGCTGCGCGGCCGCGGCGAGGCGACGGAGGTCTTCCAGCTTGGCAAAGTCGCGACGTCAGCATCGCCCCCTATGGACGTTCACCGCGCCCAAGCGGGCTGAGTAACATGCCACTTCCATGCCGCTGATCGGCGGCTTGAAGAAGCCGACGGCTTTGGGAATGACTGGAGCCGGGTCACCTAGCGCCGTAGCTGATTTCAATTGGAACGGCAGGAACGGTGCAAAGTCGCTGTTCCGGGCAACGTCCGCTTACGAGCCGCCAAATCGGCCCAGCAAGGGCCGGTTTGGGGTCAAGACTGGTGGTTCTGGTGAACGTCGGCTTCCGGGAAGGAAATTCGGTCAGGAAGGGCCGCTTCGGGTCAACTCACGACGATAGTCCGCCGACCCAAAGCGGAAGTTCGCTTCCGCTCAGTCGAACTCACGCCCATGACCCATCGGTGACCTTCATTGTCCGCATTGTGAACGGCAGCAATGCTGACCCAATGCGGACACAACTCGCAGACACCGGGGAAGCGAAACTAAGGATAGCAAATGTGCTTAAGCAGCGAACGCCCAACTAGTGGCTTTTGAGCAGGTCGCCATGCCGCCGAATGCCTGTCAAGTGACGACCTGGATTTCCGTCTTCACGGAATTGGCAATGAAGCACTGTTCATGCGCCGAGAGGTGAAGTTCCGCTTCTGTTGCGGCGGTTGGCGTTTCCCCGGCGTAGACAATGGTCGGATTGAGGTCAACGCGGCTGACTACCAATCGTCCGTCCACCTTCTCCATCATCCCGACCGCCTTGTCGGTATAGCTCTCCACGACGATCCCCTGGGGCGCCGCGATCGAGAGAAAGGTCAACATGTGGCAGCTGGAAATTGCCGCGATGTAAGCCTCCTCCGGGTCGACGTTGGCTTCCACTGAATAAGGAAGCGGAACGATATGTGGCGAAGCGGATGCCGGCACCACTTGGCCTCCGTCGAAGCGCCAGATGTGCGCGCGGCTGTAGCGCTTGTCGGTGAATACCGCTCCTTCTCGCTCCCAGTGCACTTCGACGGTCATTTTCATGATTGATCCTTTGTCGGAACGGAAAGAAGTCTTGCAGCCGTCTGGGTCAGATGGCAGCGAAGATGCTGCGCCGCAGCGTCGAAATCGCGCCTCGCACAAGCGGCAACGATCGCCGCGTGTTCCTCGAAGAAATCAATTCGCTCCTGGGCGCCACGCCCTTGGTGAAGGGTTGACCGCCGGGATTCTCGTCGAAGGTCTCCGACGGTCTCAAGTAATCGAGTATTCGTGCAACCGCTGTACAGGGCGAGGTGAAATTGTTGGTCGAGCTCCAGAATCCGCGACGGATCGTACTCCGCGAACAGCTCGTCGTTGAGCCTCTCAGCCTTACGCAAGGCGGAAGGCTGAAGCTCCGGCAACGACTGCTCCAAGGCAGCGACCTCCAAAATGGCCCGAAGTTCGCAAAGTTCGGTCGCCTCCCGTTCTGAGAGGATCGCGACTGCCAGGCTTCGATCGGGTCGCCGCACGACCAAGCCACTTCCGAGCAAACGGTCCAGGGCCTGTCTGACTGGCTGGCGGCTCACTCCGAAACGCTCGGCGATCGATTCCTGCTTGAGAACCGAACCTGGTGCCAATTCACCTGACTCAATCTCGTCTTGCAGCTCGCTAAAAATCGATTTTGGATCCATGGATCCAAACAGTATGATATTTCGGAGTTGGTCAAGCTCTAATCAGCTTCAACCGTTTTCCTGCAAAGTGACATTCCCGCTTTTCCGCTCAAGCGCAGGGCTGGACGG
Organism: Mesorhizobium sp. WSM4807; assembly: GCF_055811615.1. Classification (NCBI taxonomy): domain Bacteria; kingdom Pseudomonadati; phylum Pseudomonadota; class Alphaproteobacteria; order Hyphomicrobiales; family Phyllobacteriaceae; genus Mesorhizobium; species Mesorhizobium sp. WSM4807. Next base: position 334,523 of record NZ_JBVVQY010000003.1, read on the forward strand.
CACGGTCATCGCGCAGAACATGCAGCGCCACCGCCATCAGGAGTTCATCCGCTTCCTCAACCGCATCGAGCGCGAGGTGCCGGCGGACAAGGCAATCCATGTGATCCTCGACAATTACGCCGCGCACAAAAAAGACAAGGTCCGCGCCTGGCTCGACCGCCACCCACGCTGGACCTTCCATTTCACCCCAACATCCTGCTCCTGGCTCAACGCCGTCGAGGGCTTCTTCGCCAAACTCACCCGGCGCAGGCTCAAGCACGGCGTCTTCCATTCCGTTGTCGATCTTCAGGCCGCCATCAACCGCTTCATCCGCGAATACAATGCCGAGAACCCGCGACCATTCATCTGGAAGCCAATCCCGATGACATCATCGCCGCCCGAAACCGCGGGTTCCAAACGTTGGAATCAATCCACTCGGTCGTGAGGCACGTACCTTCGAAAGGATGAATTCGGCTCTCAAAGGACGAACTTACAATGCCCATCGGCGGCCTCTAAGCTCACTTTGACGCGCTCTGCCCTAACGGGTCTCCTTGCTGAGATCGCAATGCCCGACGCAAGAGGTCACTTCTCGAAGGCTATCAAATGAGTGATTTCGACTTACGAAGGCCCAACGCTCTAAGCTTCTTCCGGCTATTCTTTGCGTCGCTTGTTATTATATCCCACTCGCCGGAACTTATAGATGGGAACTCGAATCGTGAGGTGCTGAAGAACATCTTCGGTACGTTGACCTCCGGCCAGGTAGCTGTTTACGGCTTCTTCTTCATTAGTGGCTTCCTCGTGCTCGACAGCGCGATGCGAAGCAGCATCTACGCCTTTATGTCCAGACGTGTACTTCGTATAGTTCCGGGTTTTGTTGTGGCATACTTTATCAGCATTAGTCTGGTATTTTGGCTGGGAGGTGGTGACTTTGATGAACTATCTCCGAGCCAGTGGGCGGCTAAGCTTTCCAAAATGGCGCTCTTGCTGAACCCGGCGCAGGTAGGATCGGCGTTTGCCGGGTCCCATGCACCAGATGTTAATGGATCACTATGGACTATTGCATACGAGTTTCGCTGTTATGTGCTTGTGGCAATTGTGGTATTCTGTCTCGGTCGCGCCACGCTTGTCTTTTCGATCATGTCAGTGTCACTGGCCATAATCCTCGTTAGTTCCATTTCGCAAGGTGTCTACTTTCGCTACGACCTTGGAAACTTTGAGCCCATCGGTAACGTGGACGATGCCGTACGTTTTACCATGATATTTTCCATTGGGGCGTTGTTTCAGCTGCTCAAGGAGAATGTGAGGAGGAGCAATCGGGTAGCGCTTTTGTGCTGTATCCTTCTCATAGGCGGGATGTGCTCGGAACGGCTAGCGCCCCTCGCAGTGGGCGTGTTTGGAGGTTATCTGGTCCTGTATTTGGCGTTTCTAAACGAGAACAGCGTCTTAAATTCGATTAACCGAAGGAATGATATATCGTACGGCGTGTATCTCTACGCATGGCCGATTCAGAAGCTACTGATCATGTATGTTCCGGCAATCACGCCTACGCAGCTGACGATCTTGACCTTGCCTATAGCAGTCTGCGCGGGCTTTCTCAGCTGGCATCTTGTTGAGAAACGCGCGATCCATATGCGGCTGGCGATCCTCCGCACTGCATAGTTCGGCTGTCGTTGGGCGGCCGGTGCCCATGTTTGAAGACGACCTCGGTCGAAGCCGACGGCTCCGCCCGTCGGATAGACGCGGTTTCGCTCGCCGGACCGCCAGCACATGCTCGACGTGCCAGTTCCCATTGGCGTAGGAGGCGGGCAGAATGGTTACCACAGTCCATTGATGCCATAAACGACGCGATCGCCCGGGCCTTGCGCTGAAGCCCTCGCGCCTGGCGTCGTCGAGTTCATAGATCACCTGTGGGCGGTGCGCACTTAGGACCGACCGCTTCGGCGAACACACAGATGGTGTCGAACTGTTAGGCCGAGCGCTCTGCTCAATCGCGGCAGCGCTTTGCGGCACCGGTTCAAATGCGTAGACGCGTCCTGCCGCCCCCACGCGGCGCGGCGCAATCGATGTCGTAGACATACGTCACCTGCGTTCAGGTTCGATGCAAGTGGCTGCTGGACCGGCGGCTCGTAGGCGCCCCGCGCAAAATCTGGGTCGCCGCTCGCGTTACGATCCTGAGGCCACCCGCCTCGCCACCAGCAATGCGTTGCGATTTGGAGAACAGATTGCGGAGCGTTACAGCCAGGTTCACTCGGCCTCCTTCACTCCGCCCTTTGGGCTGGGTGCACCTGACGGCCGTTCGGGAAGAGAACGGCGGGCCTGACGGGCCCATTCCAATCCGACATGGGTTGGCCGTAGACCGATACGCTCACCGGGTTGAGCGCTACACTGAGGGTCGCCGCATGCGCATCACATCGGCCTACAAGCTGCGAGGCACTTGGCGATCGCCGCCCACCGCTAAAGCTCAATGGCTCACGATCTTTGTGGAAACATGGACCCGCGTGCCTGGGCGCAGTTTCTGATAGACGGACTTGAGCCGTTCTGCGCGCGCCTCCCACGAATACAGCTCGACGGCACGCTTGCGCCCTTCGCTTCCCATTTCGCTTGCCCGGACCGTATCCTCCAGCATCGTGATCAATGCCTGGGCGAGATCGCCAGGAGCATCGACTTCGACCAGCATCCCGGTGCTGCCAGCTAGAATGGATTCACACATCCCGCCCACGCGCGTTCCCACCACCGGTATCCCGCAGGCCATGCCCTCCACGACCGATATTCCGAAGCTCTCGCTGAGGGACGGATTCACAACAATGTCGGCCTGATGGTACGTCGCTACGAGGTCCTTGTGGGGCACGTTGCCCACGAAGTGAACTCGATCACGTAACTCGTGGCGCTCGATGAGTTCCTCTAAATGTTCCCGATATTTGCAATTGCCCCAGCGATCGTAGAAACGGCTCAACGCGGTTACCCGCGGATCCGACGAGAGGCTGGTCAGGAAGTCCACCGGAAGCGGAGAATGCGGCCCTGCGATCCGAAGTTCCACGTCCGCGAACCTGGCCGCAACCTCACTGAAGGCCTCGATCAGTGTGTGAAGCCCCTTCTCTGGCGACACCCGCCCAACGAACAGGATGACACGTCGGGTTCTGGTGGATGCGGAAGCCCGCTGCTCGCTCGGCCGAAAGTAAGAAACGTCCACGCCATTACCGACAGTGGCAACGACGCCAGGATAGTCCGGGAATGCAGAACGAAAGGTCCTTGCGATGTGGTCGCTGACGGCGACCACCGCATCCACCACCTTGAGCTGACGGGCCACCTGATCGCGGTCACGCTGTGACAGCCACTCACACTGCATCTCAAGCACGAGCCGATGAGATGAGCTGGCTGCCTTCAGTTCCCGGCACCATGCCCAATAATTCATCAAATGGACGATATCTGGTTGATCGACAGCGAGGTAGCGACGAACCTTGTTACGATATTGCGAGTGGTCATCGGCCTTCCCTTCCAGCCGCAGCCAGCGCGCCAGGCGCGGAAACTGGTGGATGATCCGCTGCAGCGCGCGGTCACGCCGCGCCGCAGCCCGCCGCACCGCGAACGGCAGGTCCGCGGGCACCGTGTCGTCTCGATAATGCTTGCCATAGAGCGTAATCTGCAGGCCTTCGCCGAGCCGCAGCGCCGTATTGTAGACGATCAGACCGATTGAGTTTTGAACAGGCGGAAAAAGTCTATCGTACGGCTGGCCGACGTATACGAGCTTCATATCACTCCCCACCGTCAGCTCGTTCAGGCGACTCTTCTAAGTGCAGGGCGGTCTTCCGGTCGGGAGAGGTGGTCGGCGAGGCGGCGAATGCCCTCTTCGAGCGGCACCAGGGGACGGTTCAATATAGCCTTCATCTTGTTCGTGTCAGGACAGCGGCGCGTCATGTCGCCCTCCGCAAGGGGCGGTCGGAATTCCAACTTCGATGACGAGCCCAGCACGTCGATGACAAACTCGGCCAGCTGTCGAATGCTCATTTCCACGTCGCTGCCCACGTTGATCACTTCGTTCTCGTGCGCGCGCGTTCGATGAACCGCGATGCAAGCGTCAACCGTGTCGTCGACATAGCAGAAGGTGCGGGTCTGCGAACCGTCCCCGTAAATCGTCAGGGGCTCGCCGCGCTGGGCGGCACGCACAAATCGCGGCAGAACGAAATCCTCGCTCTGACGTGGTCCGTAGGTGTTGAAGAAGCGAAAAATGGTAAATGGCAGTCCAAACTCACGCTGAAAAGTGCGCAGATAGACCTCTCCAAGATTCTTCACCACTGCATACGGCAGACGAGAGTTAAGCGGCGTGGTGCTCTCGTTTTGAGGAATCTCGAAAGGCTCGCCATATACCTCCGATGACGAAGCGAAGTAGACACGCTCGGCGCCGGTGTTCTTGCATAGCCTCAGCACGTTCTCGATACCGGTGATGTCGCGCAGCACGAGCAACGGATTTGCCAAAGTCCGCTGCACACCGACCACGGCTGCGAAGTGGAAGACGTGGGTGAAATGGAAGCGGTAGAACAACGATGAGATGTCGTCGAAATCGTTCGCATCCGCCTTTACTACGGTCAGATTGCCCGCGTCTATTTGTACCTTGTCTCGACTTCCGGTCGACAGGTTGTCAGCGACGACCACCTGGGTCTGAGGTAGCTTGACCAACGCGCGAGTGAGGGCACTGCCGATATTGCCCGCTCCACCAGTTACCAGGATCGATTGCGTCATATTCCCCACCTCGACCGAACAGTTTAATCGACTGACGCAGTGTGCGTCCCTTCGCCAAACGCGGCATCTTCGATCTCGCGAGCGAAGGTGGCTCCCAGATCCTTTAGGATGTCGCTTGAAAGTTAAATGTGGCAGCGCAAGGTTTATTTGACAACGTGGCTTGGGGTAAGCATTTCGGCTGTTCTCCCAATGGTGCAATCCATGCTATTTTCAGCTCTGGGGTTGGCTAAGCGCATACATTTTGCTGATTGCTGTGGACTGCTTCCCCGCGGTAATTGAGGCGATCCTTTATTGTCGACATTGAAGCGAAAGTTGCCAGCATCTCATGCAGACTGCTCCAGACCTTCAGGAACTGGTTAACCGCATCCGAACGCGGGACTACACCGTTGGCATCATGGGCCTCGGCTACGTTGGTTTACCGCTCGCCATGATCTCGCTGGACGCGGGGTTCAAAGTCATCGGTTTCGACATCGACGCGTCTCGGGTTGCACTTCTTAACCGCGGAGAAACAGGCATAGATCATCTGCCTGGTGCTTCCATCAAAGTGGCTGTCGACAGCAAGCGGTTTCGCGCTACCAGCGATTTCGCCGACCTAAGCGAACCCGACGCGATCTTGATAGCGGTGCCAACGCCGCTCACCAAAAACCGGGAGCCGAACCTGTCGTTCGTCGAAAACAGCGCACGTGCGATCGCGGAGCGGCTGCGCCCTGGTCAACTTGTCGTTCTGGAGTCGACGACCTGGCCAGGAACGACGCGAGAGGTCGTGCAGCCGCTGCTCGAGGCGACGAATCTTTCTCTAGGAAAGGACTTTTTTCTCGCCTATTCGCCCGAACGGGTGGACCCAGGCAACGACGTACACACCACCGCCACAGTTGCAAAGGTGATAGGCGCCGACGACCCATCGTCCCTACAGGTTGCCAAGGAACTGTACGACCAGATCATCGTGCAAACCGTTCCCGTGGCCTCCACCGCAACGGCAGAGGCTGTGAAGCTGACCGAGAACATATTTCGCTCTGTGAACATTGCGTTGGTCAATGAGCTAAAGGTGATTTTTGACAGGATGGGCATCGACGTCTGGGAGGTGATCGAAGCCGCCAAGACCAAGCCGTTCGGATATATGGCGTTTTATCCAGGCCCCGGCCTCGGCGGGCACTGCATCCCGATCGACCCATTCTACCTGACCTGGAAGGCAAGAGAGTACGAAATAACAACACGCTTCATTGAGCTTGCCGGTGAAATCAACACGAACATGCCGCATTATGTGGTTGACCGCCTTGTGGAGGCCTTGGACCGGCGAGCCAGCCGCGGCCTGAGCGGTTCGCGGATCTTGGTGATCGGGATGTCCTACAAGAAAAACGTGGGTGACACACGAGAAAGCCCATCGTTGAAGCTGATCGACATCATGGAGCGACGCGGGGCAGTCGTTGATTACCACGATCCCTACGTACCGGAGATACCCGGAACAAGAGAGTACGCCACCCTGGCAGGTCGCCCCTCTGTGGATATCTGCGCTAGCAGTTTGGCATCGTATGATGCCGTTGTCATCTCGACAGATCATGATGCGATTGATTGGCAGAACATCACCAAGCACGCAAAGCTGGTGCTCGATACCAGAAATGCTTGTGCGCGTAGTCAGTCACGCACCGACAACGTCGTAAAGGCATGAGCGGCCCGACTTGCGCACTGGTTTGGTCAACCTGCTATCGACAACGTCGAATGGTTTAACACGTCGAGCGGTTGAATTCATTCAGCGCATCGCATTTTCCCGGACTTGAGCGTCGAGGCATGAGCGCCCGCGCAGCCGTGTAAACAGGTGGTGCCGGACGAGGTCGCTACGGTTCATGCGGCGCCGGCCGAAGCTCCCCCTCCCCGTCAGCGGGCCTTTTGGTCGCCATCAGCATGCTTGCCGACCGCGTCATTCCGCCAGACATGGATCGCTTCGAATGCGTCCCATGCGATCGACACGATGTCGAGATCCCCGTCACCGTCGAGGTCGACCGTCCTTGCTCCCAGATGGCTTTCCATCCCTTCGCCGACCAGCTGCTCGATGAACCGTCCCCCACCCAGATTATGCCAGCTCGAGAGGCGAAGTGCGCCGCGATGCTCGCCCATGATAAGATCCGGCCTGCCGTCCCCGGTCATATCGGACACGGAAAGGCTATTAAGGGAACCGCGCGAGGTGATTTCGTGTTGCTCCCAGTCGGAGGAGCTGTCGCCGGGGTTGTGCCACCAATACGCCTTAGCGCTGTCGGCTTTGCCATTTTCCTCGGTCACGACGATGTCCGCACGTCCATCGCCATCAAGATCGGCGGCCGCCACGCGGTCGGGATAGACCATTTCAGGAACTTTTCCAACATGCCGAAGCTCCCAGTCTGGCGAGCCGTCACCTGGATTGCGCCACCATGCGGCCGTCTTTGCATCGCCGGTCGTGGCGACAAGGTCAAGTAGACCATCGCCATCGATATCGGCGAATGCGATCCCTTCATCAGACGCTTCGACGCAGATGCGGGTGCGCGGCCATGGCTCGACTGTTGGATCGTCAGGAATCTTAAAATAGAAAACCCCACCGCCACTCGAGACCGCCAGCTCCGGCTTCCCACCTTTTACGATCTGGGCTAGCGCATGGCCCTGAGAGCCGAGCTCATGACTGGCGGCGGGAACCTCTCCGATCCCGTGCACTTCAAAGCGGTGCGCTTCGATGTCCTCGGCATGGAGCCACACCAGGTGCAGCGCCCTGCCTCCGCCGCGCTGTGCTATGACCTCCCCGCGCCCATCACCATCGAGGTCCAAGGCTGCGACCGCGTCCACACCCTCGGCAAGCGGGGTCCGTTCCCATTCTGTGATCCAGGCTTCGGACGGTTGACGGTACCAGAACGGACCCGAGATGATGTCTGTGCGACCATCACCATCCATGGCGGAAAAAGCGAGCCCAAAGGAGCGGACTTGCCCGTTCGTGATACGATGATAGGTCCAGCGGTCGAGGCGGACCGATGCAGGCGGATCCAGCCGATTGATCCACACTCTGACAGGCGGGTTGCCCACCCAGTTCGCCCCATAGATGTCAAAATCGCCGTCCCTGTCGACATCGGCGACGACACCGTTGTGGAGACCCACATCGTCGATCACTTGACGGGCCCAGCGCGTTCCTTGCCCGTCAATATTGTAATGGATCGCGAGTTTGCGCTCCTCGGTCGTATGCATCTGCCCGACCACAACATCGTTGTCCCCGTCTCCGTCCATGTCGGCTGCCTGCAGCGTATGGGCGCCCGCGACAGAAGGCTGAATGACATGGCGGATCCAGCGGCCCGTCGGTCCGGCGAGGGGCTGGAACCAGGCGACGTCGTCAGTGTGCTCGGAACTCGAAGTCAGAATGTCGGCGCGGCCGTCCTGGTCAAGGTCGGTGACGAGCGCCTTGAATGCAGGATTGAACGGACCAAGCTCGTAGCTGCGCCATAGTGCTGGATCGCGTGCTGCCGCTGCTCCTGGATTCGACGCCCATACTCCGTGCAGGACGAGATCGACATCAGCATCGCCGTCTATATCACCGATTGCCATTCCCTCTTCGCCAAAGTTGAAGAAGAACAAACCCACGCGGGTCCAGGAGCTGGGGCTTTCTTGGAAGAAAATCATCACTTCGCCAGGCGCCCGAACGACAATATCAACGAGGCCGTCCCCGTCGAAATCGGCCGCCTTGATGTCTTTGCCCCAGCTGCCGACTGCACCGATTTCCCGACGCTTCCAACTGGGACCGTGGGTCGGGTTATCATTCGGCCGCGGGTTCTCGAGCCAGACGAGATTGACAGCTTCGGACCCATCGGCCGTGACGATGTCGGGATCACCGTCCCCATCAATGTCGGCAAGCACGCCGTCGGTGGTGAACTCGACGCGGGGCCTCGCGATTACGGTGTGGACCAGATCGGGCCACCGCCACCAAGACATCGCATCCTCGGGGAAGCCGCCAAGAACGAAATCTAGTCGATTATCGCCGTCTATATCGCCAACAAGCTTTACGTCTCCTGAATAGGGGGCGATCTCTTTGCGTTCAAAAACAAGACCCGACTCTAGAATTTCTTCGGGAGGTCCCTGTCCCTGAGCGGCGTCGCAACTTGCGAGGGTGTACCCGATCATAAGGACCGCGATCAGGCGGCCAAACATGCTAAATGTTGATTTCGTAGCGTGTGAACATTTCGTAGTCGGCCAGCAATCGCTCGACGAAATCTCCCCCCGACAAGTCCGACAGCGTCCGCCATTCATCTTGGTTCTCCAGGCGCTGCATCTGCGACGCATGCGCCGCCAGCGCTTCACGCTTTACGCCGATAACATCGCCAACATAGGCGAGGCTATTGAGCGTGGACGGCGCCCGCAGCCCTGCCGCCGTCTTGATCGTTTGCCGCAAAGTAACACGCCACATATTCGGCAAATCGCCCCACAGACTTGTCCATGGCCAATGGTACCAATACCAGACTGGATACTCGAATACCGTGACAGGGCGACCATAGGCACGAAGCGCCGCGCGAACTGCTGCATTGACGGCGACATGATCGGAAGTCGGATCCATTGCATGGTTCACGAAAACGCTCTGCGGCCGCCATGAGTTGAGCATCGACACGACCGCATCTGTTATCTCATGAACGTGATGATTGGCCGCCCCGTCTGGAAGGCGTAAGAATGTAACACTTTCGGATGATACGCCCAGACGATGAACTGCTTCGATGGCTTCGGCCTCGCGTGTCGCCCGCAAGGTTTCAGGATGCATAAGGTGGCGATGAGACGCGGCGCCATCGGTGACGAAAACAAAACGGACCTGGGCGCCCGAGGCAATCTTTTTGGCCGCAACGCCACCGCAACCCAGCGTCTCGTCATCCGGATGCGGCGCAACAATGACAGCCGACGCTGACCAGTCGCCTATCTCAAACGGCCTAAGTCGCAGTCGCAATTGACTATCAAGCATGGTGCTGAAGGTCTGCCTAAAGGTCCACATCGGTGCGCTTCCATCATCCGTTCGCTCGCGTCGTTGAACGCCGATCGCCCATGGTAACAGAACTCACGGGCGTTCGAGACCCGTGTTTGCTGGTGGGGAAGGCTTTATGAACGTGGGGATCCCCGCGGGGGATTGGGGACACGGCCGGCCGAGGAAACAGGAGAGCCGCCCAAGCCGATGGTCGAGATCGGTCCGATGCCGATCCTGTGGCACATCATGATGCACTACCACCGCTACGGCCATCGCGACTTTGCCATCGCGCTTGGATACAAGGGCGAGTACATCAAGACAGCTTGACGGTCCACGCCGCAACCCAGGGATGTGAAACGCCACGCTGCGTGACTGGCGTGCGCTGAAAGAGATGGTCGAGCAGGGATATAGCCTGGAAAGGTCATCGCCGAGCGGACCGAGACAGCTGCTAAGCCCGCTTCTTGATCGCCCGCGCGGGTGGGCGTGTGGAACGCGGGATGGTCAATCGGTAATCAGTGTGCACCAAACAGACATACGCCGTTTGGGGACGTTTACGTTCCCACGCTCCGGCGTAAGGTTTGGCACGATGCACTCGAACGAATTCCAATCCCAGCAACGCGCCCGCCGCGATGACATCAGGATATCAGCCGTAACACCGCCTAATTTGATTGCGCTAAAAAGAGGATCTCCAGAGGAGCTGCCTATGACCAATAAGAACTGGATGCAGCCACCCTTCCTCTCCAACCACAGTATCCTCAGCCATGGGTGCTTGTGGGTGGTGGAATAGAATGACGAGCAAGCACGCTAAACGCCGTCCGTGTCCCGCGACGGCTCTGCGTTCGCGAGGTTCCAGCTCGACAAACGATAGCTGGAGAGAGGTCGACGGCTCTCCTTTTTATTCACGTAGACCAGGCCAGATCGCTAGCGGCGCAGCCGTGAGACGAAGACGGAAAGCCTTGGCTGCGCGATCGAAAGTCGCAGGCCTGTCTGCCAACGGGCAAAGAGACGTGCGATGACATCGATCGGCGCGAAGATTGTCAGCGGCGCAGCCTGGGCAGCAGTCGAAACATGGGGTCGGCAAGCAGCCATGTTTGCCGTTTTTGTCGTATTGGCCAGGCATCTCGGACCTGAAGCATTCGGCCTCGCCGCCCTCTCCATGGTTGTACCCGTCATTCTTGCTGTTCCGGTCACGATCGGAATACCGGAGGCACTCATCCAGCATCCTAAAATCGAGTCCTCACACTTTGACTCGGCCTTCTGGCTTCTCACCGCGACCGGCGCGGTGATTAGCGGGCTCATCTGGACGTCTGCCGGTTTGATTGCTGCAGCGTTCGGACAGCCCATTCTCGAAGATCTCATCCGCTGGAGCAGCGTGGTCGTCGTAATTCAGGCTCTCTCGTCGGTACCTGCGGCTGTGTTGAAGCGCCAACTCGAGTTCCGCTTGTTCGCGTTGCGTACACTTGCCGGCACCGTCGTCGGCGGCACACTCGGCATCGTCTTGGCAATAGCCGGTTTCGGGGTATGGAGCATGATTTGGATGCACCTTGCGAAAGCGGCTGTGGAAACCGCTGTCCTTCTCCTTGGCAGTTCTTGGCGGCCCGGTCTGACCTTCTCCTATGCAAAGGTTCGTGACCTATTAGGATTTGGCGGCCCGCTTATCGTCCAGACTTTTTGGAGTTTTTTGAACGAGGAAATTCCAAAGGTCCTACTCGGTACGTTCCTCGGCCCCTATGCGGTCGGAGTCTATGCTCTCGCCCGTCGTCCGCTCGACCTTCTGGTGCAAGTATTCCTCAGTCCGCTGATGGCTGTCACAATGCCCACCGTGGCACGGATTCAAGATCAACCCGAAAAGATCGACCGTTTCTTCAACACGATCGTCCGCATGGCCGGGATAGCGGGATTTCCTGCATTCGTCGGATTTGCCGCGATCGCACCGATCGCGGTTCCCTTTATCTTCGGCCCGCAATGGGCCAGCGGGGTCGTCGCTGTCCAGATTCTCATGCTGCTGGGCCTGCAACGCACTATTGACAGCCTCTGCGCGTTTACGATCCTTGCAATGGGTCACTCCAGGTTGATCCTGAAGTTGAACATAGCTTACTCTGTTGTCGCAACGATGCTGTTGTCCGTCACTGCGCAGATCAGCCTCGAGATGACAATGGTGGCGCTCGTAGCCTGCAGCCTGGTCCTCCTACCCATCTTCCTCTTCTACGCTCAGCGCATCGCGCGTATCGACGTGCTGAGACCCCTTGAGATCTTCCCACGACTGGCTCTCGCCGCCCTCCTGATGTTCGGCGCCATCAGCGCGTGGCTACGCAGCGCGCCTGAGCACGCCGCCCAGGAGACACTCCTTATTGGCGCAATTGTCCTTGGGGCCTCTGTCTATGGTACGGCTCTCTTCGTGCTGGTGCGCTCTGACCTGTTCAATGCGCGAGACTTGTTCCTCAGGCTTCGCGGCTAGTTTGGTGTCGGGCGCGGCCTGTAGATGCGGGATTTCGAGGTACCGATACTGCCCTCCATCCTCTTTGATGCACCTTGGGCCTGCTTTGGCCAGAGCACGGAATGCCTGCGACTTCGCTGGGCGGCCTAGTGTGCCGGGAAAGGGCAACGGGAAATGGGAGAAGACCTTGGGCATCCCGCGCTGCTGCAGCAAGGGTTTGCGAGATCGAACCGCTTTCCCAAACCGCAACCGCGTCTATGCGTGAGACAAGGTTCGCGACAGCGTTTTGAGACGGCTCAGTAAATGGCCCCCCTCCACCCCAGGCGGTCCTACGGCTCCGGTGCCAAGCACTGGAGCTATAGAATTGCTCCTGGGCTATTCGAAGGAATAGGTGAATCCTCCTTCGGAGGCTCCGACAGTCACTTTCGTCATCTTTTCGCCCTCGAGCGACCGGTTCAGCACGCCGCGGCTCAATTCCGGCAGAAGCGTGTTTGTCAAAATGGCGTCGATCATTCGGCCGCCGGATTCGATCTCGGTGCAGCGGGCCTTGACCAGATCCATGACACCGTCACCGATCACCAACTCGGCATCGTTGCTTAAGCGCAGCCGGCGGGCGATCTTGGCGAACTGATGGCGGGTGATCGCTTCGATCATCATGTCCGAGAGCGGGTAGTAAGGGATGGTTACCACCCGGCCAAGGAAGGCCGCGGGGAAAACCTTCAATAGCGGGGCACGCAATGCGGTGTCGAGATCGTCGAGCCCCGCCCGTACCGTGCCGCTGCTGGTCCGGTCCATGATGACTTCGGAACCGACGTTCGAGGTGAGCAGGATCAGCGTGTTTTTGAAATCGATCCGCCGGCCTTCACTGTCGTCCATCATCCCCTTGTCGAAGACCTGGAAGAAGATTTCATGCACGTCCGGATGCGCCTTCTCGACCTCGTCAAGCAGGATCACCGAATAGGGCTTGCGCCGGACCGCCTCGGTGAGGATGCCGCCCTTGCCGTAGCCGACATATCCGGGTGGCGCCCCCTTCAAGGTAGAGACCGTGTGCGCCTCCTGGAACTCGGACATATTGATCGAAATGAGGTTCTGCTCGCCGCCGTAGAGCGTCTCGGCCAGGGCCAGCGCGGTTTCCGTCTTGCCGACGCCCGAGGGACCGCAGAGCAGAAAAACCCCCACTGGTTTTTCGGGCGCGCCGAGCCCGGCCCGGCTGGTCTGCACGCGCTTGGCAATCATTTCCATGGCGTGGTCCTGACCGACCACGCGTTCGGACAGAGTGGCGGCGAGCCGCAGCGCCTTTTCGGTCTGGCTCGACAGCATCCGGCCAGTCGGAATGCCGGTCCAGTCCTGCACCACGGCAGCCACGGCATTGCGGTCGACAGACGGCAGGATCAGCGGCGTCTCGCCCTGCGCTTCGGCCAGTTCGGCCATCAGCTCGCGCAACCGCGCGAGATCGGCAGCCGGGTCGGGGGGAGAAGGACCGGCAGTGCCCGTTGCATTCGCATCGGTTTCAGGCATTTCGATCTCAGGCGCATCCGCACTTGGTGTTTCGGCGACCGCCTCCGGAGTCTCCACGGCATCGAGCGGCACACCCTCGCCGCGCAGCCTGGCGCGCAATTCGAGTATCTCGCCAACCAGCGCCTTTTCCCGATCCCAACGTTGCTGTGCGGCAGCAAGCGTGAATTCGGTCTCGGCAAGCCCGGTTTCGACCCGAGCCTGCCGGTCGGCCACGCCGATGCCGATCGCCGCCTCGCGGCCGATAATGGCGCGCTCGACCTCCAGCGCCTGGCGGCGGCGCATAATGTCCTCCACCTCGGCAGGAGTGGCATGCTGCGAAATGGCGACACGGGCGCAGGCGGTGTCGAGAAGGCTCACGGCCTTGTCGGGCAGTTGCCGCGCCGGGATGTAGCGGTGGGACAGGCTGACCGCCGCCTCGATCGCCTCATCGAGGATCTGCACCTTGTGATGCTGCTCGAGGACACCGGCGACACCGCGCAGCATCAGAACGGCCACCGCTTCCGACGGCTCATCTATCTTGACTACCTGGAAGCGACGGGTAAGCGCCGGGTCCTTCTCGATGTGCTGCTTGTATTCGGCCCAGGTCGTTGCTGCGATCGTGCGAAGCTCACCGCGCGCCAGCGCCGGCTTCAGCAGATTGGCCGCATCACCGGTTCCTGCCGCGCCGCCGGCGCCGATCAGTGTGTGCGCTTCGTCGATGAAGAGGATGACCGGCGTTTCTGAGGATTGCACCTCGTCAATGACCGCCTTCAGCCGTTTTTCGAATTCGCCCTTTACGCTTGCGCCCGCCTGCATCAGGCCGACATCGAGCATACGCACGCTGACGCCCTGCAGCGTCGGCGGCACGTCGCCCTCAGCAATGCGCAAGGCAAAGCCCTCGACGACCGCGGTTTTGCCGACCCCGGCCTCGCCGGTCAGGATCGGGTTGTTTTGCCGGCGTCGCATCAGAATATCGACGATCTGCCTGATCTCAGGATCGCGCCCGACGACCGGATCGATCTTGCCGTCGAGGGCGCGCTGGGTCAGGTCGGTTGCATACTTCGCCAGCGCCGAATCCCCGCCCGCAGCCCGCCGCGGTGTTTCGGAGGCGGGAACCGCAGTCGAGGCGCCAGCTTCGAGTGAACCCTCCATGACATCTGCGAACCGCGCAATGACGGCCTGTGCATCGATCTTGTCGAATTCGCCGCTTATCTTTGACAGCAGCCCTTCCAGCACCGGCGTCTTCAGGCAGGCGAGCAGAATATGCGCACTGCGGACTTCCTCGACGCTGAATTCCAGCCCCGCCAGGCTCCAGGCTTCCTGGATGGAGTGAAAGATGTGATCGGAAAATTCCTCGATTGAAGTGGCGCCGTAAGCCAGCTTGTCGACTGCGCGGGTCATATCGGCCGTGAGCCGGCTCGCATCCACCCCGGCGTCTGCCAGTATTTGTTGCACATCCGAGCGCTCGGAAAGCACCAGTTGTTCGACGAAGTGGACGAGCTCGACATAGGGATTGCCGCGCAGTTTGGCGGTGTCGGCCGCAGCCTTGAAGGCGCGCAAACAGACAGGATTGAGTTTGGCGACCAGTTCCTTGCGTTTAAAGCTCTGCGACGACCGGCGCTGTTCCATCGAACTTGCCCCTCCAATCTGCCAGCCAACAAACTGCCACATAAGCAGCGACTTGACAAAGAGGGTTTATGAGCGGGCGTCCGGGTGTTCGATTCAATCGACTTCTTCCGTCCCGGCAGAAGCCGGCGACATCGGCTACAACAGCCATGGAAGGCCCCGCCTGTTTGCGATGCATTCACATACGGGGTTCGACAATCGCACCAGCGATTTCGAGCTCAGGTACCGGCTTGCAAGCTTCCATTAAGATTGAGCAACAACTAAATTGTGGTAAAGTGTCGCGGTGTGGTAACGTTGGGTCAGGCACGGCCCAAGAGCCGCTCGCTGGGGGATGGTGTGATCGATCTCGCACTCTGGCTGAATCCGCTGGACGGTGAAAATCCGTCAGGGGAAGACTTGCGCAACGATCCAGCCTTTCATGAGTTGGAGCGCCTCACGGAACAACAAAAAAAGGTCGAGTATCAAGGCAACGACAAGTCGGAAGTCGATGTTCCGATCGACTGGCCCGCGGTGCTCGCCAAGGCCGAAGAGCTGCGTACGCACGGCCGAGACCTGCGCCTCCTCGTCATCGTCACGCGTGCTCTGGCCAACGAGCATCGGCTTGCCGGGCTGACTCACGGCCTGACCCTCATCGTGCAAACCTTCGATCAGCATTGGGAAACCATGCATCCGGCCCTGCGGTCCGGTGCCACGCCACGCGACGCCGCCCTGCGCCGCATCAATGCGCTGACTGACCTTCAGAACAGCCAGGATGGCCTGCTCAAGGACCTGCGGAAAATGACGTTTTTCGCGCCGCGCGCCATCGGGCCGGTCCTCGGCGAGGACCTGGAGAAGGGTTCCCTCGAAGAGCGCGTCATGCTGCTTGAGGCTGCCTCGGGGCTGAACGCGGCCGAAAAGGCAGCGCTGGCGAGCGCGCACAGCCAACTGTTGAACCGGGTGCGCAGCGCATGCGCGACACAGATCGATCAGGCCGGCGCGGAGATGACGTCGCTCATCGCCGACGCCCGCGCCGCGATCGCGGCTCTCGATGCGGTCGAGGCCGCCCTCAACGCTCGCGTCGAAGGTGGCGCCACCGCTCCGGAATTGAAACGGTTTCTGCAGCGTGTACTGACGACCCTCGAACGAAACTCGGCCGCCGGGGCCACCGCGAATGGCGCCGCGAAGCCAGTTTCGGCGCCTGCGGAACCGGCAACGCCTGCTCGAAACGGTCATGGAGCCGATCCTATGGCAAGTGTGGCAAGCTACGCGGCGCCCGCCAGCAGCAGCCTACCCGACCGGATTTCCTCGCGCGACGACGTCGTCAAATGCCTCGACCTCGTCGTCGCCTTCTATGACCGCACCGAACCGTCGAGCCCGATCCCGCACCTCGCTCGCCGCGTGCGCCGGATGGTGCATATGGATTTTGTTGAACTGATGGAAGATCTCGCCCCGTCGGGGCTGAAGGAATTCCGGCTTCTTGCCGGCGTTCCCGATGCCAAGAAGACGGCCCAGAAGGATGAAAGGTAACAAGCCATGGCAGCCGAAAGCAAAGCGAAGGTCATCGAACGAAATCGCGCACCGCGCGTGCAGATTGCCTATGACGTGGAGACCTACGGCAGCCCGACGACGATCGAACTGCCGTTTGTCATGGGTGTGATGGCCGACCTCTCCGGCGCCTCACAGACCAGGGAAGCGTCGAAATCGGTGCTGGACCGCGCCTTTGTCGAGACCGACGCCAACCGCTTCCCCAAGTTCATGGAGGCACTCGGGCCACGCGTCAAAGCCCGAGTGAAGAATACACTACCCCAGGCTGAAGGCGCCGAACGGGACGAGGAACTGGCGCTTGACCTCACCTTCACCAAAATGGGTGATTTCGCGCCGGACAAGATCGCCGAGCAAGTTCCGCAATTGGCCGAAATCCTCAAGATGCGTCGTCAGCTCGAGGAACTGCTCGGCTTCATGGACGGCCGTGTCGACGCCGAAAAGCGTATAGCGCAACTTCTGAACAACGAGCCGCTTCTCGGCAAGATCGCCAACCAGGCATTATCCGACGACGACAAGGTTCAGGAGTAAATCATGGCCGAACAACAAAAAACCGCAGCCGTTGCCGCTGAGGCGGAAGCCATCGACCTCGGAGAATTCAGCGGGCTCCTCGAGAAGGATTTCAAGGTCAAGAAGGACGACAGCGAGAAGCTGCAGCAACTCGTGCGCAATCTTGCGCTCGCGGCGCAGTCCCGCTCCGATACCACGACCATCTCGTCCAACGCGATCAAGTCGATCAAGTCGCTGATATCAGGCATCGACAAGATGCTGACGACCCAGGTGAACGAGATTCTGCATGCGCCGGAAGTGCGCGAAATGGAAGGCACATGGCGCGGCCTGTGGTATCTCGTCAACAACACCGAGACGGATCAGAAGCTGAAGATCCGGGTGATGAACATTTCCAAGGTTCAGCTTGCCGACACGCTTGAAGACTATGAAGGCCAGATGTGGGATCAAAGCCCGATCTTCAAGAAGGTCTATACGGACGAGTATTCGATGCTGGGTGGCGAGCCGATCGGCTGCCTGATCGGCGCCTACGAATTCTCGAACCATCCGCGTGACGTCGGCCTGTTGCGCAACATCTCGGGCATCTGTGCCTCCGCCCATACGCCGTTCATCGCAGCCGCCGACCCGCGGCTGTTCCGCATGGACAGCTGGCAGGAACTGCCGAACCCGCAGGACCTGCAGATGATCGTCTCGAACCCGGCCTATGCCTCGTGGCAATCGCTGCGCGAGAGCGAGGACGCGCGCTACATCGGCCTGACCATGCCACGTGTTCTGGCGCGACTGCCGTATGGCTCGGAAACCGTTCCGGTGAAGGGCTTCACTTTCGAGGAAGAGGTCCACGGCGACCACAACAAATATGTCTGGATGAACGCCGCCTTCCCGATGGGCGTCAACATAAACCGCAGCCACAAGCTCTATGGCTGGGGCACGCAGATCCGCGGCGTCGAGAACGGCGGCACAGTGATCAACCTGCCGGTGCACTCCTTCCCCACCGACGACGGATCGATCGCGATGAAATGCCCGACGGAAGTTGCCATCGACGACCGGCGCGAGGCGGAACTGGCCAAGCTCGGCCTGATGCCCATCCTGCACCGCAAGAACACCGATCTCGCAGCCTTTATCGGTGCGCATTCGCTGCAGGACGACGAGACGCGCGCCGGGCGGCTGGTCGATCCCGACGCCCAGTCAAATGAACGGCTGAGCGCCAACCTGCCCTATCTTTTCCCGGTTTCGCGCTTTGCGCACTACCTCAAGGCCATTGCGCGCGACAAGATCGGATCGTTCAAGGAACGCTCCGATATGCAAATCTGGTTGACCGAGTGGATCAACCGATACGTGCTGGCCAACCCGGCCTTTGCCGACGACAAGGCGCGCGCCAAGCGCCCGCTTGCCGCGGCTGAGGTCCAGGTCGACAGCGTGGAGGGGCGGCCGGGCTATTATAATGCCCGCTTCTATCTGCGTCCGCACTACCAGCTGGAAGGCATCAACGCCTCGCTCAGGCTGGTGTCGGAACTACCGTCCGTGAAGACTTGATTCGCAGCAACAACACCTTGTTCTGTTTAAAAGCGGAGGAGAAAGACAATGCAAACATCAATGAAGATCGATGGCTTTCTAAAGGTTCCGGATATTCCAGGTCCAAGCGTTCGAGACGGCCACGAGGAGGAAATCGAAATCCACGGGGTCGATTACAAAATGGTCTCGCCATACGATCCGAATTCGATCTCGCGCCGCGGCCGTGTCTCCTTGGGCATGATCAAGTTTACCAAGCACTATGACAAATCCTCGCCCTATCTGAAAAAGGCGCTGTTCGACAACAAGCTTCTGGGCGAAGTGGTGTTTTCAGCACGGCGGACCATAGATGGGGAGACCAGCGATTACCTGGTCGTCACCCTGACCGAGGCCTCGATCATGGAATACGGCATGCAGCAGGCCGAAGATGAGGCCGACCTGATCGAGGAAGAGGTCAGCTTCGCCTACAAGACGATCAAATTCGTCTATGACGGCAAGGACGAATGTGAAATGGATGTCTATGTCGGCAAGTGAGGCCCGGCGGCCCGGCGCCGACAAGCTACAGGTTGCCGGCAGTTCGCGAGCGAAACGCGAAGCGGTCCAGCCCTCTCTCTGGGATCGCCTCGTCAATGACCTGCCGGGCGTGGCCTCCGAGATAGACGGTCTGCGCCATGCCTTGCAGGACGAGCTGGGTGCGGACCGTCTGGACGCTTTCGTTGCGGGCAGTGCGCGGCTCATCGACGCCGACGCGGAGCTGACTCCCGATCAGAAGCGGCGCCTGCACCGCCTGGCCTTTCAGACCCAACACCGCGCGGAGATCGAAAACCGTGGCGTGGTCGTATCGGCCCGCGTCCTCAGGGAGGCAGTGCGGCGCGACATCGAGGCCTTGTTCAACACCGAGCGTTTTGAAGCTGTTCCGCTTCTTTCCGATTTCGAATGCGAACAGGCCGCAGACAATCCGCCGTCGCTGGCCGATTTTCCGGAGGTGCGCCGAAGTGTGGTCAACTACGGCGTGCCTTCCTTTTCGGGCCGTTCGTCCCGCGACTTTGATCGCGAGACCCTGGCGCGCGAGATCCGCTCGGTCCTTGCCACCTTCGAGCCCCGTCTCAAGGAAGGCGCAACAAAGGTAACGGTGACCCTCGGTGACAAAAGTGTCGGCCTGAAGATCGAGATAGACGCCGTTCTGATCATGACGCCGACGCCGGAACGCATGCGCCTGCGCACCACGATCAATCTCGATAACGGCCTGGCGCGGACCGAATTCAGGGACAGCTGAGATGGATCGGGTCTTCGTAGAATATTACGAGGAGGAACTGACCCATATCCGCGGACTCGCGGCGGAATTCGCCGACATGCATCCGGCGGTGGCGCGCAATCTTTCGCTGGATACGGTCCCCTGCCCGGATCCGTATGTCGAGCGGCTGCTTGACGGCGTCGCTTTCCTCGCTGCGCGCACCCGATTGAAAGTCGATGCCGAGCGTTCGCGGTTTTCACGCAGCGTCCTGGATGTCCTCTATCCCGATCTGGTTACGCCGGCGCCGGCAACGGCGATGGCAGTGCTGAAACCCGGCCAGCAGGTCCAGTCGATGATTGCCGGCCATGTCGTCAAGCGGAACACGCGTCTGGTGTCCAGTCTGCAACCCGGGCTGTCGACGCGCTGCACATTCACCACCGCGCAGGAAACGACGCTGTGGCCGATAACGATTACGTCGGTCAGCTATTTCCAGGATCGCAGCGGGTTGGCAGCGGCCGGCATAACACCGATCGGCGGCGTTGGCGGCGAAGCGGCGCTGCGTATCACGCTGGGTCGGGCCGGAAAAGGCAAGCTCGACGAATTGGCGCTTGACCGACTTGATTTCTATTTTGCCGGGCGCACCAAAGCGCCATTGCTGTTCGACGCGATTTTCGGCGCCTGCTCGGCCGTTGGTGCACGCGCCGAGGGCAAGGCAAATCCGCTAGCGCCTTTGCCAGGCCCCGAAATGGTCGGCATCAGCGACGACGAGGCGTTGATGCCTCGTACCCGTCCGACATTCGAAGGGTACCGTCTGCTGCGCGAATATTTCATGATGCCCGAGCGCTTTCACTACGTGCGGGTTTCAGGACTGCAATCGGTCGTGCGCAGATGCGAGGCCGGGCTCGAGATCATCTTCATGTTCCGGCGTCCAGTAC
The DNA here is from genome assembly GCF_055811615.1 of Mesorhizobium sp. WSM4807. NCBI lineage: Bacteria > Pseudomonadati > Pseudomonadota > Alphaproteobacteria > Hyphomicrobiales > Phyllobacteriaceae > Mesorhizobium > Mesorhizobium sp. WSM4807. The sequence continues at coordinate 355,456 of NZ_JBVVQY010000003.1, forward strand.
CCGAACTTGCCGATGTGACGCCGGCGGATTTCGAACTTTTTGCGACGCCGATCATCAACCTCTTCGAGCGCGACTGCAACGTCATCGAGCTTGATCCGCGCAGAACGCGGCAAGTGCTGCATGCCGACCGCACGCGGGCTCGGGACTTCGAAATCTATCGGGTGACCCGCGTCGAGGACGCCGACACCGAGGGGACCGATGCCGAAATTCCGGAGCTCTTCAGCCTGGGGCAAAACCGCGGCAATGGCTGGGTCTATTCCACCGAACGGCGCCCTCGCCGGGCCACCGAAGATGAACGGCGCGACGGGTTGACCCGCACTTCATACACCGGAGACGACGTTTTCCTATCGGTTTCGCGGCCGGTCGGAAGCCCGGCGAACCGGCCGCTGAAGCGTGTCGACATCATGGCGCTTTGCACCAACCGCGACCTGCCGATCCTCGACGACAACCCCACGTTGACGCTGGAGACAGGCGACCCGGTCGAAACGGTCCGGCTTCTCGGTGCGTTGCGCCCGCCCCAGCCGGCTATCCCCGCCGCGCTGCCCGCGGGCGCCGAGGGCGAATCCCGCGCCGACAATCTTGCCTGGCGGCTGGTGGCGCAGCTGGCGCTCAACTTTCTCAGCCTTGCCAAGGAAGGCCGCGGCGTCGATCCGCTGCATGCGCTGCTCGATCTTTATGCCGACCGGGGAGATCCGAGCCTCGCCCGCAATGTGCACTCGATCGTTCGCATCGACTCGCGGTCCGTCATCGAACGGCTGCAGATCGATGGGCCGATGTGCTTTGGACGAGGCACGGAAGTGACATTGCATGTGGACCAGTCGGTGCTGGCAGGGCAAAGCACATTGCTGCTTTCAGCCTTGCTTGCACGGCTGTTTGCCCGTCACGCCGGAGTAAACGGCTTTGTGCGGACCCGCACGCGGCTGCTGCAGAAGCAGGAGGATGTGCCATGGCCGATGACGCCCGGCAATCGCTACCTGATCTAGACAAATTCGACCTGGACCGGGTCGAAGAGCTGGATGATACATTCGATTTTTTCGAACTGTTGCGCCGGCTCGAACGCAGGGGCGGGCTGTTCGGCTATTCCGGCCACGCGGATCGCGAGCCGGCAAGGCTCGGGCAGCATGTGCGTCTTAGCTTTTCCGCCAAGGACGTGGTTGCGTTCCGCCAGGCGAAGGACAAGACGCCGGCCCGGGTTACGGTTGCAAATCTCGGGCTGATGGGACCGGAAGGCCCGATGCCGCTTCATTTGACACGTTGGGTGCTCGATCGTCTGTCGCAGCGCTGGTTCACCGGCGCTGACGCACGGCAGACCAGCGACACGACGTTCGTGGACTTCGTCAATATTCTCCAGCACCGCATGATCGCCCTGTACTATCGGGCCTGGGCCGACGCGCATCCGGCGGTACAGGTCGAACGTGCGGTCGGCGGCCGGGTAAGGGCCATGCTTGAAGCCATGGCGGGAATCGGACTTCCTGGCACCCACAATCCCGATCTCGACGCCGTGAAGCTTCGCCAGGCGGCGTCGCTCGCCAGCCAGGTCGACGGTCCGGAGCGGCTGACGCTGTTCCTGGCGGAAGCGTTCAAGGTGCCGGTCCAGATCAAGGAGTTCGTTGCCGCCTGGATGACCATACCGGCGACGCTCCAGACCCGACTTGCCCAAGCTTACGCGGTGCTGGGTCGCGGGGCGACGATCGGCCCGCGCGTTTTCAGCCGCCAAAGCAGGATCGAACTCCGCGTTGGCCCGCTCGGGTATGAGGAGTTCAAGACGTTCCTGCCGGGCGGTCAACGTCTGAAGATGTTCAAGCAGGCGGTTCGCGACATGGTCGGGGAATCGCTCGACGTCGATCTGCGGATCGTGCTCGCGCGTGAAGCGGTGCCGCCGCCCCGTATTGGAGCGATACAACTCGGCCGAACCACCTGGCTTGCGCGGCCCGCTGAAAGGGGCGATGCTGACGACATGCGGCTGCGGACAATTGTCGGATGGCGGCCGGAAATGGCGGAGGTCGCGGCATGAGTCTGCTGCTGACGCTGGAGCACGGACCACGCACCCAGGCGGTACGGCAGACCCGGCTGGACGAGGGTGAACTGGTGATCGGCCGTAGCGCGGACGCGGGCTGGCAGATCGACGATCCCGACATGTTCGTTTCGCGCGCCCATTGCAGGATCACCGGCGGGCGGGATGGATATTTCGTCACCGACACATCAAGCAGCGGCTTGTTCATAAACGACTCCGACAGCCCGCTCGGCGCTGGCACCTCGGTCCGTCTTCAAAACGGCATGCGGCTGAGGCTGGGCGACTACATCGTATGCGTCGATCTGCAGACGTCGGCCGCTCAAGCACCGGCAGCCAGCCAATCGTTCGCGGAACCGTCGCCACAGGCATCACGAGCGCCGGTAAGCATCGGCCGCGATGATTTCTTTTCAGCCGCGGTCGAGGAAGAGCCGCGACGACCGCGCCCCGCCGATCTGCCGAACCCGTTCGAGCAGCCGATTCCAGGAGCGTTCGAGCGCGCCAACCAGCGCAGTTCGCCTGCCTTCGACGACCCGTTCAGTCTCGACCCGGTATCAACGCCCACACCGAATGGCCCTAGCTATTCCGAATCACGTGGTGGGTCGGGCCCAGCAGATCCATTCAGCCTCGATCCGACGCCTTCCGGTGCAAGCGAGCCCGTTGCAGGCCAGCCCGCTCCAGGAAGGTCATCCCAATTCGATGACGATTTCGGTTTCGGGCCGGCCGCGTCGCCCGATTGGAGGAACGGCGCCGGCTCGGCCGGTCAACGCAAACACGTTGCCGGAAGGCCGCAATCGGCCAATCCCTGGGATTTGCCTGGCCAGGCGGCAGAGATCCCTCCTCCGCCACGTCCCGGCCTTGCTCCCAGACCCGCTCCTTCCCCGGCAGCAGCGCAACAGGCGAACACGGCGCTTCGCACCGCGTTCTTGCGTGGCATGGGCATTGAGGAAGCCGATTTTCCCGGACGCGACAGCGTCGCGGAAATGGAGAAGTTCGGTCGCGAGTACCGGCTCATGATGGAAGGCCTAATGCAGCTGCTGCGCAAGCGAGCCGAGGAAAAGGGAAATGCTCGCGTCGCCCAGACGGTGGTGGGGGCCTCTGAAGTTAATCCGCTCAAGTTTCTGCCGACGGTCGACGACGCCATCGTGACCCTTATCGCGGAGCGCAGCCCCGGATTTCTGGCCGGCGAAGCGGCAATCGCCGACGCGGTCCGCGATCTCGCGCATCATCACGTGCGCGCCTGGCGAGGCGTGCAGTCGGCCTTGCGGCGAATGATTGACCGTTTTGACCCGGCAGCGATCGAGGAAGAGCTCAAGTCGAGTTCCGCGATCGGCACCCTGCTTTCGGGCGGGCGCAGCGCCAAGCTGTGGGAGCTATACCAGAAACGCCATCGTGAAATCGCCCAGAGTGCGGAATCGAGCTTCCTCGGCGAAATCGGCGCTGATTTTCGGGACGCATATGAGGAGGAGTGAAACATGATCGATCGCCGTGAATTTATCGTTGCCCTGGGCGCAACCGGGCTGCTTGCGGCTTGCCAGAGCGGTCCGCCAAAACCATCCGCGGTCACCGTCAACCTGACCGGCGCGGCCGGCATGAACCCCGGACCAGGTGGCGGCGACCGGCCCGTGACGGTCCTCGTGATGCGGCTGCGCAGCACCGGTAAATTCAACTCGGCCGATTATTTCGCGCTGCAGGGGGATGCCGGCTCCGCACTCGGAGGCGATCTCATTGGATCGGACCAGATCTCCATCGGACCTGGAAAAACCGCATCCAAAACCATCACGGTCGAGCCGGACGCGGCTGCGCTGGGCTTCGTTGCCCTCGTTCGCGAGCCTGGCGGCCGGAACTGGCGTACGACCAAGTCGGTGTCGCCGGGGTCAAAAGTAACCGTCAACGTCACGCTTGGCAGTGGCGGCATTTCCGCCTAGCGGCCAAGACAAGGGGTGCTCGATGCAGGAAGTAGCGGCATGAGCGATGCAAACAGAGTGCTGTGGTCCGAAGGCCTGTTTCTCCGGACCCAGCATTTTCAACAGCAGGATCGCTTTTTCGAGGCGACTGTGCGCGGCGCGTTGCAGGCCGGGCAGCTCCATACGTTCGGCTTTCAGCAGCTGTCGCTGGACCAGGCAATGCTTGATGCCGGCCAGGTCTCCATCCTGTCCGCACGAGGCATCTTTCCGGATGGAACCCCCTTCTCCATCCCTGACCTGATGGACGCGCCACGACCGCTGCCGGTTACTGCCGATACAGGCGCCGGACCGGTGCTGGTCGCCCTGCCGCTCGAGCCTGCCGGCGGTGTCGGCTTCGATTCGGCGCACGCCGCATCCACCGGCGCGCGCTATCATGGGCGCATCGTTTCCGTCCGCGACGCCGTCCAGGGCGGTTCGGATCCCGAAGAAATCGAAATCGCCCGTCCGCAGGCGCTGCTGCTTGCCCCCGGAAAATCGGTTGGTGGCTACACCGCCCTGCCGATAGCCGACATCAAAGGGGTGCGAGCCGATGGCGGCGTCTCCCTGGATGAGACGTTCCTGCCGCCGACACTGGTTACCGGAGCGGTGGCCTGGTACCGGCAACTGCTTTTGGAAGTTGTCACCGGCCTCGACCAGATCGCCGAGGCACATGGTAAAATGGTCATGGGCGGGCCAGGGCGCAGCGTCGAAGACCTGCTGATGCTCAATCTCGCCAATGCGGCGCGTCCGCGACTGGCCCACATGCTGGCTCAGGAAGTTTTCCATCCGGCCGAGCTTTACCTGGAGCTTGCCGGTCTTGCCGGTTCAATGGCGACCTATGGCTCGAGCGCGCGGCGGCTGAGCGAGCTGCCCGCCTACGATCACATGGCGCCCGGCCCCGCCTATTCGGCGCTGGCGGACGCCTTGCGTTCGCTCATCCTGAGCCTGCGTTACATCGAGCCTAAATCACGCGCACTGCCGGTCATGCGGCATTCGACCAACGTCTGGAAAATCCGCATCGACAACCCGAAGCTGCTGGTGGCCAGCCGGATCGTCATCCGGGTCGGCTCCGAGCTGTCGGAAGACGCTTTGCGCAAGATTTTCGTCAACCAGGCGACTGTCGGTTCGGCCGATCAGTTCGAGGGCCTGTGGAAATCCCGTCTACCCGGCATTCCGCTGAAACCGCTTCATTCCCAGCCCCGCGAAATCCCCTACGATGGCGATCGGCTGTGCCTTGAGCTGGATCAGAAAAGCGAGCACTGGGCCTCGCTGCTCGATGCCCCCGGCTTCGTCATTGGCGTGTCGGGTGTACTGCCGAGCGAGCCGCAGGTGGACTGCTATTCGGTAAACAGGTGAGACGATGAGCCGGGATGATCCTTTCGGACTGTCGGAGGATCGCGAACGCACTCGCATACGACTGACCGGTGCGCCGATGCCGCGACCGATGACGCCACTCCTGTCGGGTGTGCCAATCAAACGGTCGCGTACGCATCCCAACACGCTTGTCAACGCATTCGCGCCCCTGCTCGAATTCGCGCCCGAGCTTGAAAGCGCGCTGCCGCCGGAAAACCCGGAAGCGTTGCGCACCCGATTGCTCGATGAGCTGGTTCGGGCACGTGACGCGGCAATGGCGGCGGGGTCCTCTCTGGAGCGAGCCGACCAGGCAGCCTGGGTGGTGGCGGCGTTGCTTGATGATCTGGCCTTGAACACGCCATGGGGCGGCGCCAGCGCATGGCCGCGCCAGCCGCTCGTGGTGATGCTTCGAGGCGATGTCGATGCCGGCACGCAGTTCTTCACGCGTCTCGACGAACTCGAGCGCCACCCGAACCGGGATCGCGAACTGCTCGAACTGCAATATCATTGCCTGGCGCTCGGCTTCCGCGGCAAATATCGTGTGCCAGGCCGGTCGGGCGACCGCTCGCTCAATGCCGTTCGCGTTGCTGCGGCGCGCTTTCTGCGCGATGCCGATGCCGACGGCGCGCCGCTGTCGCCGAACTGGAAAGGCGTGATCGCATCCGACGAGCCGCAGCGCTTCATCGTTCCGATCTGGGTGATGGGGCTCGGTGCGGCGGTTATCGCCACTGCAATCTATCTCGGGCTGTCGATGGGACTGAGCAGTCAGGCGGTCGAGCTTTCCACGCTCGTTCGTGCTTTGCCGCCGCCAACGCGCGGCGAAATCAGCCGCACATCGCCACCGGTCGACGCGCCGCCGCCGGAGGCAGTGGATTTCGCGCTGGTGCCGGAGTTTCAGGCCGGAGCGCCGGCAAATCTCAGAGCCGCGCTAAGCGGCACCGAGAGCGTTTCGCTGGCCAGGCTGATCATTCAGGCCTCCAACCCCGAACTGTTCCAGTCGTCGCGGCCGACACTGACGGAAGGCTTCGAACCGCTGATCGGTTCAATCGCCAAAGTGATCCTCGCCAATCAGGAACTGATCGGAAACATCACCGTGGTCGGCCATACCGACAGTATTCCTTTGCAACGGTCCAATCCGCTTTCCACCAACCAGCGGCTGTCGGAAGCGCGCGCAGCAACCATTACCGAGATGCTGGTCCAGAACGGTGTGCCGCAGGACCGCATTCGCTTCGAAGGACGTGCAGCTACCGATCCAGTGGCCGACGACAGCACCCGCGCGGGACGGGCCTTAAACCGCCGCGTCGAGGTGCTGGTCGAAAAGAGGCTGTGAGATGTTCATCCTGCGCTTCCTCTGGGCGGTTCTGACATCGCGCTGGCTGTGGACGCTGATCGGCATCGCGCTGCTTTCTCTGGTTATCTGGGTGTTCGGCCCGATCGTCAGGGTCGGTGCTTACGAACCCTTCGCCTCGGAAAATGTCCGCATTGTCATCATTGCGCTGCTGGTCATCTTCTGGCTGATCTGGCTGATCGTCGCGCAGCGCCGGGCGATCCGAGCCAACCGCATGTTCGTCGCCGAAATCGCTGCGCCAGTGGTGGAAAAACCGCTGAGCCCCGGCGAAGAGAACGTCGCCGCCGTCGGCGCCAAGTTCGCCGAGGTGATGGTCGAATTGAAGCGCCGCAAACTGGGCGGACGCAAGTTCCTGCGCGAGATGCCCTGGTACGTGATCGTCGGGCCGCCGGCCACCGGCAAGACCACGGCCTTGCGCCAGTCCGGCCTGAACTTTCCGATCGACCTCACCGACGACCTGCAGGGCGTTGGCGGCACGCGCAACTGCGACTGGTTTTTCTCCGAGAACGCAGTTCTGATCGACACTGCGGGCCGCTATGTGCAGCAGGAGAGCCAGCCCGACGTCGATGCGGCGGAATGGCTGGGCTTCCTCGACCTGCTGAAAAAGCACCGCGGCCGCCGTGCGCTGAACGGCGTGATCGTCGCGCTGTCGATCGATGCGCTTTCAGAGGGCGACGAAGCCATCAAGGCTCACGGCCGCAAGATCCGCCGTCGGCTGGCAGAGCTCAACGACCGGCTCGAAATCCGTCTTCCGGTCTATCTGATGCTGACCAAGGCCGATCTGGTCAAGGGTTTCGAGGCTTTCTTCGGCGGCCTGTCGACGGCCTCGCGCGAGCAGGTGTGGGGGACGACCTTCGCGCTGGATGCGCGTGTCGACGCAAAGACCATAGAACGGGAAATCGCCACCCTTGCGACGGAACTCGAGCGGCGGCTGGTGCCGCGCCTGGAGGACGAGGACAAACTCGCCGCCCGCGCCGAGATTTTCAGGTTTCCCGCCCAGCTGACGAGCCTGTCCGAGCCTATCCAGGTGCTGGTCGAGGCGATGTTCGGCGAAAGCCGCTACGAAGAAGCCGCCTGGCTGCGCGGCCTCTATCTGACGTCGGCGACCCAGGAAGGGGCGCCCATCGACCGGCTGACCGCGGCGCTGTCTTCATCCTTCGGTCTTCCGCCGCGACGGGCCATGCCGGCGCCGCGCGTTGAAAAACGCAGCTTTTTCCTGAAGAACCTGCTGACCGAGGTCATGTTTAGGGAAGCCGGCCTAGGGACGTTCGATCCGCTGGCGCAGCGCCGCCGCGCCTGGATCTGGCGTGGCGCCGCGGCCGCCTGTGCCGCCGCAGCCCTGTTGGCCGGTGCGATGTTCACCTGGTCCTACTATGACAACCGCAATGCGATTACAGCGCAGGCGAGCCAGTTCGAAGCGCTGCAGGCGCCGCTGACCGCGGCAGCCGCGAGCCCGGCATCGGTGGAGCAGCCCGCCATCGATGGCGCGCTCAATGCGATGGCCGAGGTCGCAAATGCCCGAACGGCACCGCCGAGCAGTGCCCAGGATCTGCTGGGGCCATCGGCCTCGGCGGAACTGCTGCGGGCGCAGACCGACACTTACGACCACGCACTGCGCAATGTCCTCGAGCCGCACATGGTCGCTTTGCTCGAGGCGACCATGTGGCGGCAGATCCGCGATCCGGATTTCATGCTGGGGGCGCTGAAGACCTATCGCATGATGACGGGCCTGTCGCAGATGGACGCCGATTTCGTCCAGAACTGGTGGGTCAGTGATTTGCCAGAATTCGCACCGGCGGCGCCCTTTCCGACCGCCGACGCGGAAGAGCACCAGCTTGCCGCGATCCGCCGCATGGCGGTCGACGACAGCTACATCGCCCCGGATCAGGCGCTGGTTGCCGAGGCGCTGAAAACAGTTTGCACGATTTCATTGCCGGCGCGTGCCTACAGGCAGTTGCTGGCCGACCCGGCGGTGGCCGAACTCAAGGAATGGGTCCCGGCGAATTTCGCCGGCCCCAACGGCGCCAAGGTTTTTGCACGGCGTTCCGACAAGACGCTACGCGTCGGCATTTCGGGCGCGTTCACCTATTCCGGCTTCCACGATGCCATTCTCGACCGGGTCGAGGATGTCGCCGCCCAGGCGGCGCTGGATCGGGCGGTCTTTGCCGGAGGCTGTTCGGAAAATTCCGAAACCTCCGTCTCGGCGCTGTCCGAGGACATTCTAAAACTCTATTACGAAGACTATATCGCACAATGGGACAGCATCCTGCGCGATATCAGGCTCGCGCCATTGGCCGACCTGAATGTCGCCAGCGAGAACCTAAAGGACCTTTCGAGCGCCGATTCCGCGCTGAAGCGCCTGCTTACCGCAGTCGTTCAGGAGACCGAGCTGACCCGATCCGATGAAGCGCCGGCAGACAACAAGGCAGCAGCCAAGGGCGGCTCGAAACTGCTCAGCAAACTCGGCAAGCTTGGCAAGCTGGCCAAGACAGGGGCAAAACTGCTGCCACGCGCAGGATCCGCCAACAAGGTGGATCTAACAGGCAGTCTGGTGGCCGAACACTTCAAGCCGCTCAAGGGGGCGATCGCCGAGGTCGACGGCCAGCCGCCGGCGCTCGACGCCGCGGTGGTGGCGCTGACCGCACTTTCGAACGTGCTGCAGACGGTCACGGCCAATCCCGATCCGCAGGACGCCATCAAGAAGCAGGGTGGGCTGGCCGAACTGACGGGAGCGGTCGCCAGGCAAGCGCAGATCCTGCCCGATCCGGTCGACGACTGGCTCGGCGGCATTGCCGGCGACACCAGCGGCCTGACACAGAAGGCGGTCACCTCGGAGCTTAACGCCATCTGGCGCGCCGACATCCTGCCGTTCTGCCAGGCGGCGCTCAACGACCGCTATCCGTTCAGCCCCGAAAGTGCCGTGGACGTCAATGTCCGCGATTTCGCCCGCCTGTTCGGGCCGGCCGGGATGATCGACGCCTTCATCAACGACCACCTGATCAGCTATGTCGACACCGCCACCCAGCCATGGAAATGGCGCGCCGATTTTGGGCTCGACCCGGCGGCTCTGGCGGCGTTCGAACAGGCCAGGCGGATCCGAGACGATCTCTTTCCAGGCGGTACCGGCCCAGTGATGAGCTTCACGCTCCAACCCAAGGACCTGTCGCCCAACGTCACGCGTGTGACCCTTAATCTCGATGGCCAGAACCTCGTCTATTACAACAACGCGACGCGGCCGCAGCCGATGACCTGGCCCGGCAAGGACGGGACCGGCGTCATCTCGCTCGCCTTCCAGCCGATCGACGGCTCGCCCGAAGTCATGTTGAACGAAACCGGCAGCTGGGCGTGGCTGAGGCTGCTACGCAGTGGCCGCTTCACCGGCACCTCGCTGTCCGACGTCTACAGCCTGCGGTTGGGCACGCAAGGCATGTACGCGGATTTCGAGCTCAAGGCGGCAAGCGTCGAAAATCCCTACAATTTGCAGATGTTCAAGAAGTTCTCATGTCCGCCGCAGATATGAACCTGCCCGGCTTTTACGGCAAAATGCCCGCCACCGGCGATTTCGTCACGCGGCGGCTGCCGGGGGATTTTGTGCGCATCTGGGACCGCTGGCTGGCGCAGCACATCGTCCCGCTGATCGGCTTGGAAACCTGGCCGCGCACCACCGCGCTGCGCTTCCTGGCGGGCCCGGCTTCTTTCGGTGGATCGGCCGGCATCATCTTGCAGAGCGCCGACCGGGTAGGCAGGCAGTTCCCTCTCACCGTCGTCGCGCAGCTTCCTGACGCACCCGTTCGGCTGGCCGACGCCGAGGCGTGGTTTGCCGGGATTGAAGAGGCTGCCTTTGCCGCCCAGCGCGGCGAGATGACGCCTGATGAACTGGACATCGCGTTGACCGAACTGCCGGTGCCGCCTGTCGAGCCGGGCGAAGAGGTCATCTGCGACATGGTGATGTGGACAGCCCGTTCGGACATTTTCGATGTTGATCCGCTGTCGCCGCAAGCGACGCTGGAGCAGCTCTTTGCGGCAAGTTGGGAGACCAGCTGATGCAATCTTTCCAAGACAGTTGAAGGCTCGCCGTTTCACCATCGGGTAAGGATGCGTGGTTTCAAATGTGGATACTGTCCAACGAGACGCCATTCGCCGCCCAGGAAAGCTGGACGCGTGATGAGCGCGGACATGAGGTCTGGCTGATCGCGATCAAGGCGTCCTTCGAGATCGATCCCGACGGCAAACAGCGGCTCTTGAAAGACCAGACGCCGGTGAACCTGGCGCCCGTGCACGGGGCGGATCCGAACGAGCTTCTCGATGAGACGGATCTCAATCTGGAGAAAAAGCACACCGACATTCTGGTCGAAGGACATGTCTATGTGCCCGACGGACGTCCAGGCATTGAGAGCGCAGCGCGCATGAAAGTCGGCGACTTGGACAAGACCATCAACGTCGTGGGCGACCGTGTGTTCATGCCCGGCACGGTGTCGGTGCGGATGAGCCGGGCAGAACCATTCACGAAAATGCCGATCAGCTGGCGCCGGACATACGGCGGCACGGATATGGAGGCATCGAAGCCGAACTGGGATCAGCGTAATCCGGTCGGTACGGGATTTGCAGTCGACCCGCAGCGGCTGATCAGCAAGACCGGGCCCAACTTTGAGTATCCCGACGCGCCCTATCGCGACCACAGAAGCGGCACGCCGGCCGGATTCGGTCCGGTGGCGCGGCACTGGCAGCCGCGCATGAAATATGCCGGCACCTATGGTGAGGAATGGGAGAAAACGCGCGATCCACTTTTGCCACGCGATTTCAGCCGCATGTATTATCAGTGCGCGCCGGAGGACCAGCAGACCAGGACGCCGCTCATCGGCTATGAAGATGTGCGGCTCGGCAATTTCACTGCGGATGGCTTCCTGCAGTTTCTCCTGCCGCGCATCACCTTCGACATGACCACCGAGTTCTATAACCGCCCGGATCGCAAGAACGGCGAAGCGGTCATCCACACGCTGCGCATCAAACCCGATCTCAGGCAATTCTCGATCACCTGGATGTCGACCATGGCAGTGCCTTACGACGAGGAGCGCCTGAAGATGACGACCCTTAGCGTCCGCGAGCGCACCGGCATTTCACCAACAATCGCGGCGACCGGCGTCTGGCTGGCGGACGAAGACGAATGATGGCCAAGGCAGACACGATTGTCGTCGTCGGCGTGGGGGCGCGCACGCCGCTGGGTTTCGACGCGGCCTCAAGTGCCGCGGCGGTCCGCGCCGGAATATCCGCCATTCAGGATCATCCCTATATGATCGACCGGTTCGGCGAGCGGATGAAGGTCACTCGTGACATTGGCGTCGATGTGACCCTTACCGGCCCGGACCGTGCGGTGGAAATCGCAGTCTCGCCGGCACTGGACGCGTTGCAGTCCTTGCAAGCTGCGCGGCAGGCAACTGGGGTTTCGCTCATCCTCTCAACTGGTGAGGCCCGACCGGGACAGGCTGAGGGGTTCGCCGCGCAGGTTAACGCCAAATTGCGCAGCCGACTGGCCCAGCACGTCGTCCTCGAAGGTGGTGGGTCCACCGCAGGCGGTCACGCCGGAGGACTGCTCGCCATTTACCATGCTTGCAAAACATTGCGTGATGGCAAAGCCGAATTCTGCCTGGCAGGCGGGGTCGATACCTATCTAGAGCCGGAAACTCTGGAGTGGCTAGACGAGAATGAACAGCTCCATTCCGAGGGCAACATCTACGGCTTCTGTCCTGGGGAGGCGGCAGGATTCTGTCTGCTGACGATGTTGACTACGGCACGGGCGTATGGGCTGCAACCTCTCCTTGAGGTCGTTGGCGCTTCCACGGCGAGCGAAGAGAACAGGGTCAAGACCGAGACGGTTGTGCTCGGCGAAGGGCTGGGCGCGGCCTTCCGCTTTCTGTTCGAGGATGCGCCGATCGATCCGGTTGGTCGAATCATTTGCGACATGAACGGCGAACGCTATCGTGGCAACGAATACGGCTTCGCCGTGATCCGCAATCCGGGCCGCTTCAAGGATGCGGCGGACTTCGAGACGCCAGCCGACTGTTGGGGTGATGTCGGCGCGGCGTCTGGTCCTCTGTTCGTGAGCTTGATCAGCGAGGCCGAAGCGCGCAACTACCAGAACGCGCCGCTGTCGCTGATCTGGGCAGGTTCTGAAAATGGCGCCCGCGCCGCCGTGCTGCTGGGCGGACCGAGGGGAGCCGCCTGATGCCCACCCACATCGTCGTCAACAGCCTCGGCTTGACCTACAAGGGAACGATAGGCGTGTCGATCGCGACGATACCCGACGTCTGCAAAACGCCGACGCCTGGCGGCCCCGTGCCATTGCCATATCCCAACTTCGCAAACCAGGGAACACTGAAGGACGGAACGACGACCGTCTTTGCTAAGGGCGGCAAGATGATCGCCATCAAGGGCTCGCAATACGGCATGAGCACCGGCGACGAACCTGGCACGGTCGGCGGCGTCAAGTCGAATGTCTTCAAGAAAGCAACGGACTGGATCACCTATTCGTTCGACGTGAAGATGGATGGCAAGAATGCCTGCCGCCACACTGACAAGAAGTTCCATAATGACAAGAACACGGTCAATTTGGCGGGAGACCTCGACCCTGCTGTCGCTGCGCGTGGCATTCAAAAGCTGAAAGACATCCTTTGTGAATGCAACCGCCAAGTGGACGCCAAGCAGGCGCAGCTCAAAGCGTCAAACCAGAAGATGATGAATTGCAAGGAGCTTGGAGATGCCAAACATAAATGCTGTGATGACGCTGTAAAGAAGGTCGGCGGAGAGCCCAAGTTTGATCCCGAGAAGGGTTATGACGAGAAGACCGGGAAGCACGACCCTAGCGCATCTCGGGAATGGCCTTCCGGGATGGAAGCGAAAGATTATTTCGCAGGCATTTCAGGAAAGATCTTTCCTGATGCCGCCATGCTCAACCCGGACGGTTCGATCAACAGATTTGTGGAATACAAGTTCCGATGCCCCGCAGGAACGCCGACGGGAAAGACCAAAGGCGGAAAGAGGAAGAAGCCTTCGCAGGGGACAGCGGACACCAGCTGGACTCCCGCCAAAAAGAACAGGAAAGGTAAGATCACCAAACAAGACCAAAGAACTCGAACGATAAAGCTAGGGGCCAAGCAGAATCCGAAGGTAAAGAATCCACCAGAGCTTTTGACCAACAAGCGCTGCAAGAAATAGGTTCACCAGATGCGAGATAGCGACCTGACGTTCATCATAAATACGACAGACGGTGACTACACGATTGTGCGTCCTGGATTGTCGATCTGCCTTATCTATGCTGATACGGCTGATACGATCGGTCCGGATGTGGCTACAATCCTGGAGGAGTACCTTAAATTTATCCCCGACGGTGCATTGCAGACTTACCTGTCTGATAGCGGCAGCTGGAAGAAGGCGACCCAACGGACCTTCAACTCGGTTTTCGCAAATCTGTTGGACGTTGGAGAAGGAAACTATTCGGAGTTTCATTTTGGCCAGGAGCCTGCAGGCAATGTCGGCGACTATGGTGCGCACTTCAAGGCCGGTCCCCTGGATGACGAGTTCTTCGACAAAGAAGCAAATATACTCCATCTGGAATTTCCGATGGAGTTTGCCGCGCTACCAGCAGCAGAGCGGCTTGCCGAGTTCTTTGCGCGGATTGTCAGAATCCGAGCACCCGATTCAGGCTATTGCGGTTATGCATTCAAGCACCTGTTCATGACATTTACGAACGAGGCGCTCGAATTCATCGCGCGCAAGGCAATGAGATACACTGGGTTCGACGTCCCGGAAGACGCGATAAGGATTTGGGCTCGAGGTCGGGTCTACAATGTTTCATGGCTGACCGCTCTCGGGCCAGGCATCCTGGCTGAGTTGGGCGGAAAGGATAAGCTGCGGGAACAAGGTAAAAGCGAACTAGCAATGTTCGATGTAGGGGAGGCTCTGGTCATCCGTGCTGCAGACCTGCCGATTGTTGGCGATGTCAACCGCGGCGCCGCCGACGTGAAGGGTCTGCGAAAATTAGCCGAAATCACCAAACCTGTCAGGATCGAATTGGAGATGCTGGGGCCAAGTGAGCTCGATTTGGCAACGCGGTGGCCGAACCGCTTTGACCCGCCGGTAAATTGATCGGAATGCTAATGAACAGGCCCTTTGCCTTGTCGGTTCTACCGAATGCACACCAACGCGAGCTGGTGGTCAACTTGGCACTGGCACGCTCACCCGACGATCAGGCGTTGATTGGAATTGCCGATGTGTTGAAAGCCTTTCAGGGTTTGGCGGAATGTGGAGGATTGGCAGGGGAAACCCACGATCCAGGCATGGCACGAGCACTTGTCAGCACGACTGATCTCCGGGAGAAAACGGTAAGCGCAACCTTTCGGGATATAGTCGTCGACCCAGCGAGCTTGTTCATACTAGCCAATATGCTGCATTGGCTCCACGAGAAGAAAATCCCGTTGCAGCGTGTGAGCATCCTGTGGCCAGCCAACGAAAAGGTGGTCAGCACTGACGAGCCTCAATTTCCCGGTCCATGGCCGCGATATTCATACGATCTCGAGGTAGGCGATTTGATCGATGATATCGATTTGGAGATTGAGCTGACAGCACCGCAGCCAAAAGCGGTAACGGACCGAGTTGTGGATGCGCTTTCGGCTTGGCTGCTCGCGACTCATCGAGGAGGATTCGCGAATGAGATGTTCAAACCCGAGGATTCCGTTATCTTTCTTGGGCCGGACGTCATGAACGTCGAGGCCGACTACATAGCCTGGTTCATCGAAATAATGCGCGCCGACGAGAGCGCGCTCGACAGCCTGTTAAACCTGCTGGAATGGGTCCATCAAAATGTGGCGCCCATTCGATCCGTCAGCCTGGGTCCGTAACGCATCCATCGATCTGCTACGCAGACAACAACTGTAAAGCTACGCCCCACTCCTTCACTTTATCCGCAAATGGCACTTTCGCAACATCGTCGCCGAAGTGATCCTCGAAGGCCCTGCCGGCCTGGCTCGGCTCCGTGGTAAACAGATCCGCCGCGCGTGCTTCGGGGAAGAGCTCTAAAAATGCCGCGCCGGCTGCCGGCGCCAGAGCCGGCGTGCGCATCTGGTGGATCAGCCAGTGCAAGAGAGTTCGGTCGCCCAGCATGCCGGCGCCGCGCACCGCCAAAGGCACGGTTTCAGGCGATTTGAGTAACCCGCCCATCCAGGCGCGGATGTCCTTGTCGGGCGCGGCCTTGACCGCAGCGCGGAGCGCCGTCATTGCGTCGGCGCTTCCGCTGATGGCAACCTTGCGAAGTTCGGGGCTGGCCAAGTCGCCCGAGCCGAGCTCCGCCAGCGACCAGGCGGCCCAGAAGCGCGGCCGCTCTTGGGCATCGTGCAACGCGGCCCTTAGTTCCTGAACAAGATCGGCTCGTCCCAGCTTTCCGGCAAGCCGCAGGGACGCTGCGCGAACACGCGCATCCGGATCGCGCGCAAGTCGAGCCAGCATCTGCTTCGGGTCGACGCCATGCCCGAGGCAGGCAGATACGCCGAGAAATCGCTTGAACGCATCCGGCGCCCCGATCCAGTCCCGCACCAGTGGAGCGATCGTTGTGGGCTCGTGCCACGCCAGCGCATCGACCAACCCGCGAGCGTCGTCATCGCGTTGACGGCCGAACTCGACCGCCTCGGCCACGCGGCGCGCGTCGTTCTGTTCGATCGCCATCCATCCGAAGAGGAACAATTCGCCCTTCTCGGGAAAATCCTCATACGCCGCGATGACAAACGGCCAAGCGGCTGGGCCGGCGATACGAAGGCCATCGAGGTTGGCTTCCAGGCGCCGGTCGACGCCGGCAACCACATCAAGGTCCGGCGGATCGTCCATCATCAGAGTGTCGCGCTGCGCCCAGAAGAACGCGGCCTGCTCGGCGTGTTGCCTGACGACATCGGGAACGATTCGCCGCTCCGACGCGCCTTCCGATTTCGGATTTCCGGTTGCCGCCACCATCAGTTGAGATCGATCGATCCGCCACGGATACGATTGGCGGCGCTCGCCTGGCTGGTGACGTATGTGCCGCGAATGGTGATGCGACCGTCTTTTTCCATGAGGATCGTTGCCTTGCCGCAGCGCAGTTCGATGCGCTCTTCGCCGATGATGCGAACGCGCTCGCCGTCGCGCACGACTTGCGGCGTGGCGGTCTTGCGCGCCGGCTCGACGATGCGGCCGACGATAAGCGGCTTCATGGCATCGCCCTCTTGAAAGAGCAAGGCCACCTCAGAACCGATCATTTCGGAGGTCAGTCCGGTCAAGCTGCGCGCGGGCAAGGCCGTCTCTTCCGGATTGCCCGGGAATACCACCAGCGGCGAAGCGGCGGAGTCGAAACCGAGAAAGATGCCGATCATCACACCGTCAATGCGTTCGCGAATGTCATTCATCGCTGTCCCTCAGTTCTCGCTGATCTTCGAGCCTTTCATCGTGATGTCGCTGGAAGCCTTGATGTTGATTTTGCCGGACCCATTCACGGAAATATCTTTGCCCTCAATGCCGATCGTGCCGTCTTTCTTCATCATGATTTTGGCAGAGCCGCACTTGATCAGGATCTCGTCGCCCGCGTCTATCACCAGTTTCTTGCCTACTGTGATCGAGCTATTTTCGCTAATGCTGATCGTACTATCCTTTGCAACGCTCAGCGAATGAGCACCGCCGACGCTTGTGGAATCGTCGGCCGCGACGTTGGCGCTACGCGCCGCGCCGACCTTGAAAGTCTGGGCGCTGCCAACAGTGACACTCTGATCAGCGCCCACATTGACGCTTTGCGCCGCCGCGATAGTCCAGCTATCCGACGCGCCGATCTCATGACTTTGGTCGAGGCCCACGCTAACCGACCGCGTCGCCCCAATAGTGTTCATCTGCGCCGCCCCCACGCTTCGGGTCTCAGTGGCCCCGACTGAATCGATGCGGGCCGTGCCCACGGTGATCGTCTGCACGAGCGCCACGGTCTGCGTATGATTGGCGCCAATCGTCTCCGTCGAGTTCGACCCGATATTGATCGTCTCGTTCGAGCCCACCGTCAGCGAGCGGTTGACACCCACCGTCTCGGTGTCGTTGTTGCCGATATCCGTGGTCTGGTCGACGCCGACCTTGACCGTCTTGTTGTTGCCGACGTCCTCATCGAGGTTGTGGCCGACGGAGTGCTTGGCGTCGTGGTCGATGCGGTCGGACTGGTCGTGCTGCACCAGCTTGGTGCGGTCGTTCTTGATCAGAAGGTTGTGATCCTTCTGTGCCTGGAAATTGACCAGTTCGGAACCGGCCTTGTCCTCGAACATCAGCTCGTTGTAACCGCCGCCGCCTTTCGAGGAGTCGGATTTCCAGCCGGATTGCGTGGCGCTGCCCGGCAGTCCGTAGGGCGGCATCTGCGAGGCGTTGTAGACGCGGCCGGTGATGATCGGCAGATCCGGGTCGCCTTCGATGAAATCGACGATCACCTCCTGGCCGATGCGCGGGATCTGGATGAAACCCCAGCCGCTGCCGGCCCAGGTCTGCGAGACCCGCACGAAGCAAGAGCTGTTCTGGTCCTTCTTGCCGAGACGGTCCCAGTGGAACTGGACCTTCACCCGTGCATATTTGTCGGTGAATATTTCTTCGCCGGATGGGCCGACCACCGTCGCCGTCTGCGGACCGCGCATGATCGGCCGTGTCGTCACCCGCGGCGGACGATAGGGCAAGGCGGTCGGCGCCACGCCGAGGATCACCTTGAAGTTCTCGCTTTCGACGTCGGCAAGGGCTCTGTAGCCCGGATCGAACAGCCTGTATTCGGCGCTGACCACCAGATATTCCTGGTTCTGGTCTTCTCTTGGGAAGCCGTCCAGCTTGAACGTGCAGCCGGAATACAGGCCGCGCACCGTGCCGACTGCAGCGATGCGCTGGTGCACGGCTTGGATTTCCTCGCGCCGGATCGCGGCCAGGCTGTCGCCGCGGCCGACGTCGAGATGCGCGCCGGGCTGGCGGTAATTCTCGCCCGCCGCCAGCTTGTGACTGAACGGCTGGGCGGATTTGACCATCAGGTCAGCGCCCGGCTTCTTGAAATCATAGTCGGTATGGACATAGGCACCTGGCCGCACGGAGCTGCCCGGAATCCATTCGGTGATGTATTCGACATCGCGACGGGAGCCCTGCCCTTCAAAGTGATAAGGCACCTTTTCATAGCCCGGCGCCGGCTTGAGCTTGTTCATTGCGTCTGCGAGCACAAGCGTGTGCTTGCCCTCGTCATGCTCGAAGAAATACAGGATGCCTTCGTGCTCGAGCAGCCGCTGCACGAAATCGAGATCGGTCTCGTCATACTGGACGCAGTACTCGCGCGGCGGATAGGACCCTTGCAGGCGCTTCTCGAACTTTGCCGTGCTGTATTTCGAGAAAACTTCTTCGACGATTTCGATGACGCTCATGTTCTGGAAAATGCGGCAGTCGGTGGTATTGCCGAGGAACCAGAGCCATGGCCTGATGACCGCCTCGTAGTATGCCAGCCGGTCCTCGATCCGGGTCAGCCGAAACTCGGAGACAAGGCCGCTGAACCAGCGTTTCGGATCGGATTCACCTTCGATCGAAACCGCACCGCCCAGCATCTTCAGCGGATCGATCTCGGGGCTGCTGCTTACGAACCCGACCGTATAGGCCAGACAACGGCTAATCTCATCGCGCCCGACGAGATGCGTGAAAGTCAACAGGTCAGCGCCAACCGGCGTCTGCACAACCGTAGCACGTTCGTTCGGCATGGGTCGTGCCCCCTCCCGCCGCTCGTTTCTGCCTGAGCCTAGCACATGTCTCGCACCGACCAAAGGGGACGCTTGGCGGCTGCAGCCTGGTCGCCTTTGGAATTATCGACTTGAACGCTTCTGTGCCGCCGCTCACAAATTGCTGGTATAATGGGGTGTCCTGAGTGAGTTTCCCGACAGGATCGACGGCGATTTTGAATGTTCATCAGGCTGCAGATCAACAATGTCGTCTCCCTGCCCGCCGGTATGTCGACCGGTTACTCCGCTCGTGACCGCAGCTTCGAAATCGGCCGCGAGGCCTGTGACTGGACCTTGCCCGATCCCGACAAGTTCATCTCCGGCCGACATTGCGATGTTCGATACGAGGCAGGCGCGTTCTGGCTGCACGATGTTTCGCGCAATGGGACCTTCATCAACGGATCGACCCATCGCATGGCCGGCCCGCATCGGCTTGATCATGGAGACCGGCTGCTGATCGGCCGCTACGTCATCTTGGTATCGATCGATGACGAGCGCGCCACGATGGGTCATCCTCAAAGCAGGTACGGTTCGACGCAACGAGAAATGCCGGTCGCAACCGGTCGGCCTCTGGACTTCGGAGGCGAGCCTTTCTTCGAGCCGGTGGAGCAACGGCCCGGGCAGCGAGCACCGGCGTCGACGCCTTCGCCGCCCGCGCCTCTCCCTTCGACGAGAGACGAGGTGCTGCGGGAAATCGCGATCGCAGCCGGCATCTCGCCGGAATTGCTTCAATCGCGTGATCCGCATGAAGTGGCTGCCGAAATCGGCGCGGTGCTTCGAACGGTTGTCGAGGAGCTGGCCCTGCTGCTGAAGGCACGTGCGGCTGCGAAAATACTGGCCAAGAGCACACACCGGACGATGATCAGCGCTGCCGATAACAACCCCTTGAAGTTCGTCCCGGGAACCGACGACATCCTCGAAATCATGTTCGCGCGGCGCAGAACCGGTTACCTTGATGCCAGGCACAGTGTCGAAGACGCATTCCGCGATCTCAAGACGCACGAATTTGCCACCTATGCAGCCATGCAAGCTGCGCTCTCACGGCTGCTTGACGATTTGTCGCCTGAGGCGATCGGCAAAAAACTCCCACCCACGTCATTCACTTCGAAGAAGAGCCTGGCTTGGGACGCCTTCGTCGCCAAATGGCGAACCATGGAGGAAGCACACGAAAACGGAATGCTGGACATATTCCTGGCCTATTTCAGCGAAGCCTATGCCAAAGCCGACAAGCAAAAATAGACCGGAAACCTGGCAGATGCCCCGGAAATCGGATCGGTTTGCTGCGCTGAGCTTCGGCTGCGGAGCCGATCAAGCACCAACTGGAATGTATCAGGGCGTCCTTGGCGGGCCCCAAAGATGCGACGCTGTCGTTGGCGAAGAAAAATCCTTTCGCAGCGCTGCATCTGGTTCCAATCGACCGTTTCTAAGCTTACGATCACTTACGACAGTTCGCCAGCGGGTAAGGCTGATTGACCTGGGGGTCTGCGGCACATGTCATGTTACGGCGGGTTAGAAAAATATAGCCGACCTTTCTCCAGACACTGCCCTCGCCAGCAGCGCCTGCAGTTCCTGCGCCTGAAGTTCTTGCGCCTGGCCGGGGACCGTCTTGCCCTGATGTGGCGCACACGCGGCGCCCCCGCGTCGACGGACGTTTGGCGATGAGTTCGAAGGACGATCCTTTCGGCCCAGCAGGCAAGACCGTCATTCGCGCACCGCGCCGCGCCGAAAAATCAGCGCCGGCTCCTCACAGACCTGTTCCCGACGACGGGCAGCCCGGTTCCTCGCGGGTCAAGGATTCAACGGTTTTCGATCCCGGTGTCGATCGGCACGCACCGCCGGGCTGGACCTCCGGAACCGCGATTTATCAGGCTGCAGACCCCGGCGCAGCGGCGGCAACCGGCTCCTTTGCGGCGACGCCGAGGCCAGCCATTGAGCAGGAAATCCTGCTGAATGCCACGGACAGTGTCAGATATTCCGCAGCAAATCAGATCCTCGCTGCGGCCGCTCCTTTGCTGATGCTGTTTGGCCAGCTCAGGCTTATGCCTGTCGAAAGACAGGCGGAACAACTGGCGGAACATGTTGCCGAGGCGATCGAAAAATTCGACCGGACAATGGAGAAAGCCGGTGTTCCCGAAGAAGATGCACGGATCGCAAAATTTGCTCTCTGCGAAACCGCTGACGACCTCATCGGCAACCTGCCTTGGCCGAAGAGAGACGCCTGGGCGCAGCACAGCATGCTGTCACAGTTCTTTCACGTCGTGCCCACCGGCTCGGGCTTCTACGAAGCGCTGAACAAGGTACTGGCCGCGCCGGAGGCACACTACGACTTGCTTGAATTGATGCATGCCTGCCTGTCGCTGGGGTTCGAAGGCCAATATCGAGGCCTTACGCGCGAGGACAACAATCTCGAACGCGTTCGACGCGACGTGTACGAGACGCTTCGCTACTTCAAGGCGCGCGCCGACGAAGACATCTCGCCCCACTGGCAAAGCATGGCGGTGTCAAGCGCACAGTCGTCGGCCCGGTTGCCGCTCTGGGTGGTTGCGGCCGCAGCGTCGGCGCTGCTGACGGCGGCATTCTTCGCATTGCGGGTCTTCATCACCAACGAGGGCGATGCCCTTGCCGGCAGGTTGCTGGCGCTCGATCCATCGACGCCGATCGCCATCGAACGCGCCAGCGTGGTGCCGTCGGCTGCGCCGGTGAAAGTCGCTCCGCCTGTCGCCCCTACCCCCTCTCAGATCGATCGCATCCATGCCGCACTGGCCAAGACTATCGCGCGCGGCGGGCTGACCGTCGGCACGCAGGGCAAGTTCATCGTCGTGGAGATCAACAATGTCCTGCTGTTCCAGTCCGGCAGGGCCGAGATAAAATCGGAGTTTGGACCGATCGCCGCGGACATCGCCGCCGCGCTGGAACCGGAGCCCGGACCGATCATGATCGTCGGCCACACAGACAATGTGAAGCCGCGAAAATCGAGCCCGTTCAAATCCAATTTCGACCTTTCCATCGCCCGGGCGAAGGCTGTCGAAGCGATGATGGCGCCACGGTTCAGCAAGCCTTCCCGGATCACGGTCGACGGCAAGGGCGAAGACGAACCGATCGCCGACAATGCGACGCCGGAAGGCCGCGCCCAGAATCGCCGTGTCGACCTGATGATCCCCAAGGAGGAAACGCTGTGAGCACGGCCATTTGGAAGCGCCTATGACGCGCTGGCTGCTGCGGATATTCAGCGCGATCGCGTTGGCCGGTTTCGCGGCAGCCGTCTGGTTTGCCGGACCATTGATCCGCTTTGCCGACACCCGCCCGCTGGCACCCGTCTGGCTCCGCGTGGCGATCATCGGCATGATCGTTGCGATCGTGACGCTGATCTATGGATTGCGCCTCTGGCGAAAGCGAAAGGCGCAAAAGGCGCTCGAGACGATAGTCGCCCGCAATGACGACAGGGATGACGACTCGCAGGTGCTCGAGGCTCGTATGAACGAAGCCATCGCTGCGCTCAAGCGGTCGAGCGGCAAGCGCAATTTCCTCTACGAAGTTCCCTGGTACGTCGTGATCGGCCCGCCTGGTGCCGGCAAGACAACGGCGTTGGTCAATTCCGGTCTGAATTTTCCGCTTGCCGGTTCGGGCGACGCCCAGCCGGTGGCCGGCGTTGGCGGCACGCGATCCTGCGACTGGTGGTTCACCGACCAGGCGGTGCTGATCGACACCGCCGGACGCTACACGACGCAGGATTCCAACGCGCAGAGCGACAAGAAGAGCTGGCTCGCCTTCTTGTCGCTGCTTAAGAGATACCGCACCAGGCAACCGATAAACGGGGTTATCCTGGCCATCAGCCTTGCCGATCTCATCAGCCTCGATGATCGGCAGCTTGACGTCCATGTCATTGAAATACGCAGCCGCCTGCGCGAAATCCACGAAACGCTGAAAATCCAGTTCCCGGTGTACCTGCTCTTCACCAAGGCCGACCTTGTCGCCGGTTTCATGGATTATTTTGGCGGTTTCGACGAGCAGCGCCGCCGCAAAGTATGGGGCGCGACATTCCAGACTGCCGATCGCAACAAGAACATGGTCGGTGAGGCACCGGCCGAATTCGACGCATTGGAAAAACGCCTGGCGGAGGAGATGGCCGACCGCCTGCAGGAAGAGACCGATCCAGTCGCTCGTATATCCATCTTTGGCTTTCCAGCCCAGTTTGGCGCGCTGAAGGGCCGTATTGCCAGTTTCATCGCAAGCGTATTCGATCCGGCCCGCAGCCAGGTGAACGTCAGCCTGCGTGGACTCTATTTTTCATCGGGCACGCAGGAGGGGACGCCGATCGACCAGGTGCTGGGCGCAATCGGTCGCAGTTTCGGCAGCGCTTCTCGCGCCCATCTTTCCGGCACTGGCAAAAGCTTCTTCTTGCACGATCTTCTGACCGGCGTCATTTTCGCGGAATCCGGCTGGGTTTCATACGACAAATCGGCTGAAAGACGTGCAGCGATCGCCAGATATGGCGGCCTTGGCTTGATCACATTGATCGCTGCCGCGGCTCTGGGCACCTTGGCCCTGAGCTTTACGGCCAACAGGTCGCTGATCGCTTCTACGACGCAAGCTGTAAGCCGCTATCGCGAGACGGCGGACCCGCTCCTCAAAACCCCGACGGTCGCCGATGTCGACCTCGAAAACGTCATTGGCCCGCTCGACCAGTTGCGCGAGCTGCCGGCCGGGTTCGACACCAGTGACTTGCCGACCCCGATCGAGGCGACGTTCGGGCTCAGTCAGCGGGAAAGACTGCTTTCGGCATCAAAAACAGCGTACCGGCAGGCGCTGGAGCGCATGTTCCGTTCGCGCCTGCTGCTTCAGGCCGAACGGACCATCCAGGCCAAGATGGCTGATCCCGCCGCGCTTTACGAACCGCTGAAGACCTATCTGATGCTTGGTGGCAGGGCGCCGAAGGTCGACGACGAGTTGATCGTGTCCTGGATGAGGCAGGATTGGGAGCAGAACCGGTATCCGGGCGAAAACAACCGCGAGGGACGGGCGCAACTCGAAAAACATCTGCGGGCCATGCTTGCGCTGGACGACGCCTATGATCCGGTTTTCGGACTCAACCAGCCACTTATCGAAGCCGCTCAACGCTCGCTCGGACGAATGAGCCTTGCCGATCGTGCCTCCGCCTTGGTCAAGTCGGCGGTATACGCGGCAGCGCTGGATGATTTTTCCGTCTCCGTGAAAGGCGGCCCGGAAGCGCAGCTGTTGTTCGAGCGTGTCGATGGTGGCGATCTGTCAGGCCTTCGCGTTCCCGGTATCTACACCTATAACGGCTTCAACAACTTCTATCTCGGACAACTCTCGCGCATTGCGCAGATGCTTGTCGATGACCAGTGGGTTCTCGGCGGCGGCGGCGAGCAAGGTGGCATCGACCAGGAGTTGCTTAAACTCGGTCCCGAACTTGTCGATCGCTATGGGAGGGAGTTCGCCGCGGCGTGGAACGGCGTTCTCGACAAGCTGAAGTTCAAGGCGATGCTGAAGGACAAGCCGCAGTATATCGCGCTGTCCGCTGCCGCGTCACCAACCTCGCCAATCGACCAGCTTTTTACGGCGATCGCCGACGAAACAGCTCTGACGCGAGAAGCTGGTTCCGGCAAAGACTTCGGCTCCGAGGCCGAAGCCGACATGCTTCAAAACCAGCCGCAGAACGCTGCAGATGTCGCCAGGGGATTGGCCCGCATCGGCCTTCAAGTCGCCAGCGGCAAATCGCAAAGCCGGGCCGGTATAGGGTCCGCTAATGCGCAAAACCAGAATCCTGGGGCGAACGTCGAAGCGCAATTCAGATCATTCCAGGCTTTGGTGAACGGTCCCGCCGGACGCCGCCCAATCGATGCATTGACCCAGAATTTCCGCGACATCTACCAAAGCCTGCAACTGGCGGCCGACGTCCCTTCGCAAACGGAACGCGTCAACATGAATCTGCAGCTGCAGATATCCACCCTTCGCGCCAATGTCTCGCGTCTGCCCAAGCAACTCGCCCGAATGGTCACCGCGACCGCCGACGAGCTTGACGGCAACGTCGCAGAAACCTCGCTAACGAATTTGAACCAGATGCTCGACCAGACGGTCACGCGCACCTGCGAGGAGATGGTCGAGGGCCGTTATCCTTTCGCCAGCGATGGCTCGGAGGATATTGCGATGGCGGATTTCGCGAAACTGTTCGCTCCAGGCGGACTGATGGACCGGTTCTTCGCACAGAGTCTCGCTTCGCTGATCGACATGACCGGCCAGGACTGGAACTGGAAACAGGATGCGCGTTTCGGGCGCGACCTGTCGAAGTCGACTTTGAAAAACTTCCAGCTGGCCGCGGAAATCCGCAACGCCTTCTTTCCTTCAGGTGGTTCGGTGCCGTCGGTCAGCGTCACCTTTACGCCGTTTTCACTGCATCGCGATGCCGATACGGCGGAACTCGACGTCGATGGCCAGATTGTCCAAAGCAACCAGGCGGGCAACGCGCCAAGCACGGTGACCTGGCCGAGCGGCATGGCTTCCGCGTCCGCGAGCCTGAGCCTCATTCCGGAAATGCCGGGCCGTGAGTCCGCGATCAAGTTCGACGGTCCGTGGGCACTGAAGCGCCTGCTGGACAAGGCTGATATCACCAGCACCGGCGGCAACACGGAAGCCCGCTTCGTGATCGGCGGACGCGATGTCGCCTATACGATCCAGACCAGTTCGGACCCCAACCCTCTCTTCCTTCCTGCGCTTTCCGGGTTCAGCTGTCCAAAGGCGTTTTGAGATGACCTTTGAATTTTCCAATACGGTGAGGCTGTTCATCAGCAACAGATGCGCGGACGTTGATTTCGATACTTTAATATTCGAGCCTGTGGCAAACTGGCGCGAGCGAGCGCCTGACAGTGCGCCGCAGAGGACGCTTGAGAAGCGCTTGGTGGCAAAGTGAACAATGTCGCCCTTCCCTTTGAAAGCTTCGGCGTTAGCCACAGAGGCTGTGTCCGCGAGCTCAATGAAGACAGCTATCTGGTCGAGCCGGAAACCGGCCTGTGGGTGGTGGCCGATGGAATGGGTGGACATGAGGCTGGGGAAGTCGCTTCGGCCAGCATCGTCGATCATCTGGCAACGATCGGCATTGCAAGCTCTGCACCGGATCTTCGTGCGCGCTTCGAGGACCGGCTGAGCCGGGCCAATGCGGAAATTCGCAGGATATCGGAATCCCGCGGAATAACCATCGGCTCCACTGTCGCCGCCCTGCTGGCGATGGATGGGCGGTTTGCCTGCCTGTGGGCGGGCGACAGCCGCGTCTATCTAATCCGCAACAACTCGATCTCCCAGATTTCGAAGGACCATACCGAAGTTCAGGAACTTCTCGACAAGGGCATGATCAGCGCAGCCGAAGCGCTCACCTGGCCGCGCCGTAATGTTATCACGCATGCGGTCGGCGTCAGCGACGAGATCGTCATTGACTTCCAGCAAGGCGAGATCATGCCGGGCGACATATTTGTGTTGAGTACCGACGGGCTGACAGCGCATGTCACAGACGCCGAGATCGAGGCGGCGGCGGTGTCGGCGACGCCTCAGGCGGCATGCGAAAACCTGCTACAAACGGTGCTGGCGCGCGGGGGAACGGACAATGTCACGATCGTGCTCGTGAAGATCGGAGATGGGCGCAATGGGACCCGTCCTGATCCTTCCCGGGCGGAAGGTTGAGGCTGATGAGCGCCGACGACAAGACGCGAATATCGCCTAACGTCGCCAACACAGCCGTAGGCACGCAACTCAGCGGCATCTATGAACTGGACGAGCGGATCGCATTCGGTGGCATGGGCGAAGTCTACCGGGGCCACAACATTCAGACCGGCGACCATGTCGCGATCAAGATCGTCTTGCCCGAGTTCGCCCGCGATCAGACGATCCTGTCGCTGTTCCGCAAGGAAGCGTCGATCCTCAATCACCTGTCGCACGACGCCGTCGTGCGTTATCACGTCTTCACGATCGACCCCGGCATCGGTCGCCCCTATCTTGCCATGGAATTCGTCGACGGCCCGTCGCTGTTCGATATCATGCGACGTGGCCCGATGCCGACGGAAGACGTGCGCAAGCTCTGCCATCGCCTGGCTTCCGGCCTGAGCGCCGTGCACCAGGCGGGAGCAATACACCGCGACCTCTCCCCGGATAACATCATCCTGCCGGGAGGCCGGGTGGAACGCGCAAAGATCATCGATTTTGGCATCGCGCGGTCGGCGACCGTCGGCGGAGAGACGCTGATCGGCGGAAAGTTCGCGGGGAAGTACAACTACGTTTCTCCCGAACAGCTCGGGCTGTACAGCGGCGAGGTCAGCGAGCAATCCGACATCTACAGCCTGGGGTTGGTGCTGGCCGCTGCTCTGCGCGGGAAGCCGATCGACATGGGCGGCTCCCAGTTCGAGATCGTGGAAAAGCGCCGAACCGTTCCGGACCTGTCCGACATCGACGGCGATTTTCGTGGAATTGTGGAAGCCATGCTGCAGCCGGATCCACAAGACCGGCCGATCAGCATGGCGGACATCGCCAGGGTGACACGTGACGATACGGATCAGGAGACAACGCCGCCAACGTCGATCACGCCGCGCGACCGGACGCCGCGAGCGGGGGGGACCGCCGCGCCTGGCCCCAAGCTCCCAAGTCAACGTCCGGCGGCTCCCGGTGAACAGCGCTTCGTTCCGCATGTCCGGCCGGCGCTTCTGTCCGAACCAAGGCCTTCGCCAGTTGCCGGTCCTCGGGCGGTTTTGCCAAAGGTTCCTGCAAAGTCCGCCAAGAGCCGATCGATCGTGATCGCTGCCTTGGCGGCCTTAGCTGTCGCGTCAGGTGCAGGCATTTATCTAAGCGGCTTGATGACGCCTTCCACTCCGACCGGCAGTGAGACAAAGCTCTCGGCACCGGAAGCATCAACGCCGGCCCCGACGGACAGTGTTGCAAATTCGCCGAGCGATGAGCCGGCAAAGGCAGTTCCGCCTGAGCGGTCACAAACAGAGGCCGCTGCGCCTTCAGCTGAAAAGCAGGCAGCTGCCGCAGCGGATCAAAAGCTGGAGCCGACACGGCCCGCCGAAGTCCTCTCACCAAGCGAGGAAACCTCGGAGCCGGCGGCATCCCAGGAAACTTCGGAGCCGGCGGCATCCGAGGAAACTTCGGAGCCGGCGCCAGCCGAGGCGCTGTCGCCAGCTGAAAATCAGGCAGATGCCGAGGCGCAAAAGTTGGAGCCGGCACGGCCCGCCGAAGTCCTCTCACCAACCGAGGAAGCGTCGGAGCCGGCGGCATCCGAGGAAACCTCGGAGCCGGCGGCATCCGAAGAAACCCCGGAGCCAGCGGCAGGCGAGGCACAACCACCGCCGGCAATTCAGCCGGATAGCGTGACCAGCGATAGCCAGCAAGCTGTTCCGCCGCGCGTCCAGGTCGCGCCGGTAGCGCCGGCCGACAAAGTCTCACCGCCCCCAGCGGTCCAGCCCGACGTGATGGAGAAGCCCGAGCAGCCGGCCAGCCAGCAGGCCACCACCCAGGTGCCCGACCCCGCTGCAGGCCAGGCGGACGACGCGAGCGCAAAGGGGCAACAGGACGAACCGGCGGCAGGCAAACAGCCGGACGGACCCGCCATCACCTTGAACGTGCCGAAACCGGAACTCGAGCTGCCGCCGGCAATTGCCCTCGACAAGGCTGCGCAACGGGTCTCCTGGGTGCGCGAGTTCAACGGCGGCGACTGCTTCTATGCGACGTTGACGTCGGCAACCGAGACCGCCGTCGCAATCGAAGGATTGGGCACAGAGGTTCAGCCCTTCGAACGAATGTTGTCCGATTTCCAGGCAAGATTCCATGTCGAACCGGACATCAGCGTCCGCCTCATTGAACCGGCTCAATGCGAAGTCACCAATTTTCTGCGTTTTGTGGACCAGACGGCGGCTGACAAGCCGCAGCTTGTTCTCGATCGAACGACGGTGCCGAGCGGTTCGCCGATCGGCGGCACGCTGGTGACGCGTGGCGGCCTGATTTCCAGCGTGCTGCTGATCGACCACAGGGGCATGGCATTCAACCTCGACGGTCGTATCTTGGCGCAAGCTGGCAAGGCCACGTTCAACTTTCCGATCGATCTCGGCGCAGCCGACAAGGCGGCCGGCAAGGTCGTGCCGCAGATCATAATGGTGATCACGGGTCCACAGGATATTCAGGCTGCGGCGTTCTCCGCGCCGACACCAGCCGCGCTGCTGTTGCCCAGGATTCTCGAAGAGATCGCGACCACCCGATCTGAGTTCTCCGCGACTGCAAAGTACTTCCGGCTCGGCGGGTAGCATGGACGCCGATGGACCGCCGCCGCTCGCGTTTTTCCTTCCCGACCGCTGTCCCGCCCAAAAATCAGCGTGACTGGCTTCGCGGCCTACTTACCCTGAGAGGCCGTATCAGACTTACGGTCACGTCGGGCGCGATGTTGCTGGCTCTCCTGTCGTCCCACGAAGCGCGCGCCGAATTCACCGTCTGCAATCAGACGCTCGACGTCGTCAATCTCGCTGTCGGCCAAAAGGTCGACAATGCGGACCAGACCGATGGCTGGTGGACCATCGGCGCAAATCAGTGCGTGAACGTGATCCGCGAGGAACTCACCAACCGCTATATTTACATCTATGCGACGGACGTTTTTGGCCATGCAACCCTGACCGGGTCGACCGAAATGTGCATCGACAGGCGCCGATTTTCGATACGCGGCATCAATGAATGCTGGCAGCGCGGCCATATCGCCGCACGATTTCTCGAAGTCGATACACTTGAACAGGCGCGGTGGACCTTTTTCCTGACCGGAAGCAATCCGTGACGCACAGTATCGACACAAGCTTCAGGTTGAAAAAGCAGGCGCGCGCGGCCCAGCGCAGGCGCCGGCTCTGGCGCAGACTCCTTGCCGGTCTTGCTGTGGTTGTCCTGTTGTCGATCGCTGCCGGCTTCTATCTCACCGCGGACTATTGGTCGTTTGGCGATGAAGATGAGGAGTTGCACGCGGTCGAGGGAACCGACGATGTCCCAGCCGATGCATCGGTCTATGTGCCTGCCATCATCGATCTCGCAGGCGACCCGATGTGGATCACCCTTGCGCCCGACACCGGCGCCGCAACAAAAAGCCAAGTCATCCCGCGCCCGGCAGAACTCGATCAGGCTGGAGTTTCTCCCCAGATCGAAATTCTGACTGACATGATGCTTAGCGCCAGCGAAAAGTTCATGACAACGATACCGTCCACGCAGGAAGATTTTGCATTCTTCCAGGCACAGCGACAGACCACGTCGGCGCCCTCCAATGATCTGCAAAACGATGTTCAGCCACCGCCCGTTCTAGACAAGGCTCCGGTTGCTTCGGACCCGCTGGTGGACGCCGATGATGCCGAAGCAGGTTGGGGCGAAACAATCGATGCAGGCGAGGCAGCCCTTCCCGCATTCCGGAAAACCCAGATCGAAAACAACACCAGCGTTGCAAATGTCACCAGCGAACATCAACGATACGAGGCTACCGAGGACACGTTCGTAAAGATTCTCAACGACCGCAGCTTGGACAGCGTTGTGCTGGATGCTCGTTTCTCCGCCGAGGATGCCAAGCTGGCAGGCGAAGCCCTGAAGGCGCTTTTCAATCGGGAAAGCCTTGAGCCGGGTTATGTCGTCGCCATGCGCGGTTTCAGGCCGACGCGCGAGACGACAACCATGTCCCTCATGCAGGTATCGATCTATGCCAAGAACGTATTTGTCGGCACGCTGACGCGCAATGCCGCTGGTGTGTTTGTGTCTGGTGTGGACCCCTGGGTCCGCGAAGATCTGTTCAACTACTCGGGTGCACAGGCGCAAGGCACGCACAAAAGGCAATACCGGCTGCTCGACGCAATCTACTCGACAGCAGCGCGCAACAAAGTCCCGACCGGCGTGATCGGAGAAGCGATCATGTATCTTTCGCGAGGACAGGATCTGGATGCCTTCGCCAGCGAAGACCAGCGTCTGGTGCTGATCTATTCGCAAAGGCCACGCGGCAAGGAAGAGACGGCCGGACGGGTGCTGTATGTTGGCGTCCAGGGTAGCGAAAAAAGCCTCGACTGTTTCGTGTTCCAGCAGACCGACGGCCAGTTTGCATGCATTAGCGGCGACGATCAGGTTCGCTCGCTGACAGTCACCAACGGCATGGTTACCCCGGTCAACGGGGTCATGACGTCCACCTTCGGCCCACGCAAGCACCCAATCCTCGGGACTGTTCGCATTCACAAGGGCGTGGATTGGGCGGCGCCTTTGGGTACGCCGATTGCAGCCGCCTTCGACGGCGAAGTCGTTTTTCAAGGCGATGGAGGGGGTTACGGCAACCTGGTGAAGATTTCGCACGGAAACGGGCGCGAGACGCGCTATGCGCATATGCAGAAATTCGCGGTCAAGGGCGGTGTCGGCGCGAAGGTGAAAGCAGGCGATATCATTGGTTACATCGGCACCACCGGCCTCTCGACTGGGCCGCACCTGCATTTCGAACTCTATCGCAACGGCGAGGCGATCGATCCCCTGGGTACGGTCACGGCAATCGCAACGGACGCTTCCGCCGTCGAAACGCTGACCGACCGTATCGTTCAAGTCGAAAGTGGCGGCAGCGCCCGCGCCAAGAACCCACTGTCTTCGGCGACCGGCGCCGGTCAGTTCATAACAAAGACCTGGATCAGGATGATGAACACCTACCGCCCCGAACTTGCGCGGACGCTGTCAACCGCCGACCTGCTTGCTCTGCGTTATGACGCCACCATCTCGCGCGAGATGGTCAGCAATCTGGCGCGCGAAGGCGAAGCCTATCTTCGGTCGCGCGGCCACCAGATCACAGCCGGTCGGCTTTATCTCTGCCATTTCCTGGGAATGGAAGGCGCCCATCAAGTGTTGTCGTCGCCGGGTTCGGCGCAATTGAGCGCCGTGCTCGGATCGGCCGTCATTCAAGCCAACCCGTTTCTCACCGGCAAGTCCGCCAGCTATGTCGTGAGTTGGGCCGAAAGGAAAATGGGGCGGAAGCTGAGCCCGGCGATGGTTGAAGCGAGCCAACGGACAACGACAACGACGGAAGTCCGGCAGACATCGCCCGAGTTCGAAAAATACAAGCAGGCGATCACGGCTATGGTGAGTTCCGTTCAGAATGCGCTTTGAGCCAGCGCATGGCCCGGAAATCGGAATCGGTTTGGTTTGCTGCGCTGACCTTCGGTTCGCCTCGAACAGGACGCGCGGGTCTGGTCTACTCAGTCCTTATCCGCATTTCCACCCGGCGGTTTACCGGATCGAACGGATTGGGGTTGCGCGGATTCGCTTCGCCCAAACCTGTCGCTTTGATGCGGGCAGGATCGATGCCGTTAGAGGTCAGGAAGGTCGTTACCGATCTCGCTCTTCGTTCCGACAGTCCCTCGTTGTAATCAGCCGAGCCGCTTGCATCGGTGTGACCCTCAACAACGAAGTTCAGAGTGCTCAGTCGGCTGTCCTTCAGTGCCTTGGCGAACTCGTCCAGTTCAGCGCGGGCAGTCGCATCGAGTTCCGCAGAATCCAGGCCGAAATTGATCAGCATGTCGAGGCTGGTTTTTTCGGCAGGCGCTTGCTTGTTCTTGCTGTTGCACTCTTCCTCGGTGCCGACGCAAATTCCACGCGACGGGCCGAACTCGCTCGCCGCGTCAAAAAACTTCACGATGTCTTCTGATTTCTGAAGCGGATCGGCAAAAGCATGGGTCGAAAAAAGCGCGACCGTAAACGCGAAGGCTAAACTGCCCAACTGCATGACGGTTACTCCTGTCTTGAGCATCCGATTTCATCGACTGCGGACAATACCAAATTCCGAATCGATTGTCTGTCAATAAACGTCAAGCATACGGGTGGTGAAGGGCAGTTGCATCTTGCTCAGGACTGGAGACTTGACCCGCGCCCTGTCCAGGGCTTCAGTGTCGATTGTTCCCTGGGGAAAGCGTGGCGGCCATGGCCAATGAGCTTCGATTCAAAACGGCACGGGATCTTTTCATGGCCTGCCCCGCTGTTTCCAGGGACATGGTGGCACTTCCGACCGAACAGCCTTCAATCGAATTTTGCCGCGCCCTCCTGGCCGGGCGGGTGCCCGAGGAGGCGATTACGTTCTGTGCCTATCTGCTTCCCGAGCGGGCTGCGGTGTGGTGGGCTCATGAATGCCTGAGCCACCTCACCGTTCTGCTCGACAGCAGGGATCAGGAATTGCTCGCGATTGTTCGCGACTGGGTCAGCGAACCGGAGAGCCCTCACCATCGCCCGGAAGTGAGCAAGGCTGCGGCAATGCCGCCAACAACGCCGGCCGCCTGGATTGCCCTGGCTGCAGGACGGCATGGCAATGGTTCGGCTCTGGAGGCGTCAGCGGTATCGGCCTTGCAGCCAGCACCTCCCGCCCGCGCTGTGAGTGCGGGGGTTCTGGCCGGGCTGGCACGCGTTGCACTGGAGGACCGCTTTTCAGTTCTTTCCGCGTTTGTCGAAATGGGCATCCAGTTGGCAGAGACAGAGGCGCTGCGCCAATCAGCGGATGCGAATTAGACCGTAGCCCGGATCCGCGAGCGGGATACGTTCAAATTGAACTGAGCATCCGGCTCTATCTGTTTGATTTAGCCGCATTTCCTGCGACGCCAAGTGATTCCACTTGGCCGTAAATGCTCTAATTTCTTGGCTTACTTGCAGCAGCCATTCAACGCTATCCTCCCCAGCCGCCTCCTCCTCCGCCGCTCCCCCCACTC